>JAKFDW010000087.1:0-5222 GCA_036675955.1 Orrella sp. | reverse complement strand
ATAGTCGATGACTGGGAAGGGCGGGTGAATGCCTGGCCTCTAGACGAGGGAATGATCGACTATGTAGACGCTTCCTATGGTACCGACTCGGACGCCAATGCCTATTATGTGGTCAACGTCATCGCCAACGAGAAACTGAGCGTCGGCGGCAAGAAGGTGGATGCCAGCGAAATCACCACGACGTTGTTGCGCGAGGTTCTGCACGAAGCCGACGGCAATGAAGCCAACGTATCGTCCGGCTACCACGCCATTGAATTCCTGTTGTGGGGCCAGGACCTCAACGGCACCGGTCCCGCCCCATCGGATCGCAGTGGTACGCCGCAGGAACGCCATGCCGGCAATCGTCCGCATACAGACTACGATACCGCCAACTGCACTGGCGGAAATTGCGAGCGTCGCGGACAGTATCTGAAGGTCGTCACCGACCTGCTCATCGCCGACCTCGAGGAAATGGTGGCCAACTGGCAGGCAAAGGGTGAAGCGCGCATGGCTGTGCAAGAGGATCCCAAGGCGGGACTTATCGCCATGCTGACCGGACTGGGCAGCTTGTCTTATGGTGAGCTCGCCGGCGAACGTATCAAGCTGGGCTTGATGTTGCATGATCCCGAAGAAGAGCACGATTGCTTTTCCGACAATACGCACAATTCGCACTTCTACGATCAGGTGGGAATGATGAATGTGTACCAGGGACAGTACAAGCGTGTCGACGGATCCATGGTCAAGGGAGCCAGCCTGTCCGACCTGGTCAAGGCGCGCGATCCCAAGCTTGATGCGGAAATGCACGAGAAGCTGGATGCCACGTTCAAGGCTATGCAAGCGATGAAGCACCATGCTGAAACCGTCGAGACCTACGACCAGATGATCGGACAGGGAAATGAAAAAGGCAATGCCGTTGTGCAGGCCGTCATTGACGGGCTCGTAGCCCAGACGCGCAGCATTGAACGGGTCATCGCGGCCCTCGAACTGGGCAGTATCCAGCTCGAAGGTTCCGACAGCCTGGATCAACCCGACGCCGTATTCAAATAGTGTGAAACAGTGAAACCTGTAGTCAGTCTTGTTCTCTTGGCGGCCGCCGCGACGGCATTGGCGGCCGAACCCGTACTCCGATCCGATCTAAGCGCGGCGGACCGTGCCCGGGTCGCAGAAATAACTCGTCCGACGACGGACTTTTCCCAAGCCGAGCGGTTCGAAACCATGCAGGGCGGTGCGGGAACAGTCAATAAGCTGATCAATCCCGATATTTTCTCCCATCCCGCCGCTAATCTGACCTTCGAAGGGCGGCAGGAGTTCATGGTGGGAAATGGTTTGTTCCGCAAGGACTGGGTGTCGTCGCCATCGTCCACACAGGCTTCGGATGGTCTTGGTCCCTTGTCCAATGCGCGATCCTGTCAGGCCTGCCACGTCAAGGACGGTCGGGGCACGGTGCCTGGTTTCGATCCTCTGCAACGCAGCGACGTGGTTGCTCTATTGTTGAGGCTGTCCATTCCGGGCAACCCCGAAGAGGCGCGCGAGCGCCTGCATCAGGGTGAGGTGGCCTCATTGCCGGACCCGGTTTATGGGCATCAGCTGCAGCCCTTTGCCGTGCCCGGCCTGCCTGCCGAAGGAAGCATACAAATCGACTATCGCGAAGTCCCCGTCAAGCTCAACGGGGGCGAAACCGTGGTGCTGATGGATCCAACCTATACCGTCAACGACCTGGGGTATGGTCCATTGCATCCCGACGTCCGGTTTTCGCCGCGGCTGGCGCCGCCCATGCTGGGCCTCGGTTTACTTGAGTCCATCCACCAGGACGATATTCTGGCGCATGCCGCTGCCGACAAGCCTGACGGTATTTCAGGAAGGCCTAACTGGGTCAAGGACGTGCGTACAGGCAAACAAGTGCTTGGTCGCTTCAACTGGAAGGCGGGTCAGCCCACGGTCGAGCATCAGTCCGCGAATGCATTCTCCGGAGACATGGGTTTGTCCTCGCCCATGTTTCCCAGCCATTACGGCGACTGCATGCCGGCGCAAACCGCATGTTTCGAGATGCCGAACGGAGCCCAAGAGCATCTGGGCGAGCACGAAGTGCCTGGGCGGCTCATGGATTTTGTGACGACGTACTCCCAGAACCTCGCGTTGCCGCAGCGGCGTAATGTGGATGACGAACGTGTCCTGGCTGGAAAGAAGCTCTTCTATGAGTCCAACTGCATTGCCTGTCACGTCCCCAAATACGTCACGAGCCGCGATGCCAAGCGTGCCGAGCACCGTTTCCAGCTGATCTGGCCGTATACCGATTTGTTGCTGCACGACATGGGCCCCGGCTTGGCCGACGGCCAGGACGAGGGCGATGCAAGCGGACGCGAATGGCGTACGCCGCCGTTGTGGGGCATAGGGCTGACGAAAACCGTGAACCCCAATGCGACATGGCTGCACGATGGCCGGGCACGTACGCTGCTGGAAGCCATACTGTGGCATGGCGGCGAAGCTCAGGCGCCGCGTGACCGTGTCGCAGCCATGACCCCTGCACAACGCGCAGACCTGATCCTGTTCCTGGAATCCTTGTAGGCAATGACTAGAACATTCTCGATATCCCAATTGTGCGTAGCCTGGATGCGGCCCGTATTGTGCGCGGCCGCGCTTATGCCGGCCATGACCTCATTCGCAGGTGAACTCCCCTCCGATTTCGGGAAAAGGTTGACGTCAACCTATATAAGCCCTGCCATGCAGGGCTTTCATCGATCTGCGGACCGGCTGAATGCCGCCCTGCAGGACTGGTGTGCCGCACCCGACAAAGCGGGTGCCCAGCGGATAGACAAAGATTTCGCGCAATTGGTCAGGGCATGGGCCGGTATTGAATTTTTGCGGTTCGGGCCGTTGGTAAAAGCCAACCGCTATGAAAAACTCAATTTCTGGCCCGATCCGCGCGGTATCACCTTGCGCCAGGTGCAAGGCGTCCTGGCGAAGCCCGATGCCATACCCGATGCGGCCCAGTTGTCCACGCACAGCGTGGCAATACAAGGGCTGCCTGCTCTCGAGTATGTGCTGTATCGTGAGGGAGGTCTGTTGGCAGGCCTTTCCGATGGCGACGTGGCCGCCGACATCAACCCGGAAACATGTTCCTATGCGATGTCTGTTGCCGGCAACCTCGAGCAGCTGGGATCCGAGCTGGCCAACGAATGGCGTCCAGGCGGAAGCTATGCGCAGCAATTTGCGCGGCCCTCCGCGGGAAATTCCTTATATCGTTCCCAACAAGAGGTTGCGGCAGAAGCCATCAAGGCCTTGTCCACCGGACTCCAGTTTGCGCGCGATGTAAAGTTGTTGCCGGTATTGGGCGAAAGTATCGAGGCTGCCAAGGCCAAGCGGGCTCCGTTCTGGCGCAGCGGGCAGTCTATTGCCTCCATGGCTGCTTCAGTTCAAGGCATGCTTCGCTTCTATCGCGCCGGCGGTTACCGGTATGAAGATGACGAAACATGGGTAGACGACAGCATCCAGGCCGAATTGCGCCGCATCGACGACAACTTCAAGTCCATGCAGGCGGGTAACGACACCGTCGATTTGGTGGAACTCGTTAGTACCGACGATGGCTACCGGCAGTTGACGCTGGCCGCGCTGTTGATGAAGAACGCCAAGAGCCTGGTAGACGAACACGTTGCTCCTGCGTTTGGCGTACGGATAGGCTTCAATGCGCTCGATGGAGATTAGCCGCCGTCGTTTTGTCGCGCTGCTGGCTGCCTATGGCGCCAGCTCGCTGGGCATGAGTCGCGCACGTATTGCGCAGGCCTCTGCATCCGCGCTCTCCGAACCGGCCAGTCCTTTATACCTGGCCGCCCGCAAGAACGACGGCCGCTTCGAGGCCGCTGTATTCGACGAGCAGGGTACTGATAGGCTTGTCATTCCGATGCCCGATCGAGGGCACAGCTTTGCCCTTGATCCCGCACGCGGCCGCGCAACCGTGTTCGGTCGCCAACCCGGTTTCTTTGCCATTGCCTTCGATGTAGCGGACAAGCGTCCAGTACAGGCCTTGCAAGCGGCGCCCAGCCGCCATTTTTTCGGTCATGGCGTGTATTCGCCGGACGGCAAAATCATGGTGGCTACCGAAAACGACTACGAAGCAGGCCGCGGCGTATTAGGCATATACGACAGCAGCGACCAAGGCCAATACCGACGTATCGGTGAGTATGCAAGCGCCGGCGTTGGTCCGCATGAAGTCGTGCTCATGCCGGATGGGCGCACGCTGTGCGTTGCCAACGGCGGCATTCTGACGCATCCCGACTACGGCAAACTGCAGCTGAATGCCGACACCATGCAGCCGTCTCTCGCATACCTCGACATGCAAACTGGCAAGCTGCTGGAACAGGTGTTCCTGAAACCGGAGTTCAACAGGCTGTCAATCCGGCATCTCGTCGTCGACGGGCTTGGGGCGGTATGGCTTGGGTGCCAATACACGGGCGCTGCACAAGACGGGCCGCCCCTCGTTGGCAGGCACCGCCGGGGGACGCCGATACAGCTGTTTGCGGGACCGGAAGAGGTTTTGCGCAGCATGAAAAATTACGTGGGATCCATGGCTGTCAATCATGCGGGCACTATAGTTGCTACATCGAGCCCGGTTGGAGGCAAAGTGCTGTTGTGGGACGCCGCCAGCGGTGATTTCCTGGCAAGTCACGATATTTTCGACGGTTGCGGCGTGGCGCCTGCCACGGAACATGGATTCATTGTCACGAGTGGGCAAGGGATGCTGGCCAGTCTATTGCTTCACGCTGAAAAGAAAGAAATTCAACAGTCCGCTACGCTTTCCTGGGATAACCACTTGCGCCGCTTTTAGGATTTTCCAGCGATCAGGTCAACACTCGCGCTAAAACCAGCGGACCTGACGGCGACGAGGCGGCGAAGATGAACTGCAAATCATTGAAAAGAAAGCAAATAAACATCAATGCCTCGTCTGCGCAAAGCATAATAAAAACAAGCGCTTGGGGCATTTAATTAAAATAAATATCAGCACTGCGTCGCGGCACCGTTTGTGTCCGTGGCACCACACTCAAACCAAGGGTAATCCCTAGTCTCTTCGAGGTGTGATGTTCGTTTTGTTGTTGCTGTCCAACACAAAAGAAGAAAACAGGCGGTTTTGCTAACGCCACCATAGCCAGCGGCCCCGAATTTTGATGCAATAGCTCCAACTTCCCATCGCGGAGTTAGAAAGAGCAGCAGCACTCGTTTTGGAAGTCGCTGCTCTGTTTACTCAAATC
>JAKFDW010000086.1:0-4683 GCA_036675955.1 Orrella sp. | reverse complement strand
GCTTTGTGCAGGCAGCTTGCCATGGGCTTGCCCATGCTTCCCATTCCGATGAATCCGATGGTGTCGACGGGTTTGCCCATTACTTGGCCTCTTCGTTTTTATATGCGCCTTCTTCTTCGAGCACCTGATTGGCGACTTTGAATGCGTCGAGGCCGGCGGGGATACCGCAGTAAACCGTTGCCTGCAGCAGGATCTCCTTGATTTCTTCGACAGTTACGCCATTGTTGAGCGCGCCTTTGACATGAAGCTTGATTTCCGCAGGGCGGTTCAGCGCAGTGAGCATGGCCAGGTTCAGCATGCTGCGTGTCTTGCGCTCCAGGCCTGGCCTGTTCCATGCATAGCCCCAGCACCACTCGGTAGTGATGTGCTGGAAGGCCGACATAAATTCATTGGCCTTGGCCAATGAGCCGTCTACATAGTCCGCCCCGAGAACTTCGCGCCGGGTTTTAAGACCTTCCTGAAAGAGCTGTTCCAATGGATTGTTTGCTGGATTCGTCATGCCATGTCCTCGATTGATGTGGGTGAATGGTTTCGTCGTCTATTTGTACGATTGTAATACAATAGTATTTTAAGACGATTGGGTGTTTTCCCCATAGTCGATTTTCCGGCAGCGGCACGGCGTTCCATGACGGCGTCCGCTGCGGGCCTGACTCCGGCTTAGTGCTAGCATTGGGCAATACGCTGAACCCTTGAAACTGACCATGAACCCATCGATGGACCTCCATATCCCCAGAGAAAACAGCTCGTTGCGGCAGCAGGTAACTGACCGGCTTCGCCTGGCGGTATTGAGCGGCACATTTCAACCGGGACAGAAGCTGATAGAACGTGATCTGTGCGAGATGCTGGGCATCAGCCGCACAGTGTTGCGCGAGTCCTTGCAGCACCTGGGCGCCGAAGGGCTCATTACCAACATCCCCCATAAAGGGCCGGTCGTAGCCACGATCACCTACGAGGAAGCTGAAGACATATACGCGGTCCGGCAGGCGCTGGAAGCATTGGCGGGGGAGGGCTTTGCCGTTCACGCCACCGACGGGCAAGTCAAGGCGCTGCGCGCGGCCCTGGACACGTTGAAGGACATCGACGCGGCGCGGTCCACGCACAGTCTTTTGGATGCCAAGAATGATTTCTACAAGATACTGCTGGACGGCTGCGGAAACACGGTCGTGGGCAGCATGCTCACCCTGCTGAACAACCGGGTGACTATTCTGCGGCGGCTATCCTTGTCGGGCAAGGACAGGTTGCCGAAGACGATTGAAGAGCTTACGGAAATTGTCGACGCAATTGAAAGCCGCGATGCCAAGCGGGCCAAGAAGCTCTGTGGCGAGCATGTTGCAAAGGCGGCTGCCGTGGCCCTGCAGAACCTGAAGAACTCTGCGAACGAAACGGCATGATCCTGCGCCGGCGGGCGGGCGCCCCCTGACTGTTGTAATTATGAAGGGGAGCGACCGCTGCGCCGTTCAGGCTGCAACTTTATTCCATGCCGGGTACGACAGTCGAAAACCCGCCGTCGACATGAGTGATCTCGCCGGTGATGCCGGCGGCCAAGTCCGAGAGCATGAAGGCAGCCACATTGCCCACATCTTCAATGGTTACATTGCGCCGAATGGGCGCATTGGCTTCCACATATTTGAAGATGGCGGAGAAGTCTTTGATGCCGCTGGCCGCCAGCGTTTTGATGGGGCCCGCCGAAATACCGTTGGCGCGTATGCCCAGTGGGCCCAGGGCGGAAGCAAGGTAGCGCACGCTTGCTTCCAGCGACGCCTTGGCCAGCCCCATGGTGTTGTAGTGAGGAACGACTTTTTCAGCGCCCAGGTAGGTGAGCGTCAGAACCGAACTTTGGCGTCCCTTGAGCATGGGCAGCGCGGCTTTGGCAAGTGCCGGAAAGCTGTAGGCCGAGATGTCGTGCGCAATGCGAAACGCCTCGCGTGACAAGCCTTCGAGCAGGTCGCCGTTGAGGCATTCGCGTGGCGCAAAACCGATAGAGTGGACCAGGCCGTCGAGGCCATCCCAGCGCTCCTGCAATTCCTTGAACGTGTTCTCGATTTGTTCATCTTCGGCGACGTCGCATGGAATGACAATGTCGCTGCCCAGTTCGGCGGCGAAACCAGTGACGCGTTCCTTGAAACGGTCGCCGACGTAGGTAAAGGCAAGCTCGGCGCCTTGCTGCTTGCAGGCATGCGCGATGCCATAGGCGATTGACCGATTTGATAGGACACCGGTTACGAGGATGCGCTTGCCGTTGAGGAAACCCATTTGATAAATCCTTTTTTCTTGACTTGAGAGTTTAGCCGCGGATGCTGGTTCCGGGCACACGTAATCGAACACCCTTGGCCAACTTGCTGCCTTTGAGATTGTTCAACTTGCGGAGTTCGGTAACGGATGTATTGTATTTTTTTGCCAGCGAAAACAGCGTATCGCCGCCTTTGACCGTATGCGTACGTACATTGGCCTTGCGGCGCAACACGACGACGTCTTTATTGCGGCCTGACGATTTAGTGCGGGAAGTCGGCCGGTCGTCTGCCGATACGTCAAGCGACGCAAGCTGGATGCGGCCGCCGGCTCCCGCCGCGGGCACGAGCAGCGTCTGCGCGTTGGCAAGTTTTGCTTTCTTGCTCAGGCCGTTCATTTTGCGCAGCTGCGCCACACTGATGCCGTGTTGCTTGGCGATGGTCAGGTAAGATTCGCCTGATTTGCTTCTATAGGTTTGCCATTCGCTAAGCTTGCCCTTGTAGGCTGCGAGGTTGGCATTGAAGATGTCGACCTTATTGGTGGGCAGCAACAGCGTGGTCTGGTGCTCGGCCAAGATGACAGGCCGGTTGAACGACGCGTTCAGCAATTTGAATTCGTCCAGCGGCATTTCGGCAAGTTCGGCCGCTACGGCAATTTCGATATCGACGCTGGGTGCTTGCTGGACCTTGGTGAAATACGGCTCGTTGGTGACGTCGGGCAGCGTTATGCCATATTTCTTGGGATTCGCAATAATGTTCTTGATCGCCTGCAGCTTGGGTACGTAGTTGCGTGTTTCCGACGGCATGTTAATGGAAGCGTAGTCGGCAGGAATGCCGGCTTTGGCGTTCTTTTCCATGGCGCGCTTGACCGAACCCTCGCCCCAGTTGTATGAAGCCAGTGCCAGATACCAGTCGCCCTGGAAGTCGTACAGATAAGTCAGATAGTCGAGCGCGGCATTTGTCGAGGCGACGGGGTCGCGACGCTGGTCGCGCCATGCGTTCTGTTCCAGGTTGTAGTGCAGGCCGGTGCTGGGTATGAATTGCCAGAGACCCGAGGCTTTGGCGCGCGAGTAGGCGGTTGGGTTATATGCGCTTTCCACGAAAGGCAGAAGGGCGAGTTCGGTGGGCAGGCCGCGGCGATTGAGCTCGTCGACGATATGGTACAGGTACTTGCTTGCCCGCTTGCTCATGAGCAGGACCGACTCGGGATGGGATGCGTAGTAGTCGGTCCAGTGTTCGGTAAGTTCGTTGTTGAGATTGGGTATGGCAAATCCGCGCCTGACCCGGTCCCACATATCGCGCGGGGGATGAGTCAAGTCGATAGTGCGCGATGTTTCGGCGGCCGTGTAGGTCTTTTTCGACGGCGCGTACGGGTTTTCAGGACTGTTGGTGGCGCAACCCGCCAAGACTGCTACGATAAGCAGAATGAATAGTCGTAGGCAGTTCATCGGCAATTCATTTGAAATTGTTCTTCCATTCACGCAAACTTGCAAAAACCGCTACAGCCGAGTCAAGCTGCTTGCCCGTGTAGCGCGAGGCAGCGTTCGAGACAGTAGCTTGCGAGGTTCGAAAAAAAGGGTTGGTCTCGTGCTCGGCAGCAATTGTGGACGGCAATGTAGGCGCTCCTTCTTTACGGAGCTGCGTAGCGGTTTCCCACAGTCGATGCATAGCGGTATTATCGGGCTCTACTTCAAGGGCCCAACGTAGGTTCGCCAGAGTGTACTCGTGGCCGCAGCAAACGAGTGTATCCGGCGGTAAAGCACGTAGTTTACCCAGAGAATCGAACATTTGGGTTGGCGTGCCTTCAAATATCCGGCCACATCCCGCCGCGAATAGTGTGTCGCCACAGAAAACTACGGGTTTTCCCCCGGCCAATTTCCCGTGGTAGGCAATATGGCCGGACGTATGGCCCGGGATGTCGAGCACCTGCAGCGTAAGGCCTACGCCAGGCAGCTGAACGGTATCGCCTTCGGTCAGCGCCTTATCGCAAGCCGGCAAGGTTTCTTTGGCGGGGCCATAGACTTTGGCCCCTGTTCGCTGTTGTAATGCCAGCACGCCGCCCACATGGTCTGCGTGGTGGTGAGTCAGTAAAATGGCCTCGAGTGCCAGCTCGTGCTGATCCAGCGCCGCAATCACCGGATCGGATTGTCCGGGGTCGACGACAACGGCATGGCCATTCTTGCGCACCATCCATATATAGTTGTCGGAAAAGGCGGATATCGGGATGAGTTCAGTATTTACCATAAGCCACGGGAGTTGATGTGTTGGCGGACCAACCTCTGATTGTAGAGCTTGCAGAATGGCTGGACACCGCGCCAGGCCAGTACGTGCAGGCATGGGAACAAAAACAGATCGACGGCATCGTTGCAAATGTATTCGGTTATCATGCCATACAAATCGGCCTGCCGCAGTGGGACTTATTGCGGACAAACCGTATCCCGTTCAAGGGCCGTAC
>JAKFDW010000085.1:0-12723 GCA_036675955.1 Orrella sp. | reverse complement strand
GACGAAATATCCTGAGATTCTTGAACCACATGTTTTGATGTCTTCTTGAGTTGTTGGCGCATTGAGTACGCTGTATTGCAAGCGTCGGCCGGTAGGTAAAGATCGACGATTGTAAGCCCATTTGCGACGCAGGCCTGGCGCAAGGGGACAAAGTGATCGCGCTGCGGTGCCGGCAGCGGATGAAAAAAATGGCCCGAAGTGCCGAAGCATCGGGCCATGAGGGGCACTCGTCACGGCGCTATAAAAATCGTGGGGCGCGCAGTGGCGGTGAGGTTGGAATGTTGCAACACTATCAAACCGGGGGATCAGACGCCTGACAGTTGCCGCTACATTCCGCCCATGAATGACATTTTAGTTGTCCAGCCTGACGTTGCGCTGAAACGCAAGAGCGTCGGAACACCGGAGCGACGGACCTTACATGGATCAGGCGTTGATGTCATTGTCCCGGGTCTCTTTCACGAACAAGGTTCCTATGACCAGCGTCATGGAAGCGATGATGATGGGATACCACAGGCCGTCATAAATATTGCCCGTGGCAGCCACCACTGCGAATGCGACCGGCGGCAGGAAGCCGCCGAACCAGCCGTTGCCTATATGGTAGGGCATGCTCATGGACGTATAGCGTATGCGCGTCGGAAACATTTCCACCAGCATGGCGGCAATCGGGCCATAAACCATGGTGACCAGTATCACCAGGAACGTCAGCAGCAACACGACCATGACGTAATTGATCTGGGACGGATCGGCCTTGGCCGGGTAGCCATGATTGCGTATGGCTTCGGTGAGCGATTTGTTGAGGTCTCCGGACTTGGCGACGAAGTCCGCCTTGCTTAGCGACTGGCCCTCGAAAGACACGAATTCCTGATCGCCGATCTTGGCTTTGGCCACGGTGCCCGAAGGGGCGGCCTGGTTGTTATAGTTGACGGCATTGCTTGCCATGAAGGCTTTCAGGACATCGCAGGAGCTGGTAAACGAAGAGACGCCCACCGGGTTGAACTGGAACGAGCAAGTGGCTGGATCGGCGATGATTGTGACCGGTGCCGAGGCCTGGGCCGCTTCAAGAGCCGGGTTGGCGAAATGAGTAATAGCCTTGAAGACCGGAAAATAGCTCAACGCGGCAATGAGGCACCCGGCCATGATGATGGGCTTGCGTCCAATGCGGTCCGACAATGCGCCGAACAGCACAAAAAACGGAGTGCCTATCAGCAACGCAAGGGCTATCATGATGTTTGCGGAATTGGCTTCGACAGCCAGTGTTTTGGTCAAAAAGAAAAGCGCATAGAACTGGCCCGTGTACCAGACTACGGCTTGCCCCGCCGCCAAACCAAACAAGGCCAGCAATACCAGTTTGAGGTTGCTCCATTTGCCAAAGGAATCCTTGATCGGAGCCTTGGAGCCCGTGCCTTCCGCTTTCATTTTCTTGAACGCAGGCGATTCGTTCAGCCGCATCCGTATCCACACCGAGATACCCAGCAGCACAACGGAGATCAGGAAGGGAATACGCCATCCCCAGGCCAGGAACGCCTCTTCGCCCATGGCGGTTCGTATGCCCAGGATGATGAGCAGAGACAGGAACAGGCCCATGGTTGCCGTTGTCTGGATCCAACTGGTATAAAAGCCCCGGCGATTCTGGGGAGCATGTTCCGCGACGTAGGTAGCCGCGCCGCCGTATTCGCCGCCCAGCGCCAGCCCTTGCAGCAGGCGCAGCACGATAAGAATGACGGGGGCCGCCATGCCTATGGAAGCATAAGAGGGGAGTACGCCTACCAGGAAGGTCGACAGGCCCATGATGAGAATGGTGATTAGAAAGGTATATTTGCGCCCGACCAGATCGCCCAGCCGGCCGAATACCAGAGCGCCAAAGGGCCGCACGGCAAAGCCTGCTGCAAAGGCCAGCAGCGCGAAGATGAAACCCGCTGTGGGATTCACGCCGGAAAAAAAGTGCGCTGCGATGATGGTGGCCAGGGAACCATAGAGGTAGAAGTCATACCATTCGAAGACAGTGCCGAGTGATGACGCGAAAATAACCTTGCGCTCCTCGGGCGTCATTGCGCGATGTGTCGCAGCGGGCGCGCCCATAAGCGGGGCTCCCGCCGGCGTCACGGTAGTGGTTGTGTTCATGGTGTCTCCTGTCGGGATTGGTCTGTTGTCAGGTCCGGATTCTTTGTCCCGTGTCGCGTGGCCGCGCTCGGGTAAGCGTAAAATATTTGATGAGCCTGACACGAAGCTGACGAAAACCTGGCTCTTGCAGGTTTTTATGCGCATCGGAGAGGCAGGGCGCCATGGGCGAGTTCTCTACGACTGACCTGGCGGCGTATTTCCCGGTCCTGAGGGCGTCCATTCGATTGCAGCTTCGGCTGTCTTCAGGCGGGTGAAGGTAACCCGAATACACGTCCCGCCTGCACATGCATGCCGTCGGCTCGGGGGCATGAAGCTGATGTTGGCGCCATGTTGTTCGGCTATTTCCTTGACTATCGAGAGACCAAGTCCGCTGCCGTCCACA
This sequence comes from Orrella sp., assembly GCA_036675955.1. Taxonomy (GTDB): domain Bacteria; phylum Pseudomonadota; class Gammaproteobacteria; order Burkholderiales; family Burkholderiaceae_B; genus Pollutimonas. The sequence goes on along the minus strand of JAKFDW010000085.1, from coordinate 10,220 downwards.
CTGGTGCCAAGAACTCGAAAAAATCGGTCGAAAATGCGTTCCTGGTCGGCGGCTGAAATTCCGCAGCCCGAATCCTCGACTTCGATATAGCAGGAAAGCGCATCGCCACCCACCCGTACCGTCGTCCAGCCGCCGCTGGGGGTATAGAGCAGTGCGTTGTCGATGAGGTTGCCGAGGAGTTCGCCCAGCATGAGACCGTTGCCCGACACGGGCATGGAGGTGGACGCGCGTTCGAAGCCCAGGTCGATGTGTTTGGCCAGGGCAGTATCGACCCATGTCATCGTTGCTTTTTCGGCCACGTCATTGAGTTCGACAATATCCGAAAGCGGGCGTGTAGCCTCGTCGGCGCTTTCGGCCCGGGCCAGGGCCAGCAACTGATTGACCAGCCTGGTCGCGCGTTCCGAGCCCCGCACCAGTTGCTCCAGGCTGGCAGTGAGTTTCTCGGGGCTGCGTTCGCGCAAGGCGAGCTCGGCCTGCGTGCGCATGCCGGCCAGCGGTGTCTTCAATTGATGGGCGGCATTGGCCACGAAGCGCCGCTGCGTCTCGTTGGTGGCTGCCATGCGGGTCAGCAGGCTGTTCATCGCGGCAATCAGGGGCACGATTTCCGCGGGCGCCAGACGGTCGCTGATCGGGGACATATCGTTCGTACGCCGCGAGCGTATGTGTTCCTGCAGCAAGCTAAGGGGCTCGAGTCCTTGTGTCAGGCCCAACCCTGCCAGTAAGGCAGCCAGCGGCAGAACGATGAGCTGCGGCGTCAGCATGCCCGTGAGAATTTCCTGCTGTAGCGTGGCGCGCATTTCATTGGATTGTGACACGACGGTCAGGAACTCCAGTCCGTTCAGGTCGCGGCCGCCCCAGAGATAGGCCACGCGTATGCTTTGGCCATTGAGCGTTTCATTGCGAAAGCGGATGATGCCTTTCTCGTAGGTCCAATTATCCGGCAGGGGAATGCCGGCGTTGCCCCCGATCGAATTCGCGTTGGCATCCTTCAATTCCCAGTGGATGAGGTGGGATATATCGCCTTGGAGGATGGTAATGGTCGAAGGCGAGAGCTGGATACCTTCGACGATTCGTTGCTGCTCGATCTCTTGCGTGAGCATGCGCACGTGATCGGCAAGCGTGCGATCGTAGGGTGCATTGGCGATATTCTGTGCGATGAAATAGGTGATCACCAGTCCGATGCTCCACAACAGAAACAGTGGGCCGAACATCCAGACCATGATCTTGTCGAGCAGGGCTCTGTTGCTTTTGGAACGGCGAAACATTCAGGGGCCCGCGCTACCGGGCATCATGCGGCGAGGGTGTCGCTACTGGTGTCCGACTCAAGGCAGTATCCAAGACCGCGCACGGTGACGATTTTGGCGCCGCTGGGTTCGATTTTTTTCCGCAGGCGGTGTATGTAGACTTCGATGGCATTGGGCGTGACTTCTTCGCCCCATTCGCACAGCAGGTCGACGAATTGGTTTTTGCTGATCAGGCGTCCGCAACGCGAGAGGAAAATTTCCAGCAGACTGGTTTCGCGTGCCGAGAGCTCGAGCGGCTGGTCGTCGATGCGGGCGATCCGGCCGTTGAGATCGAAGCTCAGGCGTTTGTATTTCAGCATGGTCGTGCTGTTGCCGGCGCTGCGTCGCGTAAGCGCCCGGACCCGGGCTTCGAGTTCGCATAAGGCAAAGGGCTTGGCCATGTAGTCGTCGGCTCCCAGGTCCAGGCCCTTTACTCGCTGGTCTACCGTGTCGGCGGCCGTTAGAATGAGGACCGGGATAGGCGTGTTTCGCTGTCGCAACAAGCGCAACACGGCCAGGCCGTGCATCAGGGGAAGGTCCAGGTCCAGTATCAGCAAATCGAAACTCTGCAGCTGCAAGGCCGAATCTGCGCTGGAACCGTCTGCCACCACATCGACGGCATAACCGTCGTACCGCAATGAACGAGAAAGTCCGTCGGCAAGAATACTATCGTCCTCGGCGATTAAAATGCGCATGTCAGGTGACTTCTGCTTGTTCTATGGGGATGAACCTATTCTGACACGTGCTCCCGCCTCTGAACAGTAAGGGATTACGATGTGGCAAAATTGGATATCTGTTTATTTATACAGTACAATTTGATGCAATAATTCCTTTCGCCTCAATTGCCGCGTTACTGCGCTTTTAATCATTCGCTTCAAGTCAAGGATCCTACATGGACGACAAAAACAGCAAAGCCGCTACCGAGCGCGCCAAAGCCCTCTCTGCCGCCTTATCCCAAATCGAAAAGCAATTCGGCAAGGGTTCGGTAATGCGCTACGGCGACGACAAGGTAGAGCACGATATCCTGGTGTGCTCTACCGGTTCCCTGGGCCTGGATATCGCTTTGGGCGTTGGCGGCCTGCCGCGCGGCCGCGTCATTGAAGTCTACGGTCCTGAATCCTCGGGTAAAACCACGCTCACGCTGCAAGTAATTGCCGAAATGCAAAAAATCGGCGGCACATGCGCGTTTATCGACGCCGAACACGCGCTCGACGTCCAGTACGCCTCCAAATTGGGCGTCAACCTGAACGATCTGCTCATTTCCCAACCCGATACCGGCGAACAGGCACTCGAAATCACCGATGCGCTCGTGCGGTCGGGGTCGGTCGATCTCATTGTCATCGACTCGGTTGCCGCGCTGGTGCCCAAGGCCGAAATCGAAGGCGACATGGGCGATTCGCTTCCCGGTTTACAGGCCCGTCTCATGAGCCAGGCTTTGCGCAAGCTCACGGCCAACATAAAGCGCGCCAACTGCATGGTCATTTTCATCAACCAGATTCGCATGAAAATCGGCGTCATGTTCGGCAACCCGGAAACCACTACCGGCGGCAACGCGCTCAAGTTCTACGCGTCCGTTCGGCTCGACATCCGGCGCATCGGCGCCATCAAGAAGGGCGACGAGGTCGTCGGTAACGAAACCCGCGTCAAAGTGGTCAAGAACAAGGTGGCGCCGCCATTCAAACAGGCCGAATTCGACATCATGTACGGAGCCGGTATCTCGCGCGAGGGCGAAATCATCGACCTCGGCGTGCAGGCCGGTATTGTCGACAAGGCGGGCGCCTGGTTCAGCTATAACGGAACACGTATAGGCCAAGGTAAAGACAACGTGCGCGAATACCTGAAAGAGCATCCCGATATGGCGTTCGAAATCGAAAACCGGGTGCGCGAACAGTCCGGCGTGATTGCGCAGGCGGCTTCCACCACCAAGGCCCTGCCGCCGCTTGCTCCTGAAGAAGATCCTATCGGCTAATCTTCAAGACCTTTCATGCGGTCCGACGACGAATTCGAAACCTTGTCTCAAGGGGATCCTGAAGGCGGCAATCCCAAGAAGAAGGGGCCAAGCCTGAAGGCGCGTGCCATTGCCATGCTTTCAAGGCGCGAGAACTCGCGCCTTGAGTTGCAGCGCAAGCTTGCCCCACACGCAAGCAGCGCCGACGAGCTCGATCAGTTATTGAACGATCTCGAACGCGAGAACTGGCTTTCGAATCAACGTTTTGCGCAAAACCTGGTGCATAGGCGAGCGCATACCAAAGGCGCCAGCCTTATCGTCCAGGAACTCCGTCAGCACGGCCTGGCCGACGAAACCATCTCCGAACTCCAGCAGCAATTGCGCGACACCGAAGTCGATCGCGCCCGCATGGTCTGGGAAAAAAAATTCGGCCAAGCGCCCGAAGACGCCAAAGCATACGCCAAGCAATTCCGCTTTCTTGCTTCACGCGGTTTTTCTCCCGAATGCCTGCGTCGCATCCTGGGCGACTTGCCCGATCAATAAACTAACTTACGCACATCAGCGTACGGCTTTTATTCCGGTCAATGTCTTGAAGCAGGTGTCTCGCGCCTGGGCCAGGAAGGCCTGAAGGTAATCGGCTTGCATATCCTCGCTGCGCAGCGCCGCATACAAGGTCCGCCAGACCCCTTTTTCACCCAAGCGGCAAACGCGTAGCCATGGCTGGGACAAATATTCAGTCAAGGCCCAGTTGGGAAGGGCCGCCACCCCGCGCTGACTGGCTACTAACTGGGCAATGACGGGGGTCAATTCCGCCTTGCGAATCGCGGCCGGCTCTACGCCTGCCGGATCCAGAAACACCGTGAATACGTCCAGGCGTTGCCTTTCCACCGGATAGGTGATCAATACCTGGTCCGAGAGTTGTTCGGGTTCTATATATTTATGGTGCGACAGGGCATGGTCTGCCGCTACCGCCAATACCAATTCGTAACGGAAAAGGGGCACATATTCGACCGCCTCGCTCTCCTGAGGGTCCGACGTGATGACGACGTCAAGATCGCCGCGCAGCAGCGCCGGCAACGGAGCAAAGGAGAAAGCGGCCGACAAATCCAGCGCGACATCGGGCCAGTCTTGCCGGAAGGCGTCCAGCGCGGGCATGAGCCATTGAAAACAGGAGTGGCAGTCAATGGCAAGGTGAAGCCGACCCGTGCGTCCTGCAGCCAGATGTTGAAGCTCTCGCTCGGTAGCCTTCACCAGGGGCAGCACTTCGTCCGCCAGGACCAGGATGCGCAAAGCCGCGGTGGTCAGCCGCGCGGGCCGAGTACGGCGGTTCAGCAGGGAGGTCTTCAGCCTCACCTCCAGGTCGCGAAGTTGATGCGACAGGGCGGATTGAGTTACATGCAGGCGCTCGGCTGCTTCCTGTAGGCTGCCCGCATCCCGGATGGCACTGAGCGTCTCCAGATGCCTTATTTCAAGCAGCATAATGGCATGCCCTAATATGAAATTTATTCATTGTATATATGTTGCATTTGATTTTGATTCAATGAATTATACGGTCACAATGCTTAAGCTGATTTTCTATTCATCTTATAAAGACTTAACATGACCGTTACTCATAATTTAGGCTTTCCCCGTATCGGCGTCCAGCGCGAGTTGAAGCGTGCCCTGGAGGCGTACTGGTCTGGCGCGCAATCCGGCCAAGATCTCGAAAATACCGGACGGGAGTTGCGTGCCCGCCACTGGAAGCTGCAGGCCGCTTCGGGCCTGGACTTTGTGCCCGTCGGCGACTTCGCGTGGTACGACCAGATACTGGAGTGGACCACCTTGCTGGGCGCTGTGCCCGCGCGCTTTGCACAGCCTGACCTTGAAATGGTCGAGCTGGACACCCTTTTCAGGATGGCGCGCGGGCGCGCGCCAAAAGGCACACCGGCCGCCGCCTGCGAGATGACCAAGTGGTTCGACACCAACTATCACTACATCGTGCCCGAACTGGTGCCCAACCAATCCTATCGCATCGCGCGGCGCTACCTTTTCGATCAGATCGAAGAGGCGCAGGCCCTTGGGCATCGCGTGAAACCGGTAATTCCCGGTCCCCTGACGTGGTTGTGGCTGGGCAAAGGCGATGCGTTCATTCACGGTGCAAGCGATTCGGCCAAACTCGACCTGCTGGATAATCTGCTGCCCGTCTACAAGCAGGTGCTGGAGCAAATCAAGGCGCTGGGCGTTGAATGGGTGCAGATTGACGAACCTATCCTGGGGCTGGATCTGCCGCCGGCATGGCAGAGCGCATTCAAAGTGGCGTACGACGACATGGCGCAGGCCGGCGTCCCGATATTGCTTGCGACCTACTTCGAACACTTGCACGAGAACATCCAGGTCGTGAGCGGCTTGCCGGTGCAGGGAGTGCACATCGATCTGGTGCGCGCGCCGGAGCAGCTCGACGACGTCCTCGCGGCCTTGAGCGATGAACAGGTGCTGTCGCTGGGCGTAATCGACGGCCGCAATGTCTGGCGTACGGACCTGGACAAGGCCCGCGCGCTGGTCGAAACAGTTGCTGCTCGCCGGGGCGATCGCTTGTGGCTTGCGCCGTCGTGCTCCTTGCTGCACGTGCCGGTCGATCTCGATGCGGAGAAAGACCTTGACACGGAACTGCGCGGTTGGCTGTCTTTTGCCACCCAAAAACTGGACGAATTGGCATGGCTGGCCGATACGCTGCCCGAAAGCCCGGTGGCCGGCATTCCGGTGGCCGGCATTCCGGTGGCCGGCATTCCGGTGGCCGGCATTCCGGTGGCGGGCGCACCGGTGGCCAGGTCGCAAACAGCGTTACAGAACCAGCGCCTGGCCTTGCAGGCCAGGCAGCGCTCGGCGCGTATCCATAATAGCGTCACGCAGAAACATCTGGCAGCGTCGAGCGAACTGTGCCGGGATCGGGCGCCGTTTTCGCAGCGTATTGCGCGGCAACAGGCAAAGCTTGGTTTGCCGGCCTATCCGACCACCACGATAGGCTCATTCCCTCAAACTTCCGAGATCCGGGTGTCGCGCAGGGACTGGAAGAGCGGTGCGCTGAGCGACTCGGCCTACCAGGAGGCAATGCGCAAGGAAATCGAGCACGTCATACGGTTCCAGGAAAGGATAGGGCTGGATGTACTGGTGCACGGCGAGGCCGAGCGCAACGACATGGTCGAATATTTCGGCGAGTTGCTGGGCGGTTTTGCTTTCACTCAGAATGGTTGGGTCCAGAGCTACGGCTCGCGTTGCGTCAAGCCGCCTATTATTTTCGGCGATGTTGCGCGCCCGGCTCCAATGACGGTGGCCTGGTCCGCCTATGCGCAGTCGCTTACCGAAAAGCCGGTAAAAGGCATGTTGACGGGGCCGGTGACCATACTGCAATGGTCATTCGTCCGCGACGACCAGCCGCGCGAAACAACTTGCCGCCAACTCGCACTGGCCCTGCGCCAGGAGGTGGTGGACCTCGAGGCCGCGGGCATCGCCGTCATCCAGATCGATGAGCCTGCGTTTCGGGAAGGCTTGCCATTGCGCCGCGCCGACTGGCAACACTACCTGGATTGGGCGGTGGACTGCTTCCGCCTGTCGACCAGCGGCGTTGGGGATGAAACGCAAATACATACGCATATGTGCTATTCCGAGTTCAACGACATCATCGAAGCCATTGCGGCAATGGATGCCGACGTTATCACGATAGAGACCTCGCGCTCGAATATGGAACTATTGGCGGCGTTCGAGGACTTCCATTATCCCAACGACATCGGCCCGGGCGTTTACGATATTCACTCGCCCAATATTCCCGATACAAAGTGGATGGTCGAGCTGATGCAAAAAGCCGCGAAAAGACTGGATCCGCAGCGCCTTTGGGTCAACCCCGATTGCGGACTGAAGACTCGCGGGTGGGCGGAAACGGAGGCGGCGCTGATCAAGATGGTCGGTGCGGCCCAGGCACTGCGCTATACTTAGAGGGTTTATCGCAATATACGTTTTTTTGTAAATGCCATTGCCTCCTCCCAAGATTGCCCGCGAACCAATGCATACGCGTTCCATACGCGTGAGCTCGTTTGCCCGGGAGGACGGACACTGGGACCTCGAAGCCGAGCTCATCGATGTCAAGGCTTACGATTTTCCAGTCAGGGACGGCGCATCCACACACCGCGCCGGCGATCCTGTTCATCATATGCATCTTCGCGTTACGATCGACGATCAGTTTTCGATCACGGATGCTGTCGCCGATTACGACGCAGCTCCATACAACGAGAACTGCAGCGCCATCGCTCCGGATTACCGCAATCTTGTTGGCATGAATCTGCTGCGCAACTTCCGCCAGACGGTGAAAGACCGTTTTGGCAGAACAGCAGGCTGCAGCCACATGACAGAACTATCGTATCTCTTGCCGACGGTTGCGATTCAAACCATGGCCAATAAACGCCGCCAGGAACAATTGGCGCCGGGCCAGAAGCAGAAGCGTCCGTTCCAGCTTGAAGGCTGCCATGCCCTCAGGCTGGATGGTCCCGTTGCAAAAGAGTTCTATCCCCAGTGGTATAAAACACCGAGAGTCGAGGCAAAGTGCGAATAGGCATTCCTCATGGGACGGCTGACCCCGATCGCGGGCACCGGCGCACGGGTTCTTTTTCTAATTCTTTACGTTCTGACAGGTAATAAATGAAAATTCACGAGTATCAAGGCAAGGAACTGCTGAGGAAATTTGGCGTTGCTGTGCCACGCGGAATTCCGGCGTTTTCCGTCGAAGAGGCCGTCGCCGCCGCCGAGAAGCTGGGTGGCCCGGTATGGGTTGTCAAGGCGCAGATTCACGCGGGTGGCCGTGGCAAGGGCGGTGGCGTGAAGCTGGGTCGCTCGATCGACGAAGTACGTCAGCTGTCGTCCGAAATTCTGGGCATGCAGCTGGTTACACACCAGACCGGCCCCGAAGGCCAGAAAGTGGGCCGCCTGCTTATTGAAGAAGGCGCCGACATCAAAAAAGAATACTACGTCGGCATCGTTACCGATCGCGGCACGCAACGCGTATGCGTAATGGCGTCGAGCGAAGGCGGCATGGACGTCGAAGAAGTCGCTGAAAAAACACCCGAAAAAATCCTGAAAGTGTTTGTCGACCCCAAGACCGGGCTGACCGACAAGGAAGCCGCCGAGCTGGCTCGCGGTATTGGCGTACCCGACGCTTCCGTGGACAAGGCTGCAGCCGAATTCCAGAAGCTTTACAAGGCCTACTGGGAAACCGACGCCTCGCTTGCTGAAATCAATCCGCTGATACTCACCAACTCGGGCGATATCATTGCTCTGGACGCCAAGTTCAACTTCGATTCCAACGCCTTGTACCGTCATCCGGAAATCGTCGAGTACCGCGATCTGGCCGAAGAAGACCCCGCGGAAATCGAAGCCAGCAAGTTCGACCTGGCTTATATCCAGCTCGACGGCAACATCGGTTGCCTGGTCAACGGCGCGGGCCTGGCCATGGCAACCATGGACACGATCAAGCTGTTTGGCGGCGAGCCGGCCAACTTCCTCGACGTGGGCGGTGGCGCAACGGCCGAGAAAGTGACCGAGGCGTTCAAGATCATGCTCAAGAACGAAGGCGTCAAAGCCATTCTGGTAAACATTTTCGGCGGCATCATGCGTTGCGATGTCATTGCCGAAGGCGTCATTGCCGCATGCAAAGCCGTCAACCTCAGCGTGCCGCTGGTCGTGCGCATGAAGGGCACCAATGAAGAGCTAGGCAAGAAATTGCTGGCCGAGTCGGGCCTGCCTATCATCAGCGCTGACACCATGGCCGAAGCCGCGACCAAAGTCGTAGCCGCCGCGAAATAAGAATACTGCCGAGGATCTGTAAATGTCGATTTTGATCAACAAAGACACTAAAGTCATTACCCAAGGGATTACCGGTAAGACCGGTCAATTCCATACCCACATGTGCCGCGAATACGCCAACGGTAAGGCGGCGTTCGTGGCAGGCGTGCATCCCAAGAAGGCCGGCGAGAACTTTGAAGGCGTGCCCATTTTCGGTACTGTCAAAGATGCCAAAGCCCAAACCGGCGCCACGGTTTCCGTCATTTATGTTCCGCCAGCAGGCGCTGCCGCGGCCATCTGGGAAGCCGTAGACGCCGACCTGGACCTGGTCATCTGCATCACGGAAGGCATCCCTGTACGCGACATGCTTGAACTGCGCAATCGCATGCGTGAGCAGAACAAGACCGCCCTGGTGCTCGGACCCAATTGTCCTGGCCTGATCACGCCCGACGAACTGAAAATCGGCATCATGCCCGGCCATATTTCCCGCAAGGGTCGTATCGGCGTGGTCAGCCGCTCCGGCACGCTCACCTACGAAGCGGTCGCACAGCTGACTGAATTGGGCCTGGGCCAGTCCACCGCCGTGGGCATTGGCGGCGATCCAATCAACGGCCTGAAGCATATCGATATTCTCAAGCTGTTCAACGACGATCCAGACACCGATGCGGTTGTCATGATCGGCGAAATCGGCGGTCCTGATGAAGTCAACGCGGCTGAATGGGCTAAAGACAACATGACCAAGCCGGTTGTAGGCTTTATCGCCGGCGTTACGGCTCCTGCAGGCAAGCGCATGGGTCACGCCGGCGCGCTGATTTCCGGCGGGGCCGATACGGCCGATGCCAAGCTCGAAATCATGGAAGCATGCGGCATTCGCACTACGCGCGATCCTTCGGAAATGGGCAAGCTGCTCAAATCCGTACTGTAAGAAGATTCGCCAGTAGCAAGGCCCGTGCTGCTTTCATAGCCAGCACGGGCTTTTTTTCGGGCGACCGCAAGGCCGGTTTCAAAGCTGAATTACAATAGCTTGTTATGTTTGCCTCGGTACAAACCTAGCCGGGGCTTTTTATCGCTTTTCAAGAATACACAGGAATTCACATGTTAGAGTTTATTGACACGCTGCATTGGGGCGCACTATTTCAGATCGTGATGATCGATATCTTGCTGGGCGGCGACAATGCCGT
>JAKFDW010000084.1:0-7328 GCA_036675955.1 Orrella sp. | reverse complement strand
CACAGCGCCTGATAGATCTTGGGCGAGGACTTGTCGATTTCTTTCGTGATCGTTATTCCCAGATGCTGGCGCTTGCCGGTGGGCAGGCCGGTCTGCGGGCTCTTGGGCAGTTCGATGACGTGTTCGACAGCCTGGACCAGAATTTTCTTCTCGTGTCCCTTGACCTGGGTCGAGCCTTCGATTTGTCCTTGGTTTTCGCCTTCCAGCGAGAGATAGCATGGCATTGGCATAGTGTGAGTACTCCTTGCAGTTAATGGTTAATGCACAGGCGCGGGGATGCGCCTGCCCAGATCAGCTCTTGTCGAGTTTGCCTACCAGCGATAGCGTGAACGATGCCCCCATGTATTTGAAGTGGGGACGAACCTTCAAGCCGACCCGGTACCAGCCGGGATCGCCTTCGACGTCCGCGACAGTAATTTCAGCCTGCCGCAGTGGACGCCGACTACGGACACCCGGCGAGGGGTTATCCATATCTGCTACGTATTGCCGTATCCAGTTATTGAGTTCGGTTTCCAGATCGGTGCGCTCTTTCCAGGTGCCGATGTTTTCGCGCTGGATGACCTTGATGTAATGCGCCAGACGGCTGACGATGAAAATGTAGGGGAGCTGCGAGCCGAGCTTGTAGTTCAGTTCGGCTTCCTTGCCTTCCTTGCTGTTTCCGAAGAACTTCGGCTTCTGGCAGGAGTTGGCCGAAAAGAACGCGGCATTGTCCGTGTTCTTGCGCATGGTCAAGGCAATAAAGCCTTGCTCTGCCAGCTCGTATTCGCGACGTTCGGACACCAGCACTTCGGTCGGGATCTTGACCTGCGTCTCGCCCATGGCTTCGTAGTTGTAGACCGGCAGGTCGCCCACCGTGCCGCCGCCTTGCGGTCCGATGATGTTCGCGCACCAGCGATACTGTGCGAAGCTTTCCGAGAGCCTGCTGGCGAACGCGAGCGATGCATTGCCCCACAGGAAGTCGTTGTTGCCTCCAGAGACGTCCTCGTTGTAGCGGAATTTCTTGGACGGTACTGTGTCGTCGCCGTAAGGCACGCGCAACAGGAAGTGCGGCAGCGTCAAGCCCACGAAGCGGGAATCTTCAGACTGCCTGAAGGCATTCCACTTGATGAACTGCGGGCCTTCGAACACGGCAGCCAGGTCTTTCAGATTAGGCAGGCCAGAGTATGAATCAAGACCAAAGAATTGCGGTCCGGCCGAGGCAATGAACGGCGTATGGGCCATGGCCGCAACGCTGGCGATCGACTGCAGCAACTTGATGTCCTGGCCGCCGGGGCCGAAATCGTAGTTTCCGATCATGGTGCCGAATGGCTGGCCCCCGAACTGGCCGTACTCCGCGGTATAGACTGCTTTGTACAAGCCGGAGCGGGTGATGTCCGGCGCGTCTTCGAAGTCGGCCAACAAGTCTTCTTTCGAAGCATTCAGGATTTCGATCTTGTTGTTTTCGCGGAAGTCGGTGCGGTCGACAAGAAACTTCAACGAACGCCATGACGATTCAAGCTTCTGAAAGTCGGAATGGTGAATGATTTCATCGACCTGGCGGCATAGCTTGTTATCCAGCGCCGCGATCATGTCGTCGATCAGCCCCTGGCTGACTTTTTCCTGCGAGCGGCTGGGTTCGAGCAGCTCCGCCACGAAAGCCTCAAGGCCTTGTCGCGTCATCGAGTACGCGTCATCGCCTGGTTTGACACGAGTCGTTTCGATCAGCTGGTCGATCAGCGAGCTGCCGGCTTGTTCGGTCACGGCACTTCCGACTTGCTCCTGGGAAGATTCCTGGCTCATTGTTTACTCCTTGTCCTGCGCAGGTTCTTGAGAGGATTCCTGTGTGCCCAGTTCGGAAAGAAGACGCTCGCGCGTGCCTTCGTCCTGGATCAGTTCCTCCAGTTTTTTGCGAAAGGCGGGCAGGTTGCCCAGGGGACCTTTCAGTGCCTTGAGCGCATCACGCAGCTCGATCAACTGTTTCAGTTCGGGCACCTGCTCGACAATGGCATCGGGCTCGAAATCGCGTATGCCATTGAACTTCAGGCTTACCGGAAGGCTTTCGTCGGTATCGCCGTCGACGAGCCGGTTGGGCACCGCCATCGTTACGCTCAGTCCCTGGGCCTTCAGGACGTCGTTGAAGTTGTCTTTGTCGACTTGGATGGGGCTGCGTTCGTCCAGAGGAACATCGGATTCCTTGCCGGTGAAGTCGCCAAGCACGAGTTGCTTCAGAGGCAACTCGACGTCCTCTTTTGCCTCTCCGGTAGAGGGCTTATACACAATGTTTACACGTTCTTTGGGTGCAACAGATCCGTCTGTGGCCATCTTGTGTTCTCCTTGTTCTAAGAGCTAGGGTTTATCTGTAAAAGCCGCCACGCCGAATGGCAATCAATGCCAGCCAGACGCGACAGCAGGGCCGCCGATGGCTGGCCCGGGTCTAGGCCATGGCGTTGCTCGACGGCCGCTGCCAGCTCCAGGGTGCGCCGCGCAAGATCGGGTTCCCAGCGAGATAGTTGGTAGACATCGAGCTCTTCGATTAACGACGCCAATAAAGAACCGATATTGGCGCCGGCGTCGAAACGGTAAAGAAGGTCGCACTGCGCAAGGCGTAGCCTGAAGCTGTCGCGCGCGCTGCCGGCCTTGGAAACGATCGCCTGCAATGTACCCATGGCGGCATCGAGCTTCCCGGATGCGGCCTCGGCAACGGCGCTCGCAATGGAAGCTTCGAGCGCATCGGTTCCAGCCGTGTTGGTCGCGGGTCCTGCCGTGTCCAGCGCATCCAGCCAGGCGAGTGTCTGGGCGTCGGCAAACGGGCGGCCGTCGCTGAACGTCTGAGTGCGGAGTTGCGGCAGGCGGGCCAGTAACTGGCCGGTCTCGAAGGCAACCGTGGCCGCGGCGTCGGTCGCTCCGATGCGGCTGAGTGCGGTGTGGCTGATGCGGTTCAAGTCCAGCCAGTAACGCTGGCTTATCAAGCGCGCCTCCACGAATTGCACAATGGCCAGCGCCTCTGTGCCTTGTTCCACTTGGGCCAATCCATCGACCAGCGGATCCGGTGGGCCGGGAATTCGGGTTGTGTTTCCGGTGCTGGGCGGAGCGGCGCCCAGCGATGCCCAGGCACAGATGCGGTTCAGGCGAAACAGAAGAGGCAGGGTAGGATAGTCGCGCAGGCACCAGTCAACAAGCGCCTGCATTTGCTCCAGCGCATCATCGATGACCAGCTCAGGATCTGTGCCGGCGGCGGGAGAACTATTTGGGTGGAGCCTGGGGGGAGTTGCTGAGGTTTGCGAAGAGATGGAGCTTGTGTTGCGGAGGTCGGGCGCCGTTGTGCCGCCAGGCGGAAAGATGCCTGGCGGTTCCGCAGTCGCCTCGCCTCCCTGTGGGCCGGCGGGTTGGCTTTGATCTGGAGCGGTGTCGGCAATGGGTAGTGCAGCCAGTAGCCGGCGCAGTCCGTAAAACGCGGGCGCTTCCGTATCATGCAGTTGCCATGCCCCGTCGAGCGCGTCCCAGTCTGCAAGCAATTCGGCATGGACATCGGCGGACAAGGCGGCCGATTCGTTTTGCAGGTACGGGGTCATCTGGTCGAGCAGCCACTGCACCTGGTTGCGTCTGCCGCGCAAGCGGGCAGGGGACGGATACATCGTCTCCCAGTAGGTGAGGACGAGCTCATTGAGTATATGTATACCGGTGGCCAGACCTTCGGGACCGCGCTCATGCATCAAGGCAACGGTAAGCCAGACCGCGGCTGCAAGGTCTTTTCCTTCTTCTTTTAATACTTTTTCCGACAGAGCTGCGACCGCTGCCCAATCTACCCCATTTTCCGTATGAATGTCGGTGAGGCGATCCAATTGTAACTGGATCGCCGCATACGTTTCATTGTCGCGCGGGTTTTCTCCAACGGGCCGGGGGCCGCTTATTGGCGAAGAGCCCAGGTCACGGGCCGGAAGGGTCTCTGCGAGCAACATGCCACCACTGTAGGGAAGTTTATAGGCCGTACGGCTGATTGCGGAAATGTAAAGCAATCTTACTTTCTTTTTGTTATCTGTTAATGCAAATTAAGGTAAAAAGTGTAACGCTGATGTAGAGACAGGCTTCAGTTGGCCGTCTCTGCAATGTATCGCCACGCGAACCTGCGCATTCCTGAAACGGGAAACGCAACGCTCTTCGGCAGGGCAGCGGCGGTGCACTGAAACGCGGCAAAGCGGGCGATAGATGCCTTTTCACCCCGGAACCGGGGCCATAAAGCTGGCACATGAGTTGCGTATTACCGGTATGACGAGAGCTTTTCCATTGATGACATCCGCTCGCAGTGTCAACGATGCTTCGTCAATATTGGCGAGTGACCGCAGTCTCGAGGAGTTGATCCATGTGTAGGCATCCCCATTTTTATTTATCTTGTACGGCAGAGCTGTCGACGTCGATATTCGCGCGGAGAATGCCATGAAGCTTGCCCTGAACGCTTATGCGGGCGCAGCGCTGCTGTTTTCCGCCGGCATCCTGATGCCGGCTTATGCGCAAGACGCGGCGAACACACCTTCAGCATCAGATTTCACCTTGAGCGCGAATGTCTCATTGGTAAGCCAGTACCGCTACCGGGGCATTATGCAAACCAATAACAAGCCGGCGATACAAGGCGGGTTTGATCTTAGCCATACCAGTGGCCTGTACCTGGGAAACTGGAATTCCAGCATCAGCTGGCTGGACGACTCCAATCCCGATGTGTCGGCAGCGGTTGAAATGGATGTTTATGGCGGCTATAAAGGAACCCTGTTGCAGGACCTCACCTTCGACGTGGGCGCGCTGCATTATCACTACCCGGGCAGCTACCCCGATGGCTATGCCAGCCCCAATACCACTGAGCTCTATGTCGGTCTCGGCTACGGACCCATTACCGCCAAGTACTCCCATTCACTGACCAACCTGTTCGGCGTGGCCGACAGCAAGAACAGCCAGTACTACGATGTTTCGGGCAAGTTCGATACGGGATTCTGGAACCTGGCGCTTACGGCGCATGTGGGCTACCAGAAGGTGCGCAACCTGGATGATGGATCCTATACGGATTGGTCGCTGGGTCTTGCAAAAGACTGGGGACAGGGATTTTCGACTACGCTGAGTTACGTGGATACGAACGCGGATCGCAACGTCTATACCAATACGAAGGGAAAATATATGGGACGCTCAACCGCGCTGCTGGCCGTATCCAAAACATTCTAGGAAGCTGGGCTGGATTCGTCCCGCGGCGGCGGGACGAAGGCGACCGGGGATTAATTGGGTCGGACTATAGGCAAAACTAATGACCAATATAAAAACTATCAATTATGGTAAATGATAGTTATGGCCTATACTGACGTTGTGTTCAGTTTTTCAACCACTTTAAGGAAAACACAATGTCCCTGATCAATACGCAAATCAAGCCATTCAAAGCCACGGCATTCCATAACGGCAAGTTCGTCGACGTAAGCGACGAGTCTGTTGCGGGCAAGTGGTCGGTATTTGTTTTCTATCCTGCCGACTTCACTTTCGTATGCCCAACCGAACTGGAAGATCTGGCCGAGCAGTATGCTGCATTCCAGAAGCTTGGCGTCGAGATCTACAGCGTGTCGACCGACACCCATTTCTCGCACAAGGCCTGGCATGACACATCGGCCGCCATCGGCAAAGTGCAGTATCCCATGATTGCCGACCCTACCCATGTATTGGCCCGTAACTTCGAAGTTCTGATCGAAGAAGAAGGCATTGCATTGCGCGGTACGTTCGTGGTGAATCCCGAAGGCGAGATTAAAGTGATGGAAGTGCATGACAACGGCATCGGCCGTGTCGCTTCCGAACTGCTGCGCAAGGTCAAGGCCGC
Source organism: Orrella sp. (assembly GCA_036675955.1). GTDB lineage: Bacteria > Pseudomonadota > Gammaproteobacteria > Burkholderiales > Burkholderiaceae_B > Pollutimonas. The sequence goes on along the minus strand of JAKFDW010000084.1, from coordinate 1,504 downwards.
TCAGTACATTGCCGCACACCCAGGCGAAGTTTGCCCTGCCAAATGGGAAGAAGGCGCCGAGACGTTGACTCCTTCGCTGGACCTCGTAGGCAAGATCTAAAGCGTAGCTCGCTTGCGATAAGCAGGTAAGTATACGTTCCCCGTCGCGCCATGGCTACGAGCCGCGGCGCGACATCCCGAATTCCTCTTATCAAGAAGGTCGATACGTTATGTTAGATGCAAATATCAAGAATCAGTTGAAATCCTATATGGGAATGGTCTCGCAACCCATCGAGATCGTGGCCTGCCTTGACGACAGCGCCAAATCTGTCGAGCTGCGCGAATTGCTACAGGAAATCGAGCTGATGTCCGATCGCATCACGTTGACAGAGCGTAACGACAGCAATGAACGCAAGCCTTCATTCAGTATCAACCGCAGCGGCACTGACATCAGTGTGCGCTTTGCCGGAATACCGATGGGCCACGAATTCACGTCGCTCGTCCTGGCATTGCTCCAGGTCGGTGGCCATCCGATCAAGCTCGACGAAGCTGTGATCGAGCAAATACGCAATCTGGACGGCGACTACAAGTTCGAGACCTATTTCTCCTTGTCATGCCAGAATTGCCCCGATGTTGTCCAGGCGCTGAACGTGATGTCGATTATCAACCCGCGCATTCAGCACGTGGCCATCGACGGCGCCTTGTACCAAAGCGAAGTGGACGCTCGCCAGATCATGTCGGTGCCCACTATGTTCCTGAACGGCGAAGTATTCGGCCAGGGGCGTTCCAGCGTCGAAGAAATCCTTGCCAAACTGGATACGGGTGCATCCAGCCGCAAGGCCGACGAGCTCAGCGCCAAGGACGCCTACGATGTCTTGATCGTGGGTGGTGGCCCGGCGGCCGCGGCCGCGGCCGTCTATGCCGCACGCAAGGGCATCCGCACCGGTGTCGTGGCGCAGCGATTCGGCGGCCAGGTGCTCGACACCATGGCGATAGAAAACTTCATTTCGGTGAAAGAAACTGAAGGGCCGAAGTTTGCCTCGGCGCTCGAGCAGCACGTCAAGGCTTACGACGTCGACATCATGAATCTGCAGGAAGCAACAAGCCTGGTGCCCGGCAAGCTTGTTGAAGTCAAGCTGGCCAACGGCGGCGTGCTGAAAAGCAAGACTGTCATTCTGTCCACGGGCGCCCGCTGGCGGGAAATCAATGTGCCGGGCGAGCGCGAGTACCGCAACAACGGCGTCGCTTACTGCCCGCATTGCGACGGTCCGCTGTTCAAGGGAAAACGGGTATCGGTTATCGGCGGCGGTAACTCCGGAGTGGAAGCCGCCATAGATCTGGCCGGGCTGGTCAAGCATGTGACCTTGATCGAATACGGCGACAGCTTGCGTGCCGATGCCGTTTTGCAGCGCAAGTTGCACAGCCTGCCGAACGTTACCGTTATTACGGGCGCGCTGACCACTGAGATACACGGCGACGGCAAGAAGGTCAGTGCCTTGTCGTACAAGGATCGCAAGTCCGATGA
>JAKFDW010000083.1:0-4699 GCA_036675955.1 Orrella sp. | reverse complement strand
GCTCGAGGTGTTCGGGCGTTTGCGCGTATGGGATACGCCGCTTAATACGGGTGTGCTGCTTTATCTGGCGCTGGACAAACATCGCATCGAAATCGTTTGCGACCGCGCGATTGCCGCGACGGATGATATGTGGGAACAGGTCTGCGATAAGCTGAGGACGCGGCTGCGCAACAAGGACTACGCCGACGGCATACTTGCAGCGATCGATGACATCGAGGTCATACTGCACTCGCGTTGCCCGCCCTTGCAGCAAGGCCAGGCCAACACGAACGATTTGTCCAACGATCCTACGCTACTCTGAACAAGTTCTCGGCAAGCGAGCGTATTGCCTGCTGGCGGCGTGTTCCGGCATCGTAGTGCGTACCCAGGCTGGACCATTGCGGCTGACTGCGCGCTTCCAGCAATTCTGCAGGCAGTTTGTCGCTGCGCCAGGCCTTGATCGGCGTTTGGTCCGGCGTGGCGGCATCCTCGCCAGGCAGGGATTCTAGCTGTATCGGCCCTTGTGCGGCATGGCCGCGCCGCTCCAGGCCATGCGCCAGCGCCAGCTGGCGTATGGCCAGCAAGCGCAATACCGCGTCATCCACGCTCAGTTCCTGATACCCCTTCAAGCGCCCAAGCATGCGCTTGCCCAGCTTGTCGGCCCCTTGCCACAGGCCGCCGGCGGCTGCCCCCAGCAGGGTCGCCGCGCCCAGGCTGATGCCGGCCGTGAACACATCCAGCGTTGCGCCGGCCATTGCGCCTGCGGCCACGCCTTTGCCGACATGGATGCCGACGTCCTTCAGCGCCTGCGGATGAAACAGATCCATGCCCCAGCGTTCGCCTTCCAGCGGCAGCGCATGCGCCGGAAAATCGCGCGCATTGAAGTTATAGCGCTTCAGCAGGGCCTGCACGCAACGGTTTTCGCGTGCCCTGACCTGCTGTCGCAAGGCCTGCGTGGCCGCTTCCAGCGCCTGTTGTCCGGGCTCGGCGGCCAGGTGCAAGGCGGCAACGTCTATCAGCATTTCGGCAATCATGCGCGTTGCGTCACGATGGCGAATTTCTCGTTGCTGCGCGACGTCATGCTTGAGCGCCTGCAGCAAGCCTGCGTGCCTGTCCATGACCAATGCCAACTTATCGTACAGCTGCGTCTCGCCATCCAGCGCAGGCGCAACCGTGTCGAACTCCACAATGACATGCAGGCCCAGCCGTGCCAGCGCTTCACGCCAGGTGGCCAGGCGCTGCTGAGGGCTGTGCGTAAAATTCAGCACCGGCACGATAGGGTGGCCGCAACTGGCGAGGATGGCAAGTTCATCTTTGTGCTTGCCCAGCACCGGATCCCGCACGTCCACCACATACAGGCCGGCGTCGCAGGCCAGCAGTTTTTTCAGCACGCGCGCTTCCTGCTCGAAACGGCGACTGCTTTCCGGGCTTGCCAGGAAACGACGTATGCGTTCCGGTCCGTCGATGCGTTCGCCCGGTTTTGCCAGATGATCGAGGTAATCGAGCAGAGCGATGCCGTCTTCCATGCCCGGCGTGTCATAGAGTTCTACGGCGGCCGAACCGTCGACCAGCAGGCGGGCGCCTTCGACGTGGCGCGTGGTGCCCGGACTGTCTTCGACTACGCCGAAGCCGGGATCGCGGGTCAGGGTGCGCAACAGCGAGGTCTTGCCCGTATTGGTGTGGCCGACTACCGCCATCCGCAATGGGGTCTCATGGTCAGGCATGCGCCGCTCCTGCAAGATTCTCGCCTTGCGGCGCCGCGGCCAGCCAGGCCAGCGCTTGAGCGATGTCGCTGTGGACCTGGTCGGGCGCGAACCCCGCCGCCAACAGGCGCTCGTGCCAGGCGGAGACTCGCGACTCCATCGTATTGCCCGCTACCGGCCTTGCGGGCAGGGCGATGTGCGCCTGTGCCGCAAGGCCGGCCAGTTCCGCCAGCAGGGCGATCGTGCCGCGATCGGGCGTTTGTTGCGGGTCGCATACCGCCAACATCCGCAGAGGCGGGTGCTGGTGCATGCGATCCAGCAGGGAGCTGCGCTGCGATCGCGTGTCGATCACGCCCAGGTCGATAATCGATAGGGGCAGAGCGGCCGGCGGCCACGGTGTATCCGGCGCAAGCTCTATGCCGGCAATCAACAGTTGATCCGGCTTCGGCTGTGCCGGGCTGCGCGGGAGTATCGTGGACTGGAATTGGGGGCCGTCGGGCGCGTCGGTACCGGCTTTTTCGCTGGGCGGTGCCAGGCGGCCGCGCAATTCGGCATAACCCGGGAGACCTTCATCGAGGACTATGGCCGCGACTTTCCTGCGAGTCATGAATATGGCCAGGAGCAGGCTCAGCACACGAGGAATGAGTCCGTAGGTGACCACGCAGCCTATCAGCCAGCTTGACCACAGGACGCGCGCAGATTCCGGCAACGCTTGCAGCCCGGTGCTGGCGCGCACGACCGCCTCCGGCGGCACGGCGAAGCCCAGGAAGGAGGGCAGCCATCCCAGGGCGGCGGTCAGGGACACGAAAGTGTCCGCCGATAGCAGCGTGGTTTCCCAGTTGAAGCCGTAGCGCCGAGCCGACAGCATGGCGACCAGAGTCAGCAGCATGCTCAGCGACGCCATGGCCCAGGCGCCATGGCTGACCGCTCCCAGCAGCCAGCGCAGCGCGTTGTTGCGACCCAGCACTTCGACGAACGCCCGGGGGGTCAGGGCGGCGTCGGGACCCCGAGCAAGCTTGCGCGTAAGCCATAGCCATATCTCGCCCAGGAAAGAGCCGCTGGTGTCGGACTGAATGAAAAAGCTCGCCAGCCAGAAAAGAAAGGCAAGCAAGTTCAGGCCCAGCAGGGCAGTGAGCGCCAGCAATACGTTGACGGAGCGGCTGCCGTCGCCCAGTGCGCCGGATGCGGCCGCCGCTCCGGCCGCCAGGGCGGCCAGCAACAGGCCGAGCAGTGCCAGCCTGGCGCCTCGAACCCATTTGGTGATGAGCAGGTCGATTCCCTCGCGCCGGGCAAGCAGCCTCGCGCGCGTCAGGATTTTGTCCGTGAAGGCCTGCCCTTCTATGCGCGCGCGGCGTACCTCGCTGGCGTCCTCCAGGGGGCCCGATAGCGCCTCGCGCAGGCGCAGCGTTTCGGCCTGCCAGTAGTCGGCGAAGCCTGGCACATGCTGCGCTGCCTGGTCCCGCTGGTCAGGCATCCGTGTAGGCACGGGCGGCGGGCTTGCTGAACCACGCGTCCAGCTTGCGGTGGGCCTGCTCCTTGACTTCCGGGGTGATGTAGAACGCTACCGTCGCCAAGGCCGCAGCCATGACGCTGAGGTCGTCGGTGTAGCCGATCAGGGGGGCGAGATCGGGAATGGCGTCGAGCGGCAGAATGAGATAGCCCAGCGCCCCGTAAATGACGCGTTTCGCCCATTTGGGCGTGTGTTCATCCTGCACCGCGTAATAGAGGTAGAGCGCCTTTTCCAGCGTGGTCCGGCCTGCCGACTGCGCAAGAGGTCCCAGCTTCTGCCAAAAACGGCGCGGGGTGTATTCGGTCTGGTATCGAGAGTGGTCCATAATGCCTCCAGGCAACCGGGTAAGCGGATAGCGTATTGTAGACAAAAGCAAAAGGCACCCCGATGTATCGGAGTGCCTTTTGCCATGTTTACGCTCCCTGCAACGCAGGGCGGCGCACTCAGCGTTTCTTGACGATCATGCCGTAGATGAACAGCACGATAATCGCGCCCACCACAGAGGCGATCCAGCCTACTGGTTCGCCTTGTGCATATAAGCCCAGCGCACTACCCAGGAAGCCCGCCACCAGGGCACCGACGATCCCCAGGATAATGGTCATGATGATTCCGAACTTCTGTTCGCCCGGCATGATTGCCCTTGCGATCAGCCCGACGATAAAACCCACTACGATCATGCCGATAATGCCCATGGCGATTTATCCTATAAAGATTGATGGAAAGTGCACTTTGAAGCATTCCTGCGCCAGGTGAAGCACAACCTGGATGAGGCTATCATAGGGAGGCCGCCGGAAGGCGTCCAGCGCACAGCCATTATTTTGGTGTCCAAACGTTAAAGAAGCATGACGGTGTAACAGCCAGAGCGGCGCTACGCGCCGGAAAGCTACACCGCTTCGACTTCCAGGCCCTCGCGCGAGAGGAAATCGAGGGTGGGCATCAAAGACAGAAGATGCTTGCTGTAGTCGTGCGTGGCATGGGAAAACAGCGTCTCGGTTTCTGCAACTTCCAGCAGCTCCCCGTGGCGCATGACCCCCACCTTGTCGCACATCTGCCGTATGACGGGCAGGTCGTGGCTGATGAAAAGAATCGTCAGGCCCAGCGTTTCCTGCAGGTCTTTGAGCAAGTTGAGAATCTGCGCCTGTATGGACACGTCCAGGGCCGAAGTGGGTTCGTCGCAGATGAGAAAGCGCGGTCGGGTGGCCAGCGCCCGGGCAATGCAGATGCGTTGCCGCTGGCCGCCGGAAAACTCGTGTGGGAAACGCAACAGTGCCTGATCGCCCAAGCCCACATAGTCGAGCAGGCCGCTGACGATCTGGCGGGTCAGCGCTTCGGTTTGCGCAAGCTTGTGAAAGCGTATGGGTTCGGCCACGATGTCCAGGATACGCATGCGCGGATTCAGGGACGAGAATGGATCCTGGAACACCATCTGGATCTGGCGCCGGAACGCGTTCGTCGTCTTGGCATCGGTAAGCTCTGTAACGTTGACGTCGTTGAAAATGACGGAGCC
>JAKFDW010000082.1:0-4233 GCA_036675955.1 Orrella sp. | reverse complement strand
GGAATTTACCGAATGCGACAAGGTGACGGGCGAAGATTGCTTCATCGCCCGATTGAATGTGCGCTCCATGGAGCAATTGGATACCATCCTGGACAAGCTTGCCAATCAGGCAGAAACTAATACAGCTATCGTCAAGACAACGCCGGTCAAGCGGCGCCTGCCGCCGCTCACTGAAGGATAAGCAGCAATGATCACAAATTTCATTGCCGAACACGGTTACCTTGCAGTATTCATCGGCTCGGTGCTGGAAGGCGAGACTGTACTGGTACTGGCCGGCTTTGCCGCTCATCAAGGCTATTTGTCTGTCCTTCCTGTCGTGCTCTTCGGACTATGCGGCGGATGGTTGGGCGACATGTTCTTTTTCATGCTCGGGCGACGCCATGGCCACACAGTACTGAAACGCTATCCCCAATGGAGTTCTCGGGTAGAAAGCGTAAGCGGCTGGCTTGTCCGCTATCAGGCGGGCGCCATTATCGGGGTTCGTTTCATGTATGGCCTGCGGGCGGCAGGGCCTATTGCGATAGGCATGAGCGACATCCCTGCGTGGCGTTTCATCTTGTTCAACCTGGCAGGTGCCGCAATCTGGGCTTGCCTGTTCACCTCGGCAGGCTACCTGTTTGGCCGTACGCTGGAGTGGCTCTTTGCGGATATCAGGCGCTACGAAGAAGCCGCGCTGCTATTGATACTCGCCGTCGCCGGAGTGGCAGTTCTCGTCAGGCACCTTCGTAAACGCTCGCCCCGCCCTTCCTAGCCGTTCTGTACCGCCGGAACGCTTGCGCTCCTGCGTGCTCAGTAAGTACTAGAACCCATTACACATTATGACTGGCCTCACTATAATGCGCGGTTAATTGAATATAGACACGTCATAACAAAAGGAGATCTCGTGCAATTCAGCCATTACTTGCCAGCCGCCGCGCTTGGCCTTGCGCTCGCCTCAGTCGGCAGCGTCGCCCATGCAGGCAAGACGCTAGACAGCGTGAAAGAAAAAGACCAGCTCGTGTGCGGCGTCAACACCTCGGCGCCGGGGTTCTCCGGCGCCGACAGCAAGGGTCAGTGGCATGGCCTGGATGTAGATCTATGCCGCGCGGTCGCCGCAGCCGTACTGGGCGATGCAAGCAAAGTGAAATACGTGCCATTGAATCCTGCCCAACGCTTCACCGCCTTGCAGTCCGGTGAAATCGACGTGCTCTCGCGCAACACGACATGGTCCATGACGCGCGACGTGTCCCTGGGCGTAGTGTTCGCCGGCATCAACTATTACGACGGGCAAGGCTTCATGGTGCCCAAGAAGTTCAACGTCGCCAGCGCCAAGCAACTGAAGGATGCCGAGATCTGCTTGCAGGCGGGTACCACCAGCGAGAAGAACGTGGCCGACTATTTCGCCGCCCACGGCATTCCCTATAAATCCGTGGTGTTCGATTCCCCCGAAGCGGCGCATACCGCCTTCTTCGGCGGCCGATGCCAGGTCATCTCCACCGACATGTCGGAACTTGCAGGCATCCGTACGCAAAGCCCCAAGCCGGACGACTACGCAATCCTGCCTGATGTGATTTCCAAAGAACCGCTCGGGCCCGCCGTACGGCGCGGCGACGACGAATGGTTCTCCATCGTCAAGTGGTCGCTCTTCGCAATGCAGAACGCCGAAGAATTCGGGGTAACCCAGGCCAATGTCGACAAAATGAAGGCGGAAAGCAAAGACCCCAATATCCAGCGCCTGCTGGGCACTAGCGAAGACATGGGCAAGCTGCTGGGCCTCGACAATGATTGGGCTTACCGTATCGTCAAGCAGGTAGGCAATTACGGCGAAAGCTTCGACCGCAATATGGGCGAGAAATCGCCATTGAATCTGCCACGCGGCGTCAACAATCTGTGGAACAACGGCGGCCTCATGTACGCTCCGCCAGTACGCTAAAACGTTTAGAAGCAGCCCGGAAGGAACAGGCCACCCTGTTCCTTCTGCGTTTGGAGCCTTAATGCCCCCGAAGAAAATCAGGCCGAAACACAAATTTTCGTGGTCGACAGAAAGCGGACGCGGATTCTATTATCAAGCCATCGCCATCGCTGTCCTGGCCGTGGTGGCGTGGTATCTGTGGTCGAACACCAGTAAAAACCTGACAATGATGCAGATACGCACGGGTTTTGGCTTCCTGTCGCAATCCGCCGGGTTCGACATCGGCGAAAGCCTGCTGTCTTTCGCACCCAGCGACTCTTATCTGCGTGCATTTGCCGTTGGCCTGGGCAATACGTTGCGCGTTTCGTTTGCCGGGATCATTCTCGCCACCGTCTTCGGCACCCTGATCGGAATCGGACGCCTGTCCAAGAATTTCCTGCTGCGCAAGCTATGCGATGGTTATGTCGAAACCATGCGCAACATTCCTCTGCTTATCCAGCTGCTGGCGTGGTACCTGGTCATTACGCAACTTTTGCCCTCCTCGCACGACGCCATTCAGCCGCTGCCGCATGTCTATCTGAGCAAAAGCGGCCTGCAGCTCCCGGTACCCGTCTGGTCCATGGGCTGGTACCTGTCTATTGCCGGGCTCATTGCCGGCCCGGTCTGTGCCTGGCTATTGCACATAGCGGCCAAACGCAAGCAGAACCTTACGGGCGCCGCACCGCGCATACTCTACCCTGCGCTTATCATTATTGCCGTCCTGCCTATAGCGGGATGGCTTATCGGTGGAGCGCCGACCGATTTCGACATACCCGAAGCAACAGTATTCAGCATCAGCGGCGGCGCCGCCCTCACGCCTGAATTCCTGGCTCTGTTGATGGGGCTTACAATTTCCACGGCCAGCTATATCGCCGAAATTGTCCGCGCCGGCATCCAGGCCGTCGCGCACGGCCAGGCCGAGGCGTGCTCATCTTTGGGCCTGAGCCGTGCCCAAGCCTTGCGGCTGGTCATCCTGCCACAAGCCATGCGGGTCATCGTCCCGCCCCTCACCAGCCAGTATCTGAACTTGACCAAGAATTCGTCACTGGCCGTTACGGTGGGATACCCGGACATTGTGTCCGTCGCCAATACCTCGCTGAACCAGAATGGACAAGCGCTTGAGTGCATCTCGGTGATCATGCTGGTTTACCTGAGCATCAGCCTGATAATCGCCGCGTTCATGAACTGGTATAACCGGCACATGGCACTGGTAGAACGATAAGGTAAATGATGTCTGCAAATCAATTGCTGGAGCCGGACGCTCCCCTTTCCGCTCCTGTTCAGACGGCTGGCGGTATCCAGTGGCTGCGTGCGAATCTGTTTGCCGGCTGGAAGAACAGCCTCGTGACCCTTGCCATTCTTGCCCTGGCCTTGTGGCTGCTGCCCAGGCTCTACCGATGGGGGATTGCCGATGCGGTCTTTGTGCCCGACTTCCTGGCATGCCGCAAGCTGGATCATCAGGCCGCCTGCTGGGGGCTGATCGCCGAAAAGTTCAGGCTGATTTTCTTTGGCCGCTATCCCTACGCAGAGCAGTGGCGCCCGCTAGTCGGAACCGCACTCATGATGGCGACCGTGGTCGCCAGTTGCTGGCGCGTCTTCTGGCGGAAATGGTTGATCCTGCTGTGGGCGGTCGTGTTGACCGTCTTCCTGTTGATCATGCGCGGCGGCGTATTCGGTCTGTCCTACGTCGAGACCAACCTGTGGGGCGGATTTCCGCTATCGCTGCTGCTCACCGTGGTCGGCCTATTTCTTGCGTTGCCGCTCGCTGTACTGATCGCCCTGGGGCGCCGCTCCAGGCTGAAGGTAATCCGCAGCTTCTGTGTGTTCTATGTCGAGATCGTACGCGGCGTACCGCTCATCACCGTCTTATTTACCGCCTCGTTCCTGTTTCCGCTATTTCTTCCACCGGAAATGAATATCGATGTTTTGCTGCGGGTGCAAATAGGCATTATTCTGTTTACGGCTGCCTATCTGGCGGAAACCATCCGGGGTGGGCTGCAGGCGATTCCGCGCGGCCAGTACGAAGCCGCAGCCGCCATGGGCCTGACCTACTGGCAAACGGTGCGCAAGATCACCCTGCCGCAAGCCTTGCGCATCGTGGTGGCGCCCCTGGTCAATACTTTCATCAGCACTTTCATGGACACATCGCTCGTCACCATCGTCAGCCTTTACGATCTTACGGGGGCACTGCGCCTGGCATTGGGCGATCCCAACTGGAAAGCGTTCTTCGTGGAAGGCTATCTGTTCATTGCCTTCGTGTATTTCGTCTGCTGCTACGGCATGTCGCGGTATAGCCGCTGGGT
>JAKFDW010000081.1:0-5206 GCA_036675955.1 Orrella sp. | reverse complement strand
GGCGCTGGCCGGGCTGGGCGTCGCGCTGCTACCGCGCTATGCCGTATGGAAGCAGCTGCAGGCAGGCGTTCTTCAAGAAGTACTACCCCAATACGAACCGGAAGGTGTCGGCGACAGCCTCTATCTGATGACGGCCGCGAATCGCTTCCCGACGATGGCCACGCAAAGGCTGATGAACTTCATAACGGAGCATATACGTCTGCATGAATCGAACTGGCGCCGGCCCGCCTGACCTGCGGGCCTCGCGTAACCGGACGCAATATCGACCTTCGATTCCATCCGGTCCTCATGCTGCGGACAGTTCTTCCAGCCGCTTCAAATGGAAATCGGTATCGCCCAAGAGAAAGTCGGTATGGGTCAGCCGCTTGAAGTAGTCGCCCACCTCCAGCTCATCCGTCATGCCGATGCCGCCGTGCATTTGCACAGCGCTTTGGCCTATGGAGCGCCCCGCCTGCGCGACCGACACCTTGGCCGAGGAAAGCAGCCGGCGGCGCTCGGCCGCGTCAGTTTCGCCCAGCGCCGTAGCCGCGACATAGGCCATCGAGGTGGCCAGTTCCTTGTGCAGAAGCATGTCGGCCAGGCGATGCTGCAATACCTGGAAGTCGGCCAGCGGGCGTCCGAACTGACGGCGCGTTTTCAAGTATTCGGCCGTTATCTCCACCAGGCGGTCCATTGCGCCGGCGGCATGCGCGCACAGGGCGGTAATGCCGAAGTCCATGGCGCTGGCGAGCGCATCGTCGGCGGCCTGGCCTTTGGCGATCAGCGCGCCCGCCGCCACGGTTACACCGGCAAGTTCAATATCAGCGCTGCGATAGCCATCCATGGTGGGGAAGTCTTGAAGGACCAGCCCTTGCGCATCGGCGGGAACGAGGAACAGCGCGGTCTCGCGGTTCAGCACCGCGCTGACGATCAACTTGCCGGCGCTGGCGCCCTGCCATACCAGCTTCTTCTTGCCATTGAGCGTATAGCCCTCGGCCACTTGCACCGCCTGCGTCGCAGCGGGCCGCCATGCATTGCGCTGGCCCGGCTCAAGATACGCCACGGCACAAACCAATGAACCCGAGGCCATGAGGGGCAGGCATTCGGCATTGACCTGCTCGTTGGCAGCGCTCAGCAACAGTGCCGTTGCCATCACGGCGCTGGGAATGACGGGCTCGGAAACCAGGCCCTTGCCCAGCTCGAGCTGGATTGCCACCAGCGTGGCCGGCGACTCGCCAAAGCCTTCATAGTGCTCCGGGATCAACAATCCTGCGACGCCAAGTTCGGCCAGCGACTGCCACGCCTGCTGGTCCAGCTCCGACTGCGCGGCGCGCTTGCGCCGTTGCTCGAAGCTCCAGCCGTCGCTCACCAGCCTGCGCAGGCTATCCGTCAGCATGCGCTGCTCTTCGTTATACGTGAAATCCATTTTTCATTTCCTGTGGAATGTAAGAGAAACCGCCATCGGCACATCGACCCGCGCGACTAGGATCCAAGAATCATCTTCGCAATAATGGTCTTTTGCACCTCGGTCGTCCCCCCATAAATAGTGGTTTTACGCATATCGAAGTAACCCGCCGACGCCGCTGCCGCGAATTCCGGGCCCGGCCCGGTGAACTCCGCGTCCGGCTCCATCCAGCTGGGGTCGTACGGCCAGGCGTCTACGCCCATCACCTCCATCTGCAGCATGGCGAGATCCTGCTGGATTTCGGACCCCCTTATCTTCAGCACGGAGGCCTGCGGCCCCGGGCCCTGATCGCTGTTCGCGGCCACCCGCAGAAGCAGCATTTCGAGCGCGACGATATCGATCTCGATACGGACAATCTTTTCTTTCAAACGGGGATTCTGGCTGGCCGGCTCGCCGTCGATCAGCGTTTCGGCCGCAAGTTTCTTGAGTATCTGCAATTCGCGATGGCAATGCCCTATGCCCGCAATTCCCGTTCGCTCGTGGCCCAGCAGGTACTTGGCGTAGGTCCACCCTTCGTTCTCGTTGCCGACCAGATTCTCGAAAGGCACTTTCACATCATCCAGCCACACCTCGTTGACATCGACGCCCCCATCCAGCGTACGGATGGGCCGCACAGTAACACCGGGCTGGCGAAGGTCGATCAGCAACAGCGATATGCCGCGCTGCGGCTTGGCTTCCGTATCAGTGCGTACAAGACAGAACATCCAGTCTGCGTACTGACCCAGCGTCGTCCATGTCTTCTGGCCATTCACGACATACCCGTCGGGAGTGCGTATGGCGCGCGTCTTCAGGGAGGCCAGATCCGATCCCGCGCCCGGCTCGGAATAGCCCTGGCACCACCAGTCTTCCACGGTGAGCATCCGGGGCAGGAAGCGGTCTTGCAGTTGCTTGCTGCCGTATTTCATCAGTACCGGGCCTATCATGCCCAGGCCAAAGGGCAGTAGCCGCGGTGCGCCGCCCTTGAAACATTCGATCTCGAAAATCAGCTTCTGCAAAGGCCCCCAGCCGGTGCCGCCGAATTCAACGGGCCAGTTCGGCGCTCCCCAGCCCTTGGCAGCCAGCACCCGATGCCACCGTATGTAGTCGTTCTTGTCCAGCCGCCGGTGCCGGAACACCTTTGCGCGTATGTCGGCCGGCAGCTCCGCCTGCACAAAATTGCGAACTTCATGCCTGAAGGCGAGCTCCTGCGCGGTCCATGTCAAATCCATAGCACTTCTCCTTTTGACTGGAATCTACCAAGTTTAGTGGGCCTTCCACAATATCGCTTTCTAAAAGTCTGCCTTCACCTGTCGCGAATCGACGCGCTTAAATACCAGCGAAAGCCTCCCTTAAGTAAAACAGAATTGCCAATCAGGAACTTTGCAGCGAGACTTGTTCACCCGTCAAAGTGGCGCACAGATACCTATAGAATCGGAGACAAACCCATGAAATTGAAGTCCATTTTGCTATTGACCGGCGGCCTGATGGCCGCCGCATCCGTACACGCGCAAGCGCCATGGCCTGCGCAACCCATCAAGCTGATCGTCGGCTACTCGCCCGGCGGCCCGGTCGATACCAGCGCACGAACCTTTGCGAAGTATCTGGGCGACGAACTGAAGCAGTCCGTCATCGTCGAGAACCGCACCGGCGCAAGCGGCATGATCGCCGCCGAATCCACCTCGCGGGCACAGCCCGATGGCTACACCATCAACTTTGTGGCCAGTCCTACCCTGACCATCACCCCGCTGATTCAGAAGAACGCCAAGCTCAATCTGGACGAGGACTTCACGTATATCGGCAATATCGCCGATTACACCAACGTGCTGGTGATCAACAAGGATGTGCCCGTAAAAAACATCCAGGAACTCGTGGCATACGCCAAGAAAAATCCGGATGCGGTCTCGTTCGGCTCGGCGGGCGTCGGGGCGTCCAACCACCTCTCCGCCGAATTGCTGAAGCAGAAAACCGGGACGGAGATGCTGCACGTGCCCTACCGCGGCAACTCGCCGGCCATGATCGATGTCATCGGCGGCAAGATCACCTATATGTTCGACATCACCAGCACCGCCATCCCTTACATACAAAGCGACAAAGTGCGCGCCTTGGCAGTGACCTCGCGCGAACGCAACGCCGGCCTGCCCGAGGTGCCGACCATGCTGGAAGCCGGCGTAAAAGACTACGCTGTCACGGGCTGGTATGCCTTGATCACGCCCAAAGGCCTGCCTGCCAACATCCATGAACGCCTGGAAGCCGCATTGAACGATATTGCGAAGAATCCCGAGTTCCAGAAAACCATGAAAGCCGGCGGGTACACGATCAATGTCAGCAATGGCGCAGACCTGCTTGCCAAGGTCAAGCGCGAATACGCCATGTGGGACGATGTGATCAAGAAAGCCAAGATCCAGACAAACTAGCCGGGTCCGAGCGGGTCTCGTCGGACCGGGTCTCGCCTGACCGGGTCTGGGGCATTTTCGGTTCAAGTGTTTCGGCACTTTGCTTTAATGACACTGTGCAGTTCTTATGACGTTGTCTGGGGTGGGTGCGGACAACTACGCAAGTGGAAACTTGCCGGCCTTACGACCAGATTCCCGGCTTGACGCGCAAGGTGCTCAGTGGGCTGGTCCAAGCTACGCTAAAGCAAAAAGGCGGGTGTGTCGGGGGCTGTGCAGGCGCCTCGCGCACGCCGTTACGCGCAGTCCGATCGAGGCGGCAAGGCTGCGGCTGTGTGAGCCCGGGGGTGTCGGGCCACTGGCCCGACCGGGCGAGTTCCGCGGCCGCCTCGATCGGGCTGCGCGTGACGGGCACCCATGGCAACGCCATGGGCGTAGCGCGTGAAGCCGGAACAGCCCCCGACACGCCCGCCTTTCGCAAGAACGAAAAGCCGCCCCTAATGCCTGCGCGCTGCAGCGAGCCTTGTAAACTCTTCGACCAAAAATGCTCTAGCGAGATCCGGTCCTGATCCAGCGAGGCCGGCATTCCAGACCGACCCCGCACCGCTTACTCAATCTTGATACCCGCTTCCTGTATGACTTGCCCCCATTTCTTGATCTCGCTATCCAGGAATTTCCTGAAGTCTTCGGGTGTTCCCGGCATCGGTTCGGCTCCCGCCGCCGCCATCGCCGGACCCACGGCCGGATCGTTCAGGGCGGCCACCAAGTCCTGATTGAGCTTCTTGACAATGGCTTCAGGCGTGCCCTTGGGCGCCATCAACCCAGTCCATGAATAAGCCTCATAACCGGGTACGCCAGCCTCGGCAATAGTAGGCACGCCGGGGGCCAGCACCGAAGGTTCCGGATTGCCGACGCCCAGCGCTTTCACATGGCCGGACTTGATGAACGGCAAGGCGGAAGGCGCATCGGCGAACATAAGCTGCACCTGACCGCCCACCAGATCCTGCATGGCCGGCGCACTGCCGCGATACGGGATATGCAGCAACTTGACACCGGCAAGCTTATTGAAAAGTTCTCCCGCCAGGTGAGTGCCGCCGCCGGTGCCCGACGAACTGAAGGACACTTTACCGGGGTTCTCCTTGGCATAGCTGATCAGTTCCTTGACGCTCTTTACGGGCAGCGAAGGGTGCGCCACAAGAATGATGGGAAACCGGGCCACTGAACCCACCGGTTCGAAATCGGCCTGTATGTCGTAGCCCAGGTCTTTGCGCAGGCTGGGCAATACCGCGTGATGGATGGCGGGAAAGAAGAAGGAATAGCCGTCGGGTTTTTCCTTGACCGCATACCTTGCCGCCACGATTCCGCCCGCGCCGGCCCGATTGTCGACCACTGC
>JAKFDW010000080.1:0-9180 GCA_036675955.1 Orrella sp. | reverse complement strand
GTTTGGACGGCGCCGCGAAAGAGCTCGGGCAATGGTGTCAGCACGATGGCGCCTACCAGCGGGCCCCATACCGACATGCGCCCGCCTATGACCAGCATGATGATCAAGCCTATCGATATGCTGGTGTTGAAGGATTCCGGCGAGATATAGCCGATATACCGCGCCTGCAGGGCGCCGCCGATGGCGGCAAGCGCGCAACCGACGACAAAGGAAAACAGCTGCAGGCGATGCACGCTAAGGCCCGACGATTCCGCAAGCGATGGATTATCGGCGACGGAATCGATGGCCTGGCCTATCGGCTTGCGGAACAGGACAAGCATGAAAAGCGTGGACGCCAGCGCGCCGAACAGCGCCAGGCCATAGAACTTGGCGCGCGAGTCGAACGCAAAGCCGAAGATTTCCGCCGCGGCTATGCCCGCTATGCCGTTCGCGCCGCCGGTGATGTCGGAAAAATCCAGCAATACCAGGCGTATCAGCTCGCCAAAGGCGAAGGTAACCAGCACAAAATAGACGCCGCGCAGCCGAAGAATGATCCAGCCCAGCACGAAAGCCACGATGGCCGTCACGGCCGTTGCCACCAGCGTCGATGTGACGAAGGATAGGCCCATGATATTGGACGTCAATACAGCGACATACGCGCCCACCGCCATGAAGGCGGCATGGCCCAAGGAAAGCTGGCCGGACCGGCTGACCAGGGCCAGGCCGTTGACGACCAATACGTTCAGCGCGGTCAGGACAGCCAGGTGCAGTACGAACTGGCCGCCAAACCAGGGAGCCAGCGCGGCCACGGCCAGCGCCGCCAGTGCCGCGATACCAGTTCTGGAAGGCACAGGCATATAGGCAAGAGTTTGAGTAGCGTTCATGGTCAGGCTTCTCCGTGGCCAAGCAGGCCTTTGGGGCGGACCACCAGCATGACGATCACGATCATGAAGATCAGCATGTCGGCGGTGCTGCTGCTCAGAAACAAACTGCTGTAGCTTTCGATCAGGCCCAACGCCAGACCGGCCACCGCCGCGCCGGGTATGCTGCCCAGTCCGCCAAGAATTACCACAATAAAGGCCTTCAGCAGCGGTGCGGCGCCGACAAAGGGCGACACCGAGAACAGCGGCGCCATGAGCGCCCCCGCGATCGCCGCCAGGCCCACGCCTATGCCGAATCCCAAGGGATAATAAATGCGCGAGCGTATGCCTTGTATCGAAGCGATCTGGAAATCTTCCACGACGGCACGCAAGGCCCTTCCCGGCCGCGAATGCTTCAGGAATGCATACAGCAAGGCAAGCACGACCAGTGCGAAAACCACCACGTATATGCGCGACGTCGGGACAGTGATCTTGCCCAGCGAGGTCGCGCCGCGCACGACCGACGGCATCGAATGTGGATCCGGCCCGAAAAACATCAGGGCCAGATTCTGCAGGATCATTGCAAGACCGATAGTCGCGATCATGCCATTGAGTTCGTCATGCCTGAACGGCTTGAGTATGGTCACCTCGACAGCGGCGCCAAAGAGCACCGCGCCGACAAAGGTGAGCGCCAGCGCGGGAAGGAATGAGATCCCCAGCACGGCCGTCAGAAAATAGGCGCCAAACGCACCAAGCATATAGAACTCGCCATGAGCGAAATTCACCATGCGCATGACGCCGAACACCAGCGTAAAGCCCACCGCCATCAACAAGTACAACAGGCCGATGATCAGCCCGTTGACCGTAGCCTGCCCCAGGAGAATGCCCCAATCCACGATCGCTCCTTGAGTTTATTCGCAGTGCGTCACAGTGCACTTGGCACGAATGACTTCTTTTCCGCCGACGACCTCAGCGACATAGAACGGCGCATTCAGCTGATGGTTGATGCCGTACACCTCCTGGCCAGTCCAGTTCAGTGTTCCCATCGATCCGGGGAAATCGGTCAGCTTTTCCATTTCTTTACGCACCGCATCCGTATCGGTCACCGTGCCGGCGCGGCGCATGGCTTCGAACATCATGTTCGTGCCATCGTAGAAAGCCGGACTGAAGCCGTTCATCGGCTGCTTGTAGGCAGCCGCGTAGAGATCCGCGTATGCCTTGGTGGAGGCCAGCTCGGGGTTGACCGGCGTGTGCACAAACATGCCTTCGGCCGCTTCAGCGCCAGCCACGTTCACGATCTCTTGCGTAGCCGGTCCACCCGTGCGCAGAATTTTTCCGGTAAAGCCTATTTCCCTGGCCTGCTTGACGATCAGGCCGGCCGTGGTCGGCGAATTGCCGTCGAGTTCGATGGCATCGATTCCGCGCGCGCCCATCCGGGTAAGCAGCGGGACGAAGTCAACGCGGTCTCGTTCGAAAAATTCGGTGGCAACCAGATCGGCCCCGGCCTTTTTGTAGGCGGCACGCAGGTCCTTGGCAATTTGCTGCCCGGTTTCGTCGTTGGGAAACAGCGCCCCTACTTTCTTGACGCCTTGTGTCTTGACCAGCCAATCGATCTGGGGCTGCGAAACCTCAGCGGTCGTCACGTTGGGACGGAAAGTAAAAGGCTTGTCTTTCTGGAGCGCCTTGGATGTGAATCCCAAGGTCATGACAATGACCTTGTTCTTTTCAGTGATCGGTTGGATGGCAAGGACGGGGGCCGAGCCGACTGGCCCGATAATGTATTTCACCTTGTCCTCGAAGACCAGGCGATTGGCGACGGTGACAGCCTCGTTGGCCTGGTACTTGTCGTCGTATGCCACCACGCTTACTTTGTATTTTTTGCCACCCACTTCTAGCCCGCCTGCTTCATTGACCTGAGCAGCCGCAATTTCGGCGGCATTCTTCATGCCCTGCCCCCACGAGGCGCCGGCACCGGACAAGGTCACCAAAGCGCCGATCTTGAGCGTTTCCGCCTCTTGTGCAGACACTGACAAGCTCGTGGCCAGGCAGGCTAGCAGTCCCAAGGTATTTTTGATTTTCATTGACTCGTCTCCTGAATTAAACCGGCTCATGCCGATGGCAGCGCCTGCGACGAACAGATCTCGTTCAACACGGGCAACAGATACTTGCGAAACTGATGTGGGTTCTCGCTCATGGGAAAGTGCCCGACTTCGCGCATGATCGTCACCTTGGCGCCCGGTATGGCTTGCGCCGTGCGCAGCGTGTCGTCGGGGGAACACGAGAAGTCATATTCGCCGGTCAGCAGATACAGGGGGCAAAGGTCGGCGCGTATGCCGGCCAAGCGGCCCCGAAGATCGCTGTCGACGCGATAGAAGTGCAGATCGCCACGAAAAATACCGGGACCGCTCTGCATATACTGCCAAAGGGTTTCGTGCCGGTACACGTCGGGCGACTGTGGGGCAATCAGGCCGGACACCAGCGCGGCGCATACCTCGCCGCCGTGTATGTCGCCCCGATGCAGCCACGAGGTGTCGTACCAGGGCTGCTGGTAATCCGCACTCTCCACACCGATAAGGGCCCGGAAATCATCAGAATGATTGTTGGCCAGTTGCAGCACAATGCGTCCGCCGATGGAACACCCAATAAGCGCGGGCCGGTCCAGGTCGAGCGCGCGGCAGAAGGAAAGCACCGTCTGGACGTAGAGATCCGTGCTCAACTGGTATTCCTCGTCCTGCCAGCCTTCGGGCGGATACGACTTGCCGTGCCACGGCATGTCGAAAGCCAGTACGCGAAACCGCGAGGTGATCTCGTCATCGCACAGCATGTGGCGATATTGGCGGTTATCGGCGCCGGCCGTATGCAGGCAA
This sequence comes from Orrella sp., assembly GCA_036675955.1. Lineage (GTDB taxonomy): Bacteria > Pseudomonadota > Gammaproteobacteria > Burkholderiales > Burkholderiaceae_B > Pollutimonas. The sequence continues at coordinate 5,474 of JAKFDW010000080.1, read as the reverse complement.
ACCAGCGGTATGCCGCTGCCGGCTTCTTCAAAATATACCCGGCAAAGGCGGCCGGCCACGTCAAAAGAAACGTAGCGGCCCACAATAGGTTCGAGTTCAGCAGTCATGCGCGGGACTCCCGGGCCACGGCCAGTAGATCTTTAATGAATTGGAGGTTGGCCATGAAGGGACGAAGATTGCCTTCAATCGTCATTTCGCCGCTTTTTACCAGAGCAAAAATGTCGTGACTGCCCGGCCGTGGGATCGCTTGCCAGAATCGCTCCCATGCATCGATGGAAGCCCTTATTGAGAAATCCCAGCTGCTCAAGGGTGCAATAGTGTCGGCGATGTCGACAACACCGCCATTGGCGATGCGCAGCAGCAAAGGCGTATCGCCGAATTGCACAAGAACCGTAGCGTCGACAGCGCGCTTGCGGGAATAGGACACCGCGGCACGCTTGAAATGCTGCGCCAGTCGGGCACCACTTTCTGAGTGAACAGGCCTCACCATCTTGTCTCCTGCCATCATTATTGAAGTTCTCTTTGAAAGAACGCTTATTCTTTCTGATAGAACATTCTAGATGCAGGATCGAGAAGGTGTCAATATTTCGCGATGGGGGATTACGCCTAGGCCGTCCTGAGCGGCACGGGACCTGTCAATAAGGGGCCTGTCGGCCCCCTATTGATTTACATCGCTGCAGCTTCCCAGTGCCGTCGGACGCCGGTTGCCAGGGTCTAGGCTGCCGCCGGTGCCACATCCTCAATATAGTCTTCAATCGGCGGGCATGAGCAGATAAGGTTGCGATCGCCAAAGGCGTTGTCCACGCGCGCGACCGGCGGCCAGTACTTGCCGGACCGCAGGCTGGCCAGCGGATACGCCGCCTGCTCGCGCGTGTAGTCGTGGTGCCATTCGGTGACCATCAGCATTTGCGCCGTGTGTGGAGCGTTCTTCAAAACGTTGTCCTGGGCGTCGCTGACGCCTTTTTCAACTGCTGCGATTTCGGCGCGGATGGCGATCATGGCATCGATGAAGCGATCGAGCTCGGCCAACCCTTCGGATTCGGTAGGCTCGACCATCAGCGTTCCGGCAACGGGGAAGCTCATGGTGGGCGCGTGGAAGCCATAGTCGACCAGGCGCTTCGCGATGTCTTCGGCGGAAATTCCACAGCTGTCCTTGATGGGCCTGATATCGAGAATGCATTCGTGCGCCACCCGGCCATTGCGTCCCGCATAGAGTATGGGATAGTGCTCCTGCAGGCGCGCCGCTATGTAGTTGGCGTTCAAGATGGCCACTTCGGTGGCTTCCAGCAAGCCTTCCGATCCCATCATGGTTATGTACAGATAGGGTATGGGCAGAATGCCGGCCGAACCATACGGCGCCGCCGATACGGGGCCGACGGCAACGCCCGCCGGCAACTGGCCGGCTTCGTTGACCACGCCGGGCAAGTATGGCGCCAGGTGGGACCGAACGGCTACGGGCCCAACGCCCGGTCCGCCGCCGCCGTGGGGAATGCAGAAGGTCTTGTGCAAATTAAGATGCGACACGTCCGAGCCGAACTTGCCGGGTTGGGCCAGGCCCACCATGGCGTTCATATTGGCGCCATCCAGGTACACCTGGCCGCCGGCATCGTGCACCAGCGCGCAGATTTCAGTAATGGCCAGCTCGAACACGCCGTGCGTGGACGGGTAGGTAATCATCAAGGCGGCCAGGCGGTCGCCGACTTTGGCTATCTTGGCCTTGAGGTCGGCCACATCGACGTTGCCGTTTTCGTCGGACGCGACCACCACGACCTCCATGCCTGCCAATTGCGCCGAGGCGGGATTGGTGCCATGGGCCGAAGCGGGAATCAGGCAGACATTGCGCTGGTGTTGACCACTTGCCTGATGATAGCCGCGTATGGCCAACAACCCCGCAAACTCGCCCTGCGCACCGGAATTGGGTTGCAGGCTGATGGAATCGTAGCCCGTGATTTCGCAAAGCGCGGCCGAAAGGCGATCGATGAGTTCTTTGTAGCCCTGGGTTTGCGTAGCCGGAGCAAACGGATGCATATTGCCGAATTCGGGCCAGGTGATGGGTATCATCTCGGCCGTGGCATTGAGCTTCATGGTGCAGGACCCCAGCGGGATCATGGTGCGATCCAGGGCAAGGTCCTTGTCGGCCAGCCCGCGCAGATAACGCAACATGTCGGTTTCCGAGCGCACGCGCGAAAAAATGGGATGCGACAGAATGGGCGAGGCGCGCAACAGCGCCGCCGGAACGCCATGGCTTGAAGGCAATTCGTGTTGCGCGGCGGCATCCCAGGACTTGCCCACGCCAGCGGCAAACACTTGAAGCAAGGCATGCACATCGGCCACAGTAACGGTTTCATCCAGCGATACGGCCAGGCTTGTGGCGCTGACCTGGCGCAGGTTGATAGAGGCTGCCTGAGCGGCCTGGACGATGGCCTGGGTATGGGCGCCCGTATCGAGCAACAGCGTGTCGAAATACGACGTGCCGCTGGTGGCGATGCCCAGTTCGCTCAGCGACTTCCCAAGAAAGGCAGCAAGGTAGGCGACGCGTTCGGCGATGCGCTTCAAACCGGCGGGGCCGTGCCATACCGCGTACATGCCAGCCATGACGGCCAGCAGGACCTGCGCGGTGCAGATATTGGACGTGGCTTTTTCGCGCCGGATATGCTGTTCGCGGGTTTGCAATGCAAGGCGCAGGGCCGGCGCGCCCTGGCTGTCTTTGGACACGCCCACCAGTCGGCCCGGCATATTGCGCTTGAAGGCGTCCTTGCAGGCCATGAAACCGGCGTGCGGGCCGCCAAAGCCCAGCGGAACACCAAAGCGCTGCGCCGATCCGATGGCGATATCGGCGCCCCATTCGCCCGGCGGAACAAGCAAGGCCAGCGCCAGCAGATCGGTGGCAACAGCCACTACCGCCCCTTGGGCATGGGCCGTTTCGGTCAGCGCCCGATAGTCGGCGATGCCGCCCAGGCTGTGCGGATACTGCAGCAAGACGCCGAAGCAGTCGGGCAGCCCCTGCGCTTCATCGCCCACGACAACGTCGATATCAAGGCCGAGGGCGCGGGTGCGCAACACTTCGAGCGTTTGCGGATGGCAATGGACAGAAGCGAAAAACACTTTGCTTTTGGACCGCGAACCGCGTCGCGCGAGGCCCATGGCCTCAGCCGCGGCCGTGCCTTCGTCCAGCAGCGACGCGTTGGCGATATCGAGGCCGGTAAGGTCGGCGACCATGGTCTGATAGTTGAGCAAAGCCTCCAGGCGGCCCTGGGAGATCTCGGGCTGGTAAGGCGTATACGCCGTGTACCAGGCCGGATTTTCCAGAATGTTGCGCAGGATGACATTGGGCACATGCGTGCCGTAATAGCCTTGGCCGATGTAGTTGCGAAAAACCTGGTTCCGACCGGCGATTTCCTTGAGTTCGGCCAAGGCGTCGGCCTCGCTGCGCGATGCGGGCAGCTTCAAGGCCCCGCGCTTCAGGATGCTGGGCGGCACGACTTCCTGGACGAGTGCATGCAGGTCGGCGACCCCAATGGCGGACAGCATAACTGCCTGATCGGCCGCAGCCGGCCCGATATGGCGGGGAATAAAATCGGTATGGGGGTCTAGTTCACGCAACATAATCAACCTAACAGTACGGGTTTTCCGCAAATGCGTTAATGAAATCAGCCGTTGCCGGCAATGGCCTGGTAGCCGTCGGCATCGAGCAGGCCGTCGAGGTCGGCCATGTTGTTGGGCTTGATCTTGAATATCCAGGTGTCGAAGGCGGCATCGTTGATGAGGTCGGGCTGGTCGCCAAGGGCTTCGTTGAACGCGACGATTTCACCGTCGACGGGTGCGTAGATGTCGGAGGCTGCCTTGACCGATTCGACCACTCCGGCGGTGTCGCCCTGGGCAAGCGTAGTGCCGGGGTTTACATCGCCCACAAACACCAGGTCGCCCAACTGCTCCTGGGCGTTATCGGTAATGCCTACTGCCAGCACATCGCCCTCGACTTTGACCCACTCGTGCGAAGACGTATATTTGCGATCGGTTGGAAGATTCATGACTAACCCCGTATAAAGAAAGAATGTTCGTTGTCTGGAAACTGTATTAAGCAACAATTTTGCCGTTGCGCACAAATGGCATTTTCACGATTTCAGCCGGCAGCCACTTGCCGCGGATTTCCACCTGGACCTGGTCGCCCGGCTTGACGCCCAGCGGAACCCGGGCCATGCCTATGGATGTGCCTATCGTCGGCGACATGGAGCCGCTGGTGAGCTCGCCTTCGCCCTGCTGCGTGCGCACCTTCATGTGACCGCGCATGACGCCGCGTTCCAGCAGCTTCAGCCCGACCAGCGTGCGATCTACGTCGGCGGATTCAAGCGCTTCGCGTCCGATGAACCCGCGTTCGGGGTCTTTCAGCGCGACCGTCCAGGCCAACGCCGATACCAGCGGAGTGACCTGCTCATCCATGTCCTGGCCATACAGATTCATGCCTGCTTCCAGACGCAATGTGTCGCGCGCGCCCAGTCCGCAAGGCCGCACGCCGTTTTCCTGGAGATCGCGCCAGAAGGCCTCGACCTGGTCGGCGGGCAACACCACCTCGAAGCCGTCTTCGCCGGTATAGCCGGTACGGGCGACCAGGACGTCGTCGTCCACGAAGGCGCCGGTAAACGCGGGCAGCGCATAGGTGTCCTGTTCCCAGGCCGGGCGCGTATTCCATACCTTGCTGCGGGCATTGGGCCCCTGAATGGCGACCATGGCCAGATCGCGGCGCGGCGTCACGCTTACGTCGAAGTTTCCAGCCTGCGCCTGCTGCTGCATCCAGGCGATATCTTTATCGGCCGTGCCGGCGTTGACCACCACGCGCCATTGGTCGGAGCTGACAAAATAGACGATGAGATCATCTATGACGCCGCCTTGGTCGTTGAGCATGCACGAATAAAGCGCTTTGCCCGGTATGGTGAGCTTGCTGACGTCGTTGGCCAGCAGCCGCTTCAGGAAGGCTTCGGCATCGGCGCCGGCGATATCGACATTCAACATGTGCGATACGTCGAACATGCCGGCATCCTGACGCACCGCATGGTGCTCTTCCAGTTGCGATCCATAGGCGACGGGCATGTCCCAGCCGCCGAAATCGACCATCTTGGCGCCGGACTGAATATGGGCGGCATGCAGGGGGGTATGCTTGAGGATGGGCGACATGAGGACTCCAAGGGCGGAAACAGGAAAGGGACGACGCAGGCCACCGGTATGTGGCCACCACCGCCCTTCTGTCCTTTTGCCTGAGAGTTGGCCCTGGTACAGGGAGTTCACCTTCGGCGCCCGCAGCGTTGCCGTGTCGGCAGTGCGAGTCTCTCCAGAGTGCTGCCTTGAATGTTTCAAGAACCAGACAATACAAGAGCGGTACAGGGTACCTGAGCGATTCTGGGCGAATTGCGCCTTCGGTGGCCGGAAACCCCGGCACTCTCCCACTCTGTGTAATGACAGCAGTCGCAAAGCATAAC
>JAKFDW010000079.1:0-10470 GCA_036675955.1 Orrella sp. | reverse complement strand
CGCTGATTTGCTGGCCTTGCTTGATCTCGATTTTCAATTTGTCTTGCCCGGCGAGTCGAACTTCGCGTTGCTTCTGGACGAGTTCGATGATGCGCAAGGGCTCCACGTTCGGTTTGGCAGAGAACTGGATCATTGCCTGAGCATCGCTCGCGTCGAGCTTGATGATGCCCAGGGGCTCGGCATGCAGGCGCAGCCGGTGGGTCGCGAGTAGCGTCTGCGCCGCTTCGGGTAATTTTCCGTAGCGGTCTATCAGCTCTTCCTGAATCATGATCAGGTCATCTTCATGCTTGGCATGCGACAGCTTCTTGTAGAAACCCAGCCTGGCGTGCACATCGGGACAGTAATCGGAGGGTAGCAGCGCCGAGGCGTGGAGGTTCACTTCGCACAACGCGGCAAAAGGTGAATCCAGGTCGGGCTCTTCGCCCGACTTCAGGGCCCGGACGGCCGCATTGAGCATCTCGGAGTACATCGAAAAGCCAATCTCCTGGATATTGCCTGACTGCGATTCGCCCAGGACTTCGCCGGTGCCCCGAATTTCCAGATCGTGCATGGCCAGAAAGAAACCGGCGCCGAGCTCTTCCATGGCTTGTATGGCTTCCAGGCGCTTCTTGGCGTTTGAAGTGATGGCATCTTCGCCCGGTGTCATCAAATAGGCGTAAGCCTGGTGATGGGATCGGCCCACTCGGCCGCGTAGTTGATGCAACTGCGCCAGGCCCAGCCTGTCGGCGCGATGTATGACGATAGTATTGGCGGTAGGCACGTCGATCCCGGTTTCGATGATGGTCGTGCACAGCAACACGTTGTAGCGCTGCTGATAGAAGCCTTTCATGACCTCTTCGAGTTCACGTTCCGCCATTTGCCCGTGGGCGACGGCGATACGGGCTTCGGGCACCAATTCTTCCAGGCTGGCGCGCCGATTCTGTATGGTGTCGACCTCGTTATGGAGGAAGTAGATCTGGCCCCCGCGTTTGAGTTCGCGCAACAGGGCTTCGCGTATTGTGCTTTTGTCTTCCCGCCGCACGAAGGTCTTGATGGCAAGCCGTTTTTGGGGCGCCGTCGCTATCACGGAGAAGTCGCGTATGCCTTCCAGCGACATACCGAGCGTACGCGGTATGGGGGTCGCAGTAAGCGTCAGCACATCGACTTCGGCGCGGAGCGTCTTCAATGCTTCTTTCTGGCGCACTCCAAAGCGGTGTTCTTCGTCGATGATGACAAGACCAAGGCGTTTGAATATGACGTCTTTGGATAGTATTTTGTGGGTGCCGATCACGATATCGACGCGGCCATCATTCAGGCCCTGGATGGCGCCCGCCACTTCCTTGCTCGACCGGAAGCGGGACAGCTCCACCACTTTCACCGGCCAGTCGGCAAAGCGATCGGCAAAGGTCTGGGCGTGTTGTTCAGCCAGCAGGGTGGTGGGGCACAACAGCGCGACCTGTTTGCCGTTGAGCACGGCCAGGAATGCAGCGCGTAGCGCCACTTCGGTCTTGCCGAAGCCGACGTCGCCGCATACCAGCCGGTCCATGGGCCGACCCGACGTCATGTCGCCGATGACGGCTTCGATCGCCGCCGCCTGATCCGGTGTTTCTTCGAAGCCGAAGCCTTCGGCGAAAGCCTGGTAGTCATTGATGGGAAGCTTGAAGCGGTAACCCTCGCGCGCCGCGCGCTGCGCGTACAGGGCCAGCAGTTCGGCGGCCGCGTCGCGCACCTGTTTGGCGGCCTTGCGTCGTGCCTTCTCCCACTGGCCTGAGCCCAGTTGATGCAGAGGCGCATGATCGGGGTCGGAGCCGCTATAGCGGGCGATGACATGCAATTGCGCCACCGGCACATACAGAGTGCTGCCGTTGGCGTATTCCAGGTGCAGCAGCTCCATCACGCCTTCGCCCAGGTCCATCTCGACCAGGCCGCAGTAGCGGCCGATGCCATGTTGGGCGTGCACGACGGGATCGCCTTCGCGCAGTTCGGACAGGTCGCGCACCATGGCTTCGACGTCGCTGGCGTGTTCCTGTGCACGTTTGCCGCGGCGTCTGGGCCGCGCCTGGCTTGGATAGAGGTCGTTTTCGGTCAGCAGTGTGAGCGCCTGGTCGACCAGGGAAAAGCCGTTGGAAACCGGTGCGATCACCACGGCGTAGCGGCTTTCCGAAACCAGGAAGTCCTGCAGAGTTTCGCTTGGGAAATCCGGCCTGATGCCGAATTCTTCCAGCATCTGCAGCAGTGTCTCGCGTCTTCCGGCGGAATCGGCGCACAAAGCGATGCGGCCGTGATGCCGGTTCAGCAGCGCGCGCAGATTTGCCACGGGATCTTCGGCGCGTCGCGCAATCGCGACATCGGGCGCGGCTTGGAAATCGGGATGGGGACCATTGCCGACCAGGGCCAGCCTGGCAAACAGCTTCAGTTTCGTGAACAGGTCTTCTTCGCTGAGGAACAGTTGCTCGGGCGGCAACACCGGTCGTTCGCGGTCGCTTTTCAGAAATTGATACCGGCCTTGCGTGTCGTGCGCGAACCGTTGCACTGCCTGGTTGATGTCGCCCAGTGTGACCGTAAGGGATTGAGCCGGCAAATAGTCGAACAACGTTGCGGTATGGGCAAAGAACAGGGGCAGGTAGTACTCGATGCCCGCAAACGCGATGCCATTGCCTATGTCTTTGTAGGGCAAGGCGCGCGATGGATCGCCTTCGAAGATTTCCCGAAAGCGTGCGCGAAACTCATTGCGCGCGGTCTCATCCATGGGAAACTCGCGGCCCGGCAATAGCTGGACTTCCTTCACGGGATACAAGCTGCGCTGTGTATCGATGTCGAAGCTTCGAACTGACTCGATCTCGTTATCGAAGAGGTCCAGGCGGTAGGGCAATACCGATCCCATGGGGAACAAGTCGATCAGGCCGCCGCGTATGCAGAACTCGCCCGGCGCCGTCACCTGAGTGACATGGGTGTAGTTGGCGAGAGTCAGTTGCCGGCGCAGCCCTTCTTCGTCGAGTGCATCGCCCTGCCTGAACGAAAACGTATAGGCGGCCAGGAATTCCGGCGGCGCAAGACGGTACAGCGCCGTCGTGACAGGCACCGTAAGAATATCGACGCTTTCCTGCATCAAGGCATGCAGTGTACGCAAGCGTTCTGAGATCAGATCCTGATGGGGGGAGAAGCTGTCGTAGGGTAAGGTCTCCCAGTCGGGCAATTGCCGCACCCGCAGTTCAGGTGCGAACAGCAGGATTTCCTCGGCCAACCGTTGAGCGGTCAACGGTTCCGCGCACAGCACGACCAGCGTCTGGCGCGATGCGCGCGCCAGGTCGGCCAGCATCCATGCGTCGCCTGATCCGGGCGGGATGGGCTGTGCGTTACGGTGCCCGGGCTTCAAGCCGGCGAGCACAGTTTTGGTGGAGGGAAGAGACGGGGGAGGGATTGTTTCTATATTCATGTAGATTGTCATTATAAAATGCCTTTCCTATGTATAAGAAACTGATTGCAATTGTTCCGGCCGCCGGTATCGGGGCGCGCGCCCTGGCGGCAGATACGGCATTGACCCGGCCTGCGCTTATGGCTGCCGAGGGCGGGTCCGCCATCCAGGCGGATGTTGCGGCCCTGCCCAAGCAATACCGGCTGTTGAAGGGCGAGCCCATGTTGCGCTGGGCGGTGAAGGCCTTGCTGGCCGACAAGCGCATCGCGCAGGTAAGGGTGGCGGTGGCCGCGCACGATATCTGGGTCGAGCAGGCGCTGCAGGGTCTGGAGCGAACCATTTGGCGTCCATGCGGCGGCCCCAGCCGCGCGCAAACGGTTACGGCGGCATTGCTGGACGCCGATGTAGGGGCGGATGACTGGGTATTGGTCCATGACGCTGCACGTCCTGGCCTGCCCGCCGATGCCTTGGAGCGGCTTATTGATAGCTGCCTGCAGTTGAATACCGGCGGGCTGCTCGCGCAGCCTGTAGCCGATACGGTCAAGCTGGCATACCCGACGGTAAACGGCGCTGCGGGTGTACCGGCAGAAGGCGATACGCTGGCCACCATTGAAAAGTCGATAAAGCGGGATTGCTTGTGGCTGGCCCAGACGCCCCAAATGTTCCCGGCCGCGCGTCTTCTGGATGCGCTGCAGCGTGCCGACATCGCCGTGGGCGAAATTACCGACGAGGCGTCCGCCATGGAAATGGCGGGTTATGCTCCCCGCCTGATTCCCGGGTCGCCGCGTAATTTCAAGGTCACCTGGCCGCAGGACTTCGAACTGATGGAGAAGTGGCTGTAGGCATGAAGTCCCACAATATTTAGCCCACTATGGAGCATTTATGAATTTTCCGGTACGCGTAGGCCAGGGCTTCGATGTCCACGCCCTGGTGGAGGGCCGCCCCTTGGTAATCGGCGGTGTGACGATTCCTCATACCCACGGTTTGCTGGGTCATTCCGATGCCGATGTGCTGCTGCACGCGATTACGGACGCCATTCTGGGAGGGGCCGGCCTGGGCGATATTGGCCGCCATTTTCCAGACACCGATCCTGCCTACAAAGGCGCCGACAGCCGGGTGCTGTTGCGGGCGGCCATGCAGAAAGTCAGGCAGAAAGGCTGGGCGGTCGTGAATATAGACGCGACGGTGCATGCCCAGGCGCCCAAGATCGGTCCCCATGCGGAATTCATGGTCGCCAATATTGCTGCAGACCTGTCTATTTCGCCGGATGATATCAATATTAAAGCCAAGACTAACGAAAGCCTTGGCTATCTGGGCCGCAAAGAAGGTATAGCGGCCACCGTCGCCGTGTTATTGGCGCGTGCCTGACACCCGCGCCGCCAGGCTTGTGCCTTGATGTCTTGCTACTTGCCTTCGGCGGCAATCGCATGCGCGGCGGCATTCACCACAGACGCAATACGACCGACGTCGCGCAGCTGCTCCACCGTATAGCCGGCCTTTTTCAGATTGGCATAGTGCGAATTCACGCAGAAATGGCACTTTCCTACAATGGATGCCGCCAGGGCGAAGAGCTCGAATCGGGCCTGGTCGATACCGCCATGCGTGGCGTATGCGTTCATGCGCAGTTGTGCCGGCAGCGTCTTCAGTTGGGCATCGCCGGACATCTCAACAAAAGGGTAGTAGGTGTTGTTCATGCCCATGAGCGCGGCTGCCGTTAATACGCCGGTGGCATCGGAGTCCGATAAGCCGGCCTTGAATGCATTGATCAAGGTGTTGCTGCGCGCGGCATAGGCAGCCGCCAAAGCGACGCCAGTGGCGTCTTCTGCCGGCAGGGATGACCGGGCGATGGTGCCGTCCAGGTTCAGGCGTATGTCTTTGGCCCAGTCGGGGATCATGGCCTTGACGGCGGATAGGAATTCCATGGGCTTAAAGCGTGTCGCCACCGACTACCCGGTTGCACGGGCAAAGCTCATCGGTTTGCAGGCCGTCGAGCACGCGCAGTATCTCTTCCGGATTGCGGCCCACATTCAGATTGTTTACCGAAACATGCTGAATGAAATTGTCGGGGTCGACAATGAAGGTGGCGCGCAGGGAAACCCCTTCAGTCTTGTCGCGTATACCCAGTTGGTCGACCAGGGCGCCGGTGCTGTCGCCAAATTGATAGTGTCCCAATTTGCTGAGATCGGGATGCTCGCGGCGCCACGCCAGCTTGACGAATTCATTATCGACCGATCCGCCCATCAGGACGGCGTCGCGGTCTTCGAAATCCTGAGTCAGCGCATTGAAGCCCACGATTTCCGTGGGACATACAAAGGTGAAGTCCTTGGGATAAAAGTAAATGATTTTCCACTTGCCAGGGAAGGAGCTTTCAGTGATTTCCTCGAATGCGGAAATGCCGTTCTCTTCGTGCATGTTGAAGCCGGGCTTGACGCCTGCAACTTTGAAGGGTTCGAGCTTGTCGCCTACGGTTTTCATGTGAGCTCCTGATAGTAAGTAAGTCGGTCATGTGCGGCATACGCAGGTACACCCGATGATCAAATTCTACGCTATTGAGTATCGGTGTCTAATTGAAAGTTCCTAACGCGCGCCTTGGGAATTTCGATGCGCGCCACCAGGCCGCCCTTCGGATGCGAGATCAATTCCAGCTGCCCGCCTACCTGCCCAAGCAGGCGTTCGACGATAGCCAGACCCAGGCCCGCACCGCTCACGCCGGTGCGCGCCGATTCCCCGCGGGAGAAGGGCCGCAGCAGGCGCTGGATGTCGGTGGGGGCGATGCCCGCTCCCTGGTCCTTGACCTCGATGGCGAGAATGTTGCCTTGCTGCCTTGCGATCAATTCGATATGAGCCCGCCCATCGGACGGCGTGCGCCCATAGCGCCTTGCGTTCTCGATCAGGTTTCCCACAATGCGCTTGAGATCGTGCGCATTGATTTTGGCATATAGATTGGTCTCGATCGACGCTGTCAACGCACCGCCCAGTGATTCTGTGTGGCTGCGTTCGCGTTCGTACAGGTCGCGAAGCACGGACGATACATCGATGCCCTGCTCGGGCACGGCCCCTGCCGGCCTTGCGTATTCCATGAGCTGGCCGATGCTGTGGTCTATCTGACCGAGGTCTTCATCGATGGCTTGACGAGCTTCGTCGGTGACATTGCTCATTTCGATTTCGAGGCGCATCCGCGCCAGCGGCGTGCGCAAGTCGTGAGAGATTCCTGCCAGCATGATCTCGCGGTCTGCCTCAGTTTGGCGGATATCCCGGGCCATCCGGTTGAAGGCGATATTCATGTCGCGAATTTCGGCCGGTCCCTTTTCGGGCAGGGGCGAAGGTGTTTCGCCACGAGCCAGTTGCCGCGCGACTTTCGCCAATTGGGCGAGGGGACGGTTGACGAATCGCACGCTGACCGCTGCGCCGACCAAGGCCAGCACCAAGGCTGTTGCACCCCATCCCAGCCATTCAGCGCCCGCAGTCAGGCCGAGCTGCTCCCGGTCGAAGACCAGCCAATATTGATCAGTGTTGATCTCGAAGCTCACCCAGATGCCAGGCGCCTTGTTGACCGACCACATGATATGCGTGTCGGGACCCAGCCGCTCTTTTATTTCGGCCGCAACATGGTTCCAGTAGTTGGAGTTGGGCAGAGGCTCGAGTATGTCGGCGGTCTCGCGCGGCTGAACCCGCAAGCTTTCCTTGGTGGCAAGGTCCAGCAGCAATGCGGGTCGCACGCTGCGCGGCGCATAGACGAGGGCAGAGCGGGTAATACTGACGGCGGTCGTGACGCGTTGCGCCATTTGAGTGGCCCGGGGCCCTTCTTCCATGCTGAAAAAGACTTGCAGCCATGCGCCCAGGCTGACCAGCATTAGCCCGGCCAAGAGCAGGAAGGAACGACTGAACAGGCCAAGCCGCAAGCGCGACTTGGCCTTTTTACGTTGCTTGGAAGCAGCGGGCAAAACCTGTTGTTGCAAGGTTATGCCCGCCCGCCGTTAATGCCCGCCATCTGGTACGAAGACATATCCCAGGCCCCATACCGTTTGGATAAATACCGGCTTGGAGGGGTTGGGTTCCACCAACTTGCGTAGGCGTGAGATCTGGACATCGAGACTGCGGTCGAAAGCTTCGTATTCACGGCCCCGCGCCAGTTCCATGAGTTTGTCGCGCGACAGCGGAATCTTGGGATGACGCGCAAATACCTTCAATACCGAGAATTCGCCGGTCGTGATAGGGACTTGCTCGTTGTTGCGGGTAAGCGTGCGTGTGGACAGGTTCAGCACGTATGGCCCGAATTCGATGGATTCGTTTTCCTGGCTGGGTGCTCCGGGGTGTTCTTCGGTGCCACGGCGCCGCAATATGGCATTGACGCGGGCCAGAAGTTCGCGGGGGTTGAACGGCTTGGAGAGATAGTCGTCGGCGCCCATTTCCAATCCGACGATGCGGTCGATTTCTTCGGCTTTCGCGGTAAGGATGATGATGGGCGTGTTGTCGTGCCCCCCGCGCAGGCGGCGGCAGATCGAGAGGCCATCTTCACCCGGCAACATCAAGTCAAGAACCAGTAGGTCGAAGTGCTCGCGCTGCCAGAGCTTGCCCATTTCTTTGGCGTCTTCAGCTACGAAAACATTGAAACCCTGTTCCGACAAATACCGGCGCAGCAAATCGCGGAGCCGGGGGTCGTCATCGACGACGAGAATTTTGCGAGAGAGAGATTGGTTTTGTGTATTCATGGGGAAAATGTAACAGGGCTGAGATTGCCCGTATAGGCCTCGTTGCAAGATATTACATAATAAGTATCTGGATATAAAGGGCGTAGCTTTTACTACAGGTACGCCGCGTATTAATCCCTGAAATTCGGACTACCTTAACCTTGAAAGACGCCTCTAACGGTGTAAGTTTATAGTGGGCCAAGTGGTCCGTCTTTCGGCCGAACGTCTTAAGCTTTGCCATATCGCCCCAACGATGTTGCCGGCGCGTTTAAAATGCATCCATGACTTTACATATTCTAGCGCTTGAGACGTCATCCAGCCTGTGCGGGGTTGCCTTGCTGACCCAGGCTGAGGGGCGTTTGCACCTACGCACTCTGGACCACGATGCGACGGGCGAGCATGCCGAACGTTTATTGCCCATGGCAGACGACTTGCTGAGCCAGGCGGGCATCCAGCGCAACGACGTCGGCGCGGTCGCCTTCGGCCAAGGGCCGGGCGGCTTTACGGGCTTGCGCGTCGCTTGCGGCGTGGCGCAGGGGATAGCATTTGCGCTAGGTGTTCCAGTCATTCCGGTCGCTTCTTTACAGGCCGTCGCCGCGCGCGATTTCGATGCGGCAGCGGCAATGTGTCCTGTGTCGGTTGTCGTGCAGGATGCGCGCATGGGCGAGGTATATCTGGCCGCCTACCGTGCCGACGGCGATGCCGCCAGCGGTTGGCGCGAACTCCAGGAGCCTATCTTGCTGAACGCCGCAGACGTAGGGCCTTGGCTGCAGCTTTCCCGTCCGGCGTGGGACGCCGCCTATTCAAGCGCTTTGCCTGTGCGGCTTATAGGCGATGCGCTCACGGCCTATCCCGTGCTTCGGCAACTGCAGGCCGAACTGCCTCGGCTGGAGGTCGGGCCGCCCCTGCGGCCCGACGCAGAGACGGTGGCCCGCCTGGCCCTTATTGCCTGGCATACCGGAGGCGGCATTGCCCCGGAGCTCGCTGCACCCTTGTATGTGCGGGACAAAGTGGCGTACACGACACTCGAGCGCGAACAGGGCAAGGGCGGCAATCCCAAGGCCCTGCAACATGTGGCCGCTATCCATCCCATGACAGCCGGCGACCTCGATCAGGTCGCCAGCATCGAACAGTCGGTGCAGTCGTTTCCCTGGACGCGGGGCAACTTCGCCGATGGATTGAACGCGGGCTATGGAGCATGGGTGGCATGGCAGGATGGCTGCATTGCCGGTTTCTGCATGGTCATGTTCGCGCCTGACGTGGCTCACCTGCTGGTCATAGCGGTGTCGCCGTCATGCCAGAAGAAAGGCGTCGGCGCTTCCCTGCTTCGTCAGTGCGAGCGCGAGGCGATGGCGCGCGGGCTGCCCGCCATCGTCCTGGAGGTCCGTCCATCCAACGAGAATGCCTTGCAATTCTATAGACGTCACGGATTCTCCCAGCTTGCTGTGCGAAAAGACTACTACCCCTCAGGGTATGGGCAGCGGGAAGATGCTTGCGTCATGGAAAAACGGCTGGATGCGGCATGAATGACCTTATCAAGCAGAACGCGCCAGCGCTGAATACTCTGCAACTTGCCTGGCTACAGGAAATCGGCCTTGATAAGCGCATGCTTGCTCGCTATGCCGCGGACAGCGGACGATCTGTCGCGGTAAGGGCTCCGGCGGCTGTCCCCGTCACAGCGGTACCCGAGCCCCGCATCAACGAACAGCCCGGCGCAACAGAATCTACACAAGCTCAGTCCCTTGGCATACCCCAAGCCTCGGGAGCCTCCGGACGTAGCGCCGACGTGCAAACCGCAGCGGCGGAGTCCAGTGTCAGCGTCCCCATTCCTCACGTCTGGGAGGCCTTGCAGCATCATATTGCCGCGTGCGAGGCTTGCGGCTTGCAGACGGCGCGCAGCCAGATCGTTTTTGGTACAGGCGCCGTTGAATCGCCGGAATGGTTGCTGGTCGGCGAGGCGCCCGGCGAACATGACGACAGGGTGGGGCTGCCGTTCCAGGGAAAGCCGGGAGTGCTGCTCGAGGCCATGCTGGCTTCGATTGGCGTTCCGGCATCCACCGTATTCTTCACCAACCTGATCAAATGCCGGCCCTTGGGCAATCGCACTCCCAGGCCGGAGGAGATCGCCTCGTGCCTGCCGTATTTGCGGCGCCAGATCGCCCTGTTGAAGCCGCGCCGTATCCTGGCGCTGGGTAAGCTGGCCGCGCAGGCTTTACTAGAGACCGACACCGATTTCGAAGCGTTGCGGGGGCGGGTACACCATATATACAGCGAAAGCGGTCAGGCCATTCCCTTAGTCGTTACCTATCATCCTGCAGCGCTGCTGATACGGCCGCAGCACAAGGCCGACGCTTGGCAGGACCTGAATCTTGCCCGCGCCGTCGC
>JAKFDW010000078.1:0-2180 GCA_036675955.1 Orrella sp. | reverse complement strand
TAGGCAATGACTTCCAGCTCAGGCTTCGGCATCGCATTCATGTCCGACAGATGCGCGTAGTACACGCCCGGGCGCGAACCATCAGGCGTGCCCGGGTAATAGTGCTGGGCGGCACCGTCTCGCTCGCGGAACGCTTCCACGCGCTTCACTTCCAGGCCCGCCTTTGGCAGGAGGCCGAAGTAGTTCGGCAATTCCTTCTCGATGTTGGCGATGGCCTTCGTAGCTTCGTCGATGTAGGCCTTGCGGCCAGCATCGGTGTTGGGGAAGGCGAACTGCGGGTCATTGTCGATGAAGGTGAAGAAGGCATCCAGGTCGCCCTTGAAATCCACCTTGTCCTTCAATGCCGTCATTTCGCCCTTGATGCGCTCCACTTCCTTCAGACCCAGCGCGTGGATCTCCTCGGCGCTCATGGCGGTGGTGGTCATCTGGCGTAGCTGGTACTCGTAATACGCCTTGCCGTTGGGATGGGTGCTGCCCACGCCGGTGGCGTTCACAGGCGCCTTGGGCAGCTCTTCCTCGCTCCATGCAATCACACGTTCGTAGGCGGGCTTGAACTGCTCCAGCAGCGCCTTGCGAGCCTCTTCCTTCAATGCGGTCGCCCGCGCGGCATCGATCTTGCCGTTCTTGACCAGCGCTTCGGCCTTGGCCTGCGCATCAGCCCAGATCGCCGAATCCTTGCCGTCCGAGAACGGTGCGCCGGCGATGACCTTGCGCGACTGGTCAATGACGCCTTCGTAGGCGAACTTCGGCGGGCGGATGCCCTGCCCGGCCGACTTGCGGGCTCGCTCCAGCAATTGGTCGAATGCCCGTGCCGTGGCCTTCAGGCGCGAAATATAGGCCGTGTAGTCCGATTCCTCATCCACCTTGTGGAAGCTGATCAGCACGGTCGGCAGGAAGCTCTGCGCGCCGTTCATCTGGTCGAACGCATAGCCATCCGCCAGGAACGGAACGCCATCGCGCGCGTTCTCGTACTGCAGCTTCCACAGGTCGTAGGAAAACTTGCCTTCGTCGCCGAGCTTGGCGTAGTCGAAGGTCTTTTCCATTTCCTCGACGCTGGCCTTCTGCCAGGCCACCTGGTCCAGTTGCGCCTTCTCCGACAGGTCATCCAGTTGGTCGTAGAGGTCCTTGCGGCCCTGGAATGTCAGTTGCAGAGGACTGAACCGCAGTTGCTCCTCGTATTTCTTCTCGAACCACTGGTTGAGGCGCTCGGTCTCGGCCTTGATATCGGCCGTCGTGGCAGGCGTTGAAGCCGCACCAGCCTCGGGCGAAGCGACACGGTCGCAGGCGGTCAGGGCCAGCGCGAGGGCACAGGCGATCAGGGTTTTATGCATCGGGTTCTCCAGGAGGGATACGGGAGACAGACCCCCGCATCAAAAGACTCTAGCGGACCCGATGCCGGTCCGTCCCATTACTAAAGATGGGGTGTGCTGTCGGATTTCGTGAACGAGCGCTCACTCCGGCAAACCTTCCGAAACGAAAACAGGCGCCACCCTGAGAGAGAGTGGTGCCCGTTATGGACACAGGTTGCTCAGCGCAGCCCGGTTTCGTTGCGCGCAATGACCAGGCGCTGGATTTCGCTGGTGCCCTCGTAGATCTCGGTGATCTTGGCATCTCGGAAATAGCGTTCCAGCGGCATTTCCTTGGAATAACCCATTCCACCGTGGATCTGCACCGCCTGGTGGGTAATCCACATCGCCGCTTCGGACGCAGTGAGCTTGGCGATGGCCGCCTCGTTGCTGAAGCGCTGGCCCTGGCCCTTGACCCATGCGGCCCGCAGGGTGAGCAGCGTGGCCGCGTCCAGCTTGCACTTCATGTCGGCGATCTTGGCCTGGGTCATCTGGAAGGTGCCGATGGGCGCGCCGAAGGCCTTGCGCTCCTTAACGTAAGAGAGCGTGGCCTCGTAGGCTGCGCGGGCGATGCCGATGGCCTGCGAAGCGATGCCGATGCGGCCGGCATCGAGCACGCCCATCGCGATCTTGAAGCCATGGCCCTCGTCGCCGAGCACCTCGTCAGCCTGCACCACATAGTCGCTGAACTCGATCTCGCAGGTGGCCGATGCGCGAATGCCGAGCTTGGGTTCGGTCTTGCCACGGTGGAAGCCGTCGCGGGTGCCATCGACCAGGAACGCGGTGATGCCGCGGGCGCTCTTGTCGGGGTCGGTCATGGCGAACAGCACGAAG
>JAKFDW010000077.1:0-13515 GCA_036675955.1 Orrella sp. | reverse complement strand
TCGACTTTGCATGCTTCCAAAGGTCTGGAGTACCCGCACGTATTCCTGGCGGGTGTGGAAGAAGGCTTGCTGCCGCATCTGGGACGCGACGAAGAGGACGCAGACCCGTCTACCGCTGCCGAGACCCTGGCCTTGCGCATACAGGAGGAGCGTCGGCTGATGTATGTGGGCATTACGCGCGCTCAGCGCAGCCTGCACCTGACCTGGTGCAAGAAGCGGCGCCGTGCGCGTGAAGATCTTGTTCGCGAACGCTCGCGATTTATCGAAGAGATGGGCCTGGCCGAAGTCAAGCTTGAAGAAGACCCCGCCACTCGGGCCCTGAGTCCTAAGGACCGCCTCGGAATGCTCAAGGCGCTCCTGAACAAGGCTTGAACCACAGGACGCAAAAAAGCCCACCACAAAATTGGTAGGCTCTTTACCAAGCGCTCTATTTCAAGAGCGCTGTACTACTTGCTGTTGCTTACCACGCGGTACGGATATAACGCGCGTCTTTGGCGCGTGCGTCGTCAAGAGCTTTGGTTACATCGACCATGTACCCGGCGAAAGCGAACAAGCCGGATTTGATTCCGCTTCCTGCTTTCTTCGCCACGGCTGTGATCGAAACTGCTTCGCCATTGCTCAAGGAGTCGCGCATCAGGTCGCGCTCAACGGAATCACTTAAGCGGCTATATTGACTGAAAGAAATACTCGACATAATTACTCACCTTTAAAAGAGCTTTGCTGACAGGAGTAATTATAGGGTTTTCCCTAGGATAAAGCTAGGGAAAACCCTAGTATTCACCCTAAGGGTGAAAAATGGTGTTTATTCACCACGGTATTTCTCTGTGACGACGCCAAATTCGTTTGAAGTCAGTGACTTACTTCCCGAGCTAATCCGTCTTGCGCGCGAAGAATTGTCGGAAGGCCGCTTGCGCTTCTTCGGATTTGAGCCGTTCTGTAAAAAGATCGCGTTCGTTGTCGAAGGTTTCCATCAGCCGCGCCCGGCCGGGTTCGCGCAGCATGCGTTTGCTGATCCTGAGCGCCTGGGCGGGTTGCCGTTCGAGAGCGGCTGCCGCGGCTTGCGCCAGCGCCAGGGCTTGGCCGGGTTGCGCGACTGCGGTAATGAAGCCGCTGTCGTAGGCCTCGGTGGCATCGAATCGCTTGCCCAGCAACAGCCATTCGCTGGCGCGGCGTGCGCCGACCAGTTGAGCGAGTAGGGTGCTGGAGCCGCCCTCGGGACATAGTCCCAGCGAAACAAAAGGCATGGCGAATTGCGCTGTTTTACCGGCATAGACAAAATCGCAGTGCTGAAGCAGGGTCACGCCTACCCCTATTGCGTGGCCTTCCACGGCGGCGAGCACTGGAACGTCGACATTGGCGAGCGTTCTCAGGAATGCCAGAGCGGGGCTGTCTGCAATGCTGCGGGTAGCCTGAAATTCGCGCAGGTCGTTGCCGGCCGTAAAGCAGTCGCCGGTCCCGGTCAGGATGACGGCATGGCATGCGGGATCGGCCTGGGCGGCTTGCAGGCCCTGATTCAGGGCCTGATACATGGCGCCGGTCAGGGCATTGCGGCGTTCCGGGCGGTTTATGGTCAGAACCATGCAGGATCCTTCGAAGCTGCTTACTATCATGTGCGAGCCTCCGCGAATGAATCGCCCAGCGACGAGTAAGCCGCGTGATATTCCTGCTTGAGTTTTTCCACGATAGTTTCGACCGACGAGATGTCGTCTATGCTCCCGACTCCCTGGCCTGCGCCCCATATATCGCGCCATGCCTTGCTGCGGGTGCTGCCGAAATTGGTGCCATCCGGGTTGGAAGCCGGCAGGGCCTCGGGGTCCAGGCCTGCCGCGGAGATGCTGGGCTTTAGGTAATTGCCGGGGATTCCAGTGAAATAAGGTGTGTAGAGAATGTCATGGGCCTGTGCCGCCACCAGCATATGCTTGTAGGCATCTTCAGCCTGCGCTTCATGGCTCGCAATGAAGCGCGTGCCAATGTAGGCGAAATCCGCACCCATGGCGCGAGCGGCCAACACGTCATGGCCTCTTGAGATTGCCCCGGACAGCGCGATGGGGCCGTCGAATATTTTCCGCACCTCCGCCAGCAATGCGAAGGGGCTGAGTGTGCCGGCATGGCCGCCGGCGCCCGAACACACCAGTATCAATCCGTCTACCCCCGCATCGAGCGCCTTGCGGGCATGGCGCATCGTTGTCACGTCATGGAAAACCTTGCCGCCCCAGCCATGCACGGTGTCGACCACGTCGTTGGGCGCACGCAGACTGGTGATGATGAGCGGCACTTTATGATCGGCGCATACGGCAAGGTCTTCGGCCAGCCTGTCGTTCGATTTATGAATGATATGGTTGATTGCATAGGGTGCGACGATACGGCCCGGCTCGCGCTGCTTCAGCTCAGCCAGCGCCGTGTCGATCTGCGTGAGCCACTCTGCGAGCTTGCTTTGAGGACGCGCGTTCAGTGCGGGCATGGAGCCAATGATGCCGCTGGCACACTGGGCGATGACCAGTTCGGGACCTGAGACAATGAACATCGGTGCCGATATGACCGGCAGGCAGAGTTGTCGGTAAAGCTGGGTAACCATTGTGCGGGACATCAATTGATTCTCCGAAAAAGTCTGCATGGCTGTGTGGCGCCGGCTGCAGTGTTACGACGCGCCACGATATTCTAGGACTAAACGGCCGCCTGATGAGACGCCGGCGCGTGCTATGCGCGTACATCGACCAGATGAGGCAAAATACCGGTTTTACCTGCCCGTTGCCGCCAATGTCTTTTCGTCCTGCTCCGCTTACCGGTATCCGCGTTCTAGACCTCACCCGGGTATTGGCCGGGCCATGGTGCACTCAGAATCTTGCCGATCTCGGTGCCGAAGTCATCAAGATCGAACGGCCGGGTGCCGGCGACGACACGCGGGGGTGGGGGCCGCCATACCTGAAAGATGCGCATGGCAAAGACACCACCGAGGCCGCGTACTATGCTTCGGCGAATCGCAACAAGCAGTCGGTCGCAATCGATATCGCGACCGAGCGGGGTGCGCAGCTGGTGCGCGAGCTCTCGAAGCAATGCGACATTCTGGTCGAGAACTTCAAGGTTGGCGGCCTGAGCAAGTATGGGCTCGATTATGAAAGCATCAAGGCGATCAATCCCGCGCTTATCTACTGTTCCATTACAGGGTTCGGCCAGACGGGTCCTTATGCCAGCCGCCCAGGCTACGACTTCATGATCCAGGGCATGGGCGGCCTGATGAGCATCACAGGTGAACGCGACGACCTGGCTGGAGGAGGGCCCCAGAAGGCGGGAGTGGCCGTTGCGGATTTGATGACCGGCATGTACTCCACAGTGGGCATACTGGCCGCCCTGCACGAGCGCACACGCAGCGGCCTGGGCCAGCATATCGATATGGCTTTGCTGGATTGCCAGGTGGCCATGCTTGCCAACCAGAACTTCAATTACCTGACAACTGGTGTCGCGCCCAAGCGAGCTGGAAACGCACATCAAAATCTTGTGCCGTATCAGGTCTTCGCTGCATCCGATGGCCATCTTATCGTAGCCGTTGGCAACGACTCCCAGTTCAAGGCCTATTGCCATGTCATAGGCCGCCCTGCGTTACCCGACGATGTCCGTTTCAGAACCAATTCCAGTCGCGTGATCCATCGCGAGATACTCATTCCATTGCTGACCGAAGTCATGAAAGCGCAGGCGCGCGACCATTGGCTCGAGGCGCTGGAAAGGGCTGGCGTGCCAGCCGGTCCCATCAATACAATCGACCAGGTCTATCAGAATCCGCAAGTAAAGGCGCGGGGCATGCGCCGGACGCTGCCTCACGGATCAGCCGGGCAGGCGCCCGTAAGCTCGAGCCCCTTGCGCTTTTCGGATAGCCCGGTCAATTATCACCATGCCGCGCCTTTGCTGGGCGAACATACCGAGCAGGTCCTGCGCGAACGCCTGGGCCTTTCACCCGAAGAAATCCAGGAGCTGACACAATGAAAGACATCAAGAAAATAGGAGTCGTGGGCGCGGGCGCCATGGGGCGGGGAATCGCCCAGATCGCAGCGCAGGCAGGCTTTGATGTTCTGCTATTCGACCTGAATGCCGATGCAATCGCCTCGGCGCGCTCAAACCTGAACCAGATGTGGGATAAGCTCGCCACGAAAGGGAAGATCACGCCAGAGTTGGCCGCTCAGTCGCTCGAGCGGGTTCAGCCATGCCATGACTTGCAGGCTATGGCCGATGTCGACCTGGTTATCGAAGCCGTGGTAGAACGCCTTGAGGTCAAGTGCGATCTTTTCCGGCAACTCGAGGGCATTGTCGCGCAGGACTGCATCCTCGCGTCGAACACATCCTCGCTGCCGATCACCGCTATTGCGCAGGCCTGCGAGCACCCAGCGCGGGTTGCCGGCTTCCATTTCTTCAATCCCGTCCCGCTCATGAAGGTGGTCGAGGTCATTGACGGCTTGCGTACCGATGTACAGGCCGGCGACGCGCTGATGGCGTTTGCGCATGCAATGGGCCACACGCCTGTTCGCGCCAAGGATATGCCTGGCTTCATCGTGAATCATGCCGGTCGCGGCATGAACATCGAAGGCTTGAAGACGGCTCAGGAGGCGGTTGCACCGTTCTACCAGATAGACGCCATCATGCGCGAGCAGGCTGGTTTTCGCATGGGGCCGTTCGAATTGCTGGACCTTACCGGTCTGGATGTTTCACACGCCGTGATGGAGTCGATCTATCAGCAGTTCTACGACGAGCCGCGGTTTCGTCCATCACCGATTACTGCGGTGCGTAGCGCCGGCAAGCTGCTGGGACGGAAAACGGGCCAGGGGTTCTATTCGTATCCCGAAGGCCAGAAACAGGTGCCGGCCGAGCCCGCCGTACCGGCGATGCGTCCGCAGCTAAAAGTTTGGCTGGCGCCTTACCATTCCGTTGGCCATAAACGTGCGGCGGCTTTGTTCAAGAGCCTGGGCATAACGCTTGTTGCGGCCGAAGCGCCTCCTGCCGACGCTCTGATCATCGTTACCCCATACGGTGAAGATACTGCGACCGTAGTCAATACTCACCAGCTTGACGGCGAACGTACTGTAGCGCTGGATACTTTTTTCGGACTTGAGCAAGGCAAACGCCGCGTCATAATGTGCTCGGCCGCCACGCTTCCGGAGTGGCGCGATGCCGCCCATGCTCTCCTTGCCAGCGACAACACGCCGGTTTCCGTCATCGATGATTCGGCTGGATTCGTTGGTCAGCGTGTCGTGGCAACCATAGTGAATGTAGCCAGCGATATCGCGCAACAGACCATTGCGACGCCTGCAGATATTGACCTGGCGGTATCGCTGGGGCTGGGCTATCCCAAAGGCGGCCCTCTGTCCATGGGCGATGCGCTGGGCGGCGCCCATGTGTTGGAAATCTTGCGGTCGATGTGCCGCGTAACGGGCGATATGCGCTATCGTCCCAGCCCATGGCTGCAGCGTCGCGTACAGCTTGGTCTGTCGCTGCGTGCCGAACCGGTTTGCAAGGCAGTGTAGAGCAAGGAGGACAGGCGCGTGGGGCGTTCAGCGCCTCGCGCTTTGATTTCGCCAACAAAAAAACCGCCAGTCGGCGGTTTTTTTGTTGAAGCGTAGACCGTTTACTTGTTGGCGCTAAGCATATATTGCACAGCGGCTTTCATTTCAGCATCGCTTGCTTGCGATCCGCCGCGTGGCGGCATGGCGCCAATGCCGTGAATGGCGTTTTGAACCATTGCATCCAAACCTGTGGCTTCGTATTTTGCCCATGCCGCCTTGTCGCCGAACTTTGGCGCGTTGGCGACGCCAGTGGCGTGGCAGGCAAAGCATACGGTCTTGTAGAGCTTCTCGCCGGCAGGATCAATTGCCGCAGTGTCCGCGGCAGGCGCTGCGGGCGCCTGTTCTTTCGCGGGCGCTGCAGCAGCCGCTGGCGCCGATTTTTCAGGCTCGGGAGCAGGCACCGCAGGGGCGGCGGGAGCGGCAGCCGCTGGGGCAGCAGCCGGCGCAGGAGCAGCCGCCGCCGTTTTGTCGGCAGCCCCGGCGTCGGCTTTGTCGGCAGCTGGTTCGGCGGGCTCGTCGAACGACGCACCGGATTTATTCGCCATGTAGACAACGGCACGCTCGACTTCGAAGTCGCTTAGCGCAGGGTTGCCGCCTTTGGGAGGCATGGCGTTGATGCCATGAATCGCGTTCTTGACCATTTCATCGTAGCCTTTCTCGATGACTGGCGCCCAGGAGGCGGTATCGCCGATTTTATGCGCGCCCGCTACACCAGCCGTGTGGCAGGCAGTACAGGTCGTGTCGAATACTTGTTGCCCGGTCTGGAAGACCTTCGGAGCGTTGGCGTCGACCAGCGCGAATTCCGCGACAGGCTTGATGCGCGAAGCAATTGCTTCCGGGGTTTGGGCATCGGACCCGGATCCCATAAAGGAAGACGATGTCACCAGGAGAATAAGCAGGCCAATGACAACAACCGGCACGATGAACGCCAGGACAACCGTTACGATCAACTGCTTGGGCGTTTTGATGAGGCCTTCGTGTTCCTCGATGGTCTCTTCAACGTGTTCTTCTGTGTTATTCATAATCGAATCCTGCATGTTCCTAGTCAGAAGGCGCCAAGGCCTGAAGGCTATATGGGTGAGCTGTGCGCTGACTTGCGCAAGATGCGCATAGGGCTCAAAGCCACGTGAATGAAGGATTATAACGAGACTGCCGCTTAAGTGCATGAAAGTTGATACATCTCAACTTGGCGGCAGTATATGAAGCCCAAAAATTGGGTAAAGAGTAGGTCTCAAAAAAAATCCCGTTAAACAGGCTACAATGACGACCCCGCGCCCGTAGTTCAATGGATAGAATAAGAGCCTCCGAAGCTTTAGATACAGGTTCGATTCCTGTCGGGCGCGCCAAAATATCAATGACTTAGCTATACTTTGTGCCCACTTTGTGCCCAAAACGCTAAATCCTCAGCCGGCCACTGCGACTGCAGGTCGGCCCATGCGGGCGGCGAGCATATCGTCCATTTTTGACTTTTCGCGCTCGTTGCCAGCACCGTCGATCCACTTTGAATACACCTCGAAGAACATCCTGGCGTTCTTGTGCCCCATCTGGCGCGACACATAAGCCGGATTCATGCCGGCCATCAAGCACATCGTTGCAAAGGTATGGCGGGTTTGCCTTGCGTCGCGATGGCGAATCCCTATTGCTTTCAGCGTCGGTCGCCAAACGACATCCATGGCCGCAGCGGTGTCTGTAAATCGTTCGCCCGTCGCTGGGTTCAGAAACACATGGCCGCCGGCGAGGAAGCCATGGTCTTTTTGGCGTTTGATAGAGTTCAGCGCGCGCGTCTGTAGGTCGATGTCTCGGACCGAATGCGTTTTCGTGTCCTTATCAAGCGTTCGGACCCTGGCTGAATCGATGCGAGCCTGCTGGCGCCGAAAGTCGATCTTTGGCCCTTGCGGCTATCGATCTCGAGCATAAGGCCGTGGGCTACCTTCTTTGTCTTGAACTGCGCATATCTCTGGTTCGCCTTGATGCATGAGTCCCTCCTGCCGTATGGCGATTGGGCCAGTGCTTTGAGTTGTTCAAATAATCATACTCTCGACGGCTTTCTCTCGCCGTCAGCTGCGAGGCGGTGGAGGTCCGACCGGCAACACCCGGGCGCGGAGCTACATGCGGAAAGTTTTGTAAGGCCTACTAGAGCTACCCGTCGGTTATGCTTTTTCTTGACTTAGGTCAATGCGGGCAATCGCTGATTCGTATAAAGAAACACACTGTTACCATCATCCAACTAGAAAATAGGGGGCTGATGATGACCGGGTTTACGATCCGTGTTGTGTTGGAAGATGCAGAATCAGACAATCACGCGCTTTATCTTGCGATGAAAAAGATCGGGTTCCACAGATTCATTACTAGTGCAGACGGAACACGCCACGATCTTCCTCCAGACGAGTACCATAACGAGAAAGACCTGACACGCGCCGACGCCATGAGATGGGCAGCGCGTGCCGCAAGTGAGGCCGGACTTAAATCTTCTATACAGGTGACTGAATTTGCCGAAAGAACGTGGCAAAACCTCGATGTGCGCATTCCTTCGAGACGCATCCCTGGCTATTCTAGGGCTAGACGTAATGGCTACGGCTCGTAAACCCAGGTCAGCATCCGCAATTCAGTATCATTTCCTCGCCTGTCCGTTTGCCTAAGCCAACGCATCTGGCATGCTAAGCATGAATATTGGCGTTCCAATCTGCCGCACGCGTCTGGCATTCGTATATCTTCGAGGCGCAAAGAAGCATGAAGTCGAGACTCAACACCGTCTGAAAGGCTTTGGCATGATGGGCAAATCGATATTTCATTAGCGTGCTGCATCCGGTCCCGTTATGTTGGCTTGAGCGGCTTTGATTTTGCCATAACGATCCAAGGCATCAGGCGGAATCCGTATATGCTTTGTAGGGATTTACCCGGTGCTATCCAGCGTTCCCCAAAGCCCGCGTCACCTGATACCGGACGAATGCCGACGCAGGCCGGGCTGTCGAAAGGAGCTCCAGCGCGTCCTCTAGCGTCTCCGGTCCACTCAGACAAGGGCGTCGTCCGGCGTCAGCGTAACCGGGCGCCGAAGGTGAATCTCCTTGAGTTCGCCAGCCGCGGCGTCCGTAACAATGGCGAGTCCATGATTTCCGTCTGAGGGTGCGTCTTCTTTCCAACCCGACGCCGCCGCAAACTAGAACGAGTTTATACGGGTCCATTATGCGGCGAACTCGCGTTAAATCGTTCTAATTTGTTTTGAAACAGATTCGATTCCTGTCGGGCACGCCAGAATTTTGTTTCCACACATTCATGTGTTGATGTGCATTCCGGCCTGTTAACGATTCAAGCCTATTGCACGCGCTGCCATTGCATATTTTGATTCAATGCCGTGTCGGGGTTCAGGCGTGAGAAGCTTTCCAATATTGTGCCGTCTTGCTTCGCAAGGAAACTATGCACTCCGGAAACCCCGTACTCTGCAGGCCACGCCACGATCGAATAGGCCGTTGAACCGGCCCCGGACATGATTTTGAAGTGATAGCCCGAATATGCTGAGTCCACAGGCGTATCTGCGGTCATCGCCAGGGCATCATCACCCAGCGGACTGGGCGATGTATCGCCTGTGCTGGGCCAATAAAGGCCATTACGGGTATTGGGCTCGCTGACCAGACGGGTGGCATAGCGTCCTTGGACCTGCCGATATTTTTTTTGAGCCTGTTGCAGCGTCCGGAGCGCAGCAATGGCACCCAGTTCATTGCGACCCAGCTTGCGGCGTTGCATTTCGGCAGCGCCGGCCTTCAGATCAAACTGCCACGTGCCGTTGGTTTGAACGACGGGAACAGGCATGCGCCATTGTGACTTGCCCACTTCCAGCCACGCTGACTTGTTCGACAGTGCAATGCTGTGGCGTATCTTCCAGGCCGCCATGAACGTGTCGATTACATCCTGGTTAAGATTCTCGGGAACATACTGTTTGTAGTCGGCTCCCAGAATACGCGCCAGTGCCTCATGATCGTTGGCATCCACCGCCTCTACGAAGGCATTCATTGCAGTTTCAGGATATTGAAAATGTTCCTGAGCATGAGCGGCAACGCTGAACGAGAGGGCTGCCATGAATCCCAGCAGCGCGCTGTGCACGCAAGCGAGCGCGGAAGTTGAATATTGCCGTTTAGGCATGATCCCTACCTCCTTCCCATTCCGCGGTGGCCGCCACCACCCGCACGCCCGCCGCCGCTGGGACGGTGGGAATGAGCTTGAGCGACCGTTCCGCGATGTTGTACTTGCTGGTTTAATTGGCGACCATTGCCGACCCCATTCAACGCTGAGTCGTTATTGGCCGCTCGAGCTCGCTCACGCGCTTTGTTCTGATCCACGCGTTGGTGCTCTGCCACCGCTTGCCGGTTGATGTCACGCGCTCCATCACTAGTTCGTTTACTCAAATTGTTTTGCCCGGCCGCCGGTTTGCTACGCCCGGCAACCGGTTGGCCGGTGCTTCGCTGGAAGGATTGCGCTGCGCGGTCACGCGCCGAGTCGCGTGCTGGAGCAGCGGTGGTTCTGGCGCTCAAGCCCGCTTGTCTTTGAGTGTCGTATCGGTTGCGCACGGTGTCGTTGCGATAGGGAGTGTCACCCCGATTGGCAGGATTGTGCTGCCATGTATTGTTGTTGCGGTCGATGCGATTGTTGACGTTGATATTGTTGTAGCGATTGACATTTATATCAACATCACCATGCCCCCAATCGAAATCTCCCCACAGGGAATTTATAGCGGTGACTCCCAGCCCAAAGGCAAGTCCGGACACCATCGCTGTGGCGAAAATAGATCCTGGCGGCGGCGGATAGTAGTAAGGAGGGTAAGCGGGATAAGCCCAAGTTCCGTAGACCATGGTGGGATCATAAGAAGGCACATAGACTACTTGCGGATTAGTCGGTTCGATTTCTACGACCGTTGTGCCGGTGCTGGTAGTTTGGGTCGTGACCTTCTGCTTATCGTTGCTTTCAAGCGAACCCGCCTGCTTTGCCTGTGTACGCAACCTCTGCACGGATGCCATCACATCGTCAGGCTGGGCAAGAAATGCATCGCCCATCGATTGCACCCATTGCGGTTGGCGTCCCATCATATCCAGTACTGACGGAAATGCAGCCAGGGATTTGACGCTGGGATCCCACGGTTCGCCCTCTGCCGCCGTGGTTGCCGCGTCGCCTGAGAGCGAGGCATGGTCGGCCGACCATTTGGCGGCTTCGGCGACATCGCCAGGATAGGTGGAAGCCATCAGCACTTGAGAAAGCAGTGCGTCGGGGTAAAGTGCCACTGGAGCCAATAGCTGATCCAACTGTGCATTGGGAAGCTTGTCTTGTGCGTGGGCAAACTGCCCGACCAGTGCCAGGATGCTGACCAGGAAAGCAATGAATGATCTTGATAGTTGAACTCGCATGGCAACCTCTTGTGTCTGACTTGCACATCACCGACAACAGGCCAAATCATGCATTCCGGGTCGGTCACAACCTATCCAGACTGTGAAAGGGGGATTGGTGCCGGTGACCCAGGCTGCTTGAACGGGATCTCCGGCTCATTTACTGGGCACTTTCCATTTGCCATCAACCTTGCAGAAAACAGCTTCAGTCGCGTTATACATGGTCTGATGGCGATTCTCGACTAGTGCCTTGCGGCAGTCGCTTCGACCTTGGGGATCTTTTGACGGCGTAATACGTCCGCTGTTGCCGGCACTGCTGTTTTCCCATGTAACGGGGACTCCGTCGGCGCCATTGTCGAGCGCCTCGTTCAGAGCTTTGGTTAACAGTTCCTTGTCAACTTCCTTGAATTTTGTGATCGGAGTGTCGCGTAAAAAGCGGAGACCGGACTGGGCTTGTGCCGACGTCGTGGCGCAGCCGAACAGAACCGTCATGGCCAGGAATAGCTTTATATTCATACTACTCTCCTGTGCAACGCATATCACCTGGCAAGGACGAATGTGCCCAGGCCATCGTCGGTCGCCGTACGCATGATCGGCGCTAGAAATATCGGGCAGTCCGCATCAGAATGCTTCACCGACGTACAGATAAATTGCATTATTTCCCTTTGTGAAGGCAACGTCAACGCTGATATTGACCTTGTAGTCCTTGCTTGCCCGCCAACGCAGGCCGGCGCCGATTGAAGGCAATATTTTCTGGCTAGGGAGTTCTGCAAACGATGGGCCAATGGCGCCTGCCCCGGCAAACGCCACGACGCCCCACCGCTCGCCGATGCGCCAGCGCATCTCGGTTTGCG
Organism: Orrella sp.; assembly: GCA_036675955.1. GTDB lineage: Bacteria > Pseudomonadota > Gammaproteobacteria > Burkholderiales > Burkholderiaceae_B > Pollutimonas. Next base: position 1,740 of record JAKFDW010000077.1, on the reverse strand, counting down.
CCGCAATCATGGCGCGGTCCCGGTATTGCCCCGTCGAATAGCCCCGCAAATCATTATTCATGCCATACATGCACAAGTTCGTGAACGGCACTTGTCCACCGACCGCGCAGCCTGACACCCTCGCGGCGATGACGGTGTTCGGGCTGTAGGACCAATACCGGTTCCATGATGCCGATAAATGACGAAAGCTGGCATCGCTGCCAAAGCTGGGACTGAAGAAATTCAGGTTGGCCTTGGCTGAGACGCCTTTGGTGGGATAGAAGGAATCGTCGCGCGTATCGTACTCAAGTGCGGGACCAAGCGACGCCGTGCGCAATTTCAGGTCCGCTTCCGGTATAACCGTGCCCAGTAGCGGCACACGGGACAAGTCGATAGAACTTTTCAAATGCATATTCTGGTAGCGCAGGCCAGCGAACCAGTTATCGCCGACCTGATACAAGGCCTGGAGAACACCGCCCCTGCCGGACTGGTCAAGCGGAATCGATGCATCGCGATCTCCGGCAGCGGCGCCTATGCCGTAGAACCGCAAATCCAGGTCGGCGCTAGCATAAGCCGCAAGCAGCCGTAAACGATCTTGCATCAGGCTGGCTTGCTGTACGACGCCGAAGGCATGGCTCGATCCGGCCTTCATGGCGCCGACTCCCGTAACCCATGGCCGCTCGCTGTTGTTCGGGTTGTACAGCGCCATACCGATCAGCGTCACGCCAAACCCGAGCGCTGGGCTCGATTGCGGAATTGGCAGAACTACAAAATTGGTTTCAGCGTCGTCCTTGTCCGATAACCGAACTACGCTGTCAGCGTGTACGGTCATATCGTCGGTTGTCCTTAGCGAGTCGGATTGCGCCAGACATGCCGTCGATATATGCAAAGCGGCCAACAGCGGAAATATGCAGAACCGGCAAGAAAACATTTTTATCAAGCCCGGGTGGTATCCGTTAAGACGCTCGACAGTCGGTACTTTGTCGTTGTCCGACTGATCCATACTGCCTCAATTATCTATAGTGCACCATTACGATAGCCAGTGTCGTGATTGCTAGTGTAAAACTGGAGCAGGCTGATGGCGAGCGCAGGCGTCATGGGGCCTCCATCCGATGGGGGCCCAGCGAAACAACAAATTATTTGCTTGCTAGAAACGCCTTTGCGACGCAAAATTTCTACCAGAAAACTGACTATGGGGCTGGAAATTGTCGCAATTTCCGGGGACCGATGGCTGATGCATGGTGACCATATGAATTACTCGCTTGTTCTGTTCGGCCTCGCAATTCTCTTTTTCGCTCTCTTGTTCGTGGTGATTCAAATCGGGCGTCGCATCGGCATTGGGCAGGACCCCAGCGAGAAAGAGCCTTCCCGCCCCGGGTCTGCGGCGATCGAGGCCTCGGTTTTTGCGTTGCTTGGGCTACTGGTAGCGTTCACTTTTTCCGGCGCCGCAGAACGCATGGCAGAACGCAGGAATTTTCTTGTACAAGAGGCCAACGCCATCGGAACTGCCTGGCTGCGCATCGACATGGTCAGCGGCGAAGACCAGCCGGTGCTGCGTGATCAATTCCGTCGCTATGTGGATGAGCGGATCAACTATGAACGGAACATCGCCAATCGAGGTCGGCGCGATGAAATCGCGGTCAAAACAGGACTGATTCAGCAGGAAATCTGGGCGACTTCAATGCAGGCGGCCAAGCGCAGCATACCGCCCTTCGCCGTCTCGTATGTCGGGGCCGTCAACGACATGCTAGACGCATCGAC
>JAKFDW010000076.1:0-3506 GCA_036675955.1 Orrella sp. | reverse complement strand
AATGTACCGCCACGATCCACCCAGAATTGCCACTTCTTCATTCATGCTCCGATTACCAGACTGTGCAGGCCATGGCCGCTTCCGCGGGCCTTGAACGCAAAAGAAACGATTAGAACGCAGTTCACCGCCTGGGCGCAAACAGGGCGAGGCCCCCACTAGTGATTACCCTGAATTAGGGGCAAAACTACATGAACTGGAGGCTTCCCACACTACAATCGGCCCCCTGTGCATGTCGCACGAATGTGCTGTCCCGTCAAAGGATCTTCCTATGAAAAAAACACTCGCTTTTTTGACTACAGTCGGTGCCGCGGCGCTTGCATTGAACGCTCAGGCCGCAACAAAATGGGATTTGCCCAGCGCATATCCGGCTTCGAATCTCCACACGCAAAACCTTGAACAGTTCGTCAAGGATGTCAGCAAGCTGTCCGGCGGAGAACTGGAAATCGTTCTGCACAATAACGCGTCGCTGTACAAAGCGCCCGAAATCAAGCGGGCTGTGCAAGGAAACCAGGCCCAGATCGGTGAAATCCTGCTTACCAACTATGCCAACGAAGATCCCATCTACGCGCTGGACGGGCTGCCCTTTCTGGCTACGGGCTACGATGCCGCATGGAAACTCTACCAGGCCCAGAAAGAACTGCTGAACAAGAAACTGGCCACTCAGGGCATGACGGCGCTATACACCGTGGCCTGGCCTCCGCAAGGCATATTCGCCAATAAAGACATCAACAGCGTCGATGACCTCAAAGGGGTCAAATGGCGCGCCTACAGCCCCGTCACCGCGCGCATCGCCGAACTGGTCGGCGCCCAGCCCGTGACGATTCAACAGTCCGAACTGGCCCAGGCCATGGCAACAGGCGTGGTCAATGCTTTCATGACGTCGGGATCCACTGGCTGGGATACCAAGACTTATGAATACATCAAAAAATTCTATGACACACAGGCCTGGCTGCCTAAGAATGCCGTCATCGTGAACAAGAAGGCGTTCGACGCGCTCGACGAGAAAAGCAAAAAGGCTCTATTGCAGGCAAGCGCGGACGCCGAGAAACGCGGCTGGGCGCTTTCCAAAGAAAAGACCCAGTGGTATCTGGACAATCTGGCCAAGAATGGCATGGAAATCATCAAGCCCACACCCGAGTTGATGCAGGGCCTGGACAAAGTCGGCGATACCATGCTGACCGAGTGGATCGAAAAGGCGGGTCCTGACGGCCAGAAAGTCATCGATACATTCAAGTCCAGCAAGTAAGCATGCGCCGCTTTCTCGACAAACTTTACCTGGTGTCGGGCGGCGTGGCGGCCGTCTTCATGATAGGCGTCCTGGTAGCGGTGGTCCTGTCCATCGCTACGCGGCAGCTGGGCATGCACATAGGCGGCCTGGACGCCTATGCCGGCTATTCAATGGCCGCCGCCGGCTTTCTCGCCCTGGCCCACACCTTCAAATCCGGCGAGCATATACGGGTGACGCTGGTATTGGCGGCCTTGCCGGCCAAGGGGCGCATGCGGCTCGATATTCTCGCGCTGCTCGTGGCCTGCGCCATTACCGCCAACCTGTGCTGGTTCAGCGGCAAACTGGTGCTCGATTCTCTGTCTTATAACGACATATCGACGGGCGACGATGCCACGCCTTTATGGATACCGCAAATCGCGATGGCGGTAGGCACCCTGATTTTTTTCATCGCCGTGGCCGATGAAACCATACGGCGCATCCGGGGCATTCCCGAGACAGCGAATAGCGAAGAAACACATTATGAATGAAGCGCTGGTAATTTCCCTTCTTGTGTTGTCCATCTTCGGATTCCTTGCCGGTGGAGTGTGGGTGGGTCTTACCCTGGCCGGGGCAGCCTGGCTGGGCATGGAGCTTTTTTCCAACCGCCCTGCGGGCGACGCCATGGCCATCACCATTTGGGGCGCCTCCTCGAGCTGGACACTCACAGCCTTGCCGCTGTTTCTGTGGATGGGTGAGATCCTGTTTCGTTCGCGCCTCTCCCAAGACCTGTTCAAAGGGCTTGCACCATGGCTGGACCGCATACCGGGCCGCCTGCTGCATACCAATGTGGTGGGCTGCGCTATTTTCGCAGCCGTATCGGGTTCCTCCGCCGCCACGTGCGCCACCATAGGAAAGATGACCATACCGGAGCTTACCCGTCGCGGTTATCCGCAGGACCAGATCATCGGCACCCTGGCCGGCGCGGGCACACTGGGCCTGCTTATCCCGCCGTCCATCATTATGATCGTCTACGGCGTCTCGGCCGACGTTTCCATCTCCAAGCTTTTCATCGCGGGAATCTTCCCGGGCATGCTGTTGGCAGGGCTGTTCATGGGCTATATCGCCATATGGGCGCTGCTGCATCCTGACCAGATCCCGCAGGCCGACAAGCGCTTGTCTTTTGCCCAGAAGATACACGAGTCGCGACACCTGATTCCGGTCGTCATACTGATCGCTGTCGTGCTCAGTTCCATCTACACCGGTTTTGCCACGGCCACCGAGGCCGCCGCAGTGGGCGTACTGGGGTCCCTGATTCTCTCATTGGCGCAGGGTTCGCTCGACTGGAAAGTCTTCAAGGAATCGCTGATGGGCGCGACCAGGCTGTATTGCATGATCGCCCTTATCCTGGCCGGCGCCCAGTTCCTCACGCTTTCTATGGGCTACATCGGTTTGCCCAGGGCGCTTGCGGAATGGATAGGCTCGCTGGGACTATCGCAATTCGGCCTCATCGTGGCGCTGATGGTGTTCTTCATTGTGCTCGGCTGCTTCCTGGATGGAATCTCCATCGTGGTGCTGACCATGGGCGTGCTGCTGCCTACCGTTACCGCAGCCGGAATAGACCTTATATGGTTCGGAATATTCCTGGTCTTCGTCATCGAAATGGCGCAGATCACTCCGCCGGTGGGATTCAACCTGTTCGTGTTGTCCGGCATGACCAAGAAAGAGCTGCCTTACCTGGCGCGGGTGGCCTTCCCCATGTTCCTGCTCATGATCCTCGGCATTTTGCTGGTCTATGCGGTGCCGGAAATCGTCACCTGGCTGCCCAGAAACATGACCATGTAGCAAGCAGGCCCTGCGCATCCAAGGAAGCTGCAGGGCCTCGCAGCTTTATACAGACCGGCGCTTCAGGTCTTCAAAGGAAATAAGCTCTCCGGCAAGCGCGCTTGCCGCGACGGTAGGAGGACTGGCAAGCCAGACTTGCCCCGGCCCGGAGCGTCCGGGAAAATTCCGGTTGATCGAACTTACCGTTACCTGCGCGGCCTGTGTCGATACACCAGGGCCGCAATTGGCGCAGGCGCCGCAGGAAGGCTGCAGCATGCTAGCCCTGATCTTGCGGAATGTGCTGTCGTAGCCTTTGGCCACACAATAGTTCCGCACTGCAGTTGTCCCGTACTGAAGATACAATTTCACGTGGGCGGCCAGCGGAATATTCCGTTGAAGCGCCCAGTACAGCACTTCGTGGTACAGGTCGAAGTCGTCCTGCTTGCCGCCCGTGCACGAGCCGCCATAAGCTATGTCT
>JAKFDW010000075.1:0-31754 GCA_036675955.1 Orrella sp. | reverse complement strand
TCAGTGCTTCGCCGAGAACGGCTACGGCGATGAGCGCGGTAAGAATCGGCACGCACAGTTGCACCGAACTGGCCTTCAGCACGGAAAGCTGCTTCATGACGTCATACCAGATGGCGTATCCCATGCCCGATGCGATTGCGCCCGACAGTATGGCGTAAAGCAGGCCAAAGCCGTTCCATTTGAGCGAGGCGATGAAGGGAAGGACAGCAAACAGGCCCAAGGGTATGGCCCGGACAAAATTGCCGGCCGTTGTGGCGAGCGGATTGGCGGCGCCCTTGCCAAGCAAGGAATACCAACCCCAGGCGGCCCCGGCCACAGCCATGAGCAGGGCGCTACCCAAGGGCGGTGCGCTGCTGCCGGGCAGCAGCAGGTAAATAAGCCCCGCAATGCTGACGCACAGACCCAATGCCGACAGTGGCGCAAGCCGTTCGCCTTTGAAGACGCCGTACAGCAGCATGGTGATCTGTACGGCGCCGAACAGAATCAATGCACCCACGCCTGCTTCGATGTCGACGTAGGCGAGCGAGAAGGTAATTGCATACAGAAACAATGAAACAGCCCCGGCCCAGCTTCCGGCAGGTCGAACCGGGAAAGATGGGGATGCAGGCGTCGATGACCGAGCCCGGCCCGTACGCAGCCACAGCAGCGCGTAAAGAACCAGTGCGCCGCTTACCAGCCGCAGCGCAGTGAAGCTGGAAGGGTCGATGTGGCCGTCCCGAAGGGCCACCCGGCAGAGTATTGAATTGCCCGCAAAGGCCAGCATCGCCAGGCAAGTGGACAGGGCCAAGCGTGCGAGCGGCGCCAATGTCTTGGCGGGGCTGCAGGTCTGAGCGGCGACAGAAGCTTTTCGTTGGCCGGGCTGCATCCGGGAGTCCTGTTATTTGCGGAACGTATACAGTACTCTCACAAGAGTCTTATGTCAGGTCAAGGAGTGCCAGCATGCTCGCTACCGCCGTCCAGGGCTCGTCATTGCCAGGCGCGTACACCGATATTCCGGCACGCCTGGACCGGTTGCCCTGGTCGGCCTGGCATTGGCGGGTCGTCATTGCGCTGGGGGTTGCATGGATGCTCGATGGCCTTGAGGTCACGCTCGTGGGTTCGTTCGGCAGCATTCTGGAGCGGCCGGAAACCTTGGGATTGACCGCCGCCGAAGTCGGCTGGGCGGGGTCTCTTTACATCGGCGGTGCGGTGATCGGCGCGCTGGTTTTCGGGCGGCTGGCCGACCTGCTGGGCCGCAAGAAGCTGTTTCTGATTACCCTGACTGTATACATGGCCGCCACGCTGGCAACGGGATTCTCTACCGAAACCTGGTTTTTCGTGCTGTGCCGGTTTGCGACCGGACTGGGTATCGGCGGCGAATATGCCGCCATCAATTCCGCCATCGACGAACTGGTGCCGGCGCGGGTGAGGGGGCGGGTAAGCCTTGCGATCAACGGCAGCTTCTGGCTGGGCGCGGCCCTGGGCGCCGGCTTGAGCCTGATATTGCTGGATGAAGCCATAGTGAAGGTCGAGTGGGGCTGGCGACTGGGCTTCATTCTTGGGTCCGTGCTGGCCTTGGCGATTGTGCTGGTCCGCCGCGGTGTTCCAGAAAGCCCAAGGTGGTTGCTGGTGCACGGCCGGGCCGACGAAGCCGAGCGCATCGTTGCCGATATCGAGTCGCGTGTCGCCATGGAGTGCGGGCCGCTCCCCGCAGTTCCGGACGGCGCCCGCATACGGTTGGGGGCGAGCGCCGCGCCCCGGCTGGGCCAGATCGTGCATGTGCTCCTGCACACGTATCGGCGGCGCAGCGGTGTGGCCTTCGCCTTGATGGTCTCGCAGGCGTTTTTCTATAACGCCATTTTTTTCACCTACGCCCTGGTGCTGACACGCTTTTACGGCGTGCCCGATACTCGGGTGGGGCTCTATATTTTTCCGTTCGCCTTGGGCAATGTCCTGGGGCCATTGGTGCTCGGTCCGTTGTTTGACAGGGTAGGCAGGCGGAAGATGATCGCGCTGACCTACATCCTTGCGGGCGTGGGGCTTGCAATGACGGGATGGGCTTTTCTTGAGGGCTGGCTCGATGCCCGCAGCCAGGCCATATGCTGGTCGGCGGTTTTCTTTCTGGCATCGGCGGCGGCAAGTTCCGCCTATCTGACCGTCAGCGAAGTTTTTCCCCTGGAAATGCGTGCACTTGCCATTTCATTGTTTTATGCCGTCGGTACCGGCGCGGGAGGAGTCGTGGGCCCTGTGCTTTTCGGTGCCTTGATCGAAAGCGGGGAACCCGCCGCGGTCGCCGCCGGGTACGGGTTTGCCGCGGCGCTGGTCGTTGTCGCCGGCTTTATCGCGCTGCGGTTCGCTGTCGACGCGGAACGCCGGTCGCTCGAGGACATTTCGCCGCCGCTCACCGGAGTGCCTCGGGAACCGTGAGGGGTATGCCGCAACTTCCGGTCTGCGTGATAATGCAGCGGATGCCGACTTCTTCCGAGGTATGCCTGATGTTCATAAAACGCTTGCCGTGCCTGTCATGGCTTTACCGGCACCCATTCCGGCGCCATGTCCTCGCAGTGGCGCTGGCTGCCGCGCTCGGGGCATGCGCGCACGCGCCGCAAGCTCACAGTGATGTGGCGAAGCTGGCGCAGGAGTTGCCGCGATATTCGCAAAGTCTGCTGGGCGAGGTGCACGACAATGCACAGGGACACGCCTTGCGCGAACAGGTGTTGGAAAATGCCATTGAGGCAGGGTGGCGGCCGATCATTGCCATGGAACAGTTCGATCGCGAACACCAGAGTTCGTTAAACGAGGCACTTCAGACTTGCGCCGATGCATACTGCGTCATCGAGGCCGCCTCGCCTGGCCAGGCGCGCTGGAACTGGCCCTACTATCAACCGGTTATCGAACTGGCCTTGCGCCATCGTCTGCCGCTCCTCGCCGCCAATTTGTCGCGATCGGATGCCGCTCGCGTGATGGAGTCCGGCCTGGCGACCGTATTCACGCCGGAGGAACTGAAGGAGCTGGGGCTGGAAAATGGCCCTGACTCCAACTTGCTGCAGGAGCAGATCAAGGAAGTCATCGACGGTCACTGCGGCATGCTGCCCGCCACACTGCATGCAGATATGGCTACGGCGCAGATTGCGCGGGATGCCATGATGGCCTTGCTGATGCGGCGGGCGGCCTCGTCTGGCGGTGTCGCAGCGCCCGTGCCGGTTGTGCTGCTGGCCGGCAACGGTCACGTTCGTCGTGACAAGGGAGTTCCCAGGTGGTTGAATGAGTCCACGACGCTTGCCGTGGGTTTTACGGAAACGGCGGCTCTCTCCGATACATTCGACCGGAATATTGTGGTTTCGGCAGTGCCTCGTCCCGATCCCTGCGCCTCTTTGCAGGAGAGGTTCAAAAAGTAAGCGCGATGGTGCCTGGCCAATGAAATACAATAGCCATTATGAAGTAATGACTGCCGGCCGCTTTTCCGCGTATCCCGGCACCGCAATCTCCCACATCGGCAAGTTCGAAGCAAAGTAAAGTACGCGTGACTTATTCAGTAAAAGAAATATTCCTGACCTTGCAAGGTGAAGGCGGTCAGGCTGGTCGGCCTGCCGTGTTTTGCCGCTTTTCCGGCTGCAACCTCTGGACGGGACGCGAACAGGATCGCAGTACCGCTCAATGCCAGTTTTGCGATACAGACTTTGTAGGAACAGACGGAACACTGGGCGGCAAATACAAAACCGCCGATCAATTGGCTGACCTTATCGAGTCGGCATGGGGTGGTCAGCAACGTCATCGCTTCGTAGTCTTTACCGGCGGCGAGCCATTGCTTCAGCTCGATGCTCCCTTGATTGACGCTGTTCATGCGCGCGGCTTTGAAATCGCGGTGGAAACCAACGGAACAGTGCGCCCGCCGGCCGGTATAGATTGGCTTTGTACCAGTCCCAAGTCGGGGACTGACTGGATTGTGCGCCAAGGACAAGAACTTAAGCTGGTTTTCCCGCAACCCGGCATAGACCCTGCCGACCTGGAAGACTTGCCATTCGATGAGTTCTGGCTGCAGCCCATGGACGGGCCCGACCAGGCTGCCAATACGCAAGCGGCCATTGAATATTGCCTGGCTCATCCGCGCTGGCGGCTGAGCATCCAAACCCATAAACTGATCGGAATTCGCTAGCATGTCGCGTGCACTCGTACTTTTTTCCGGCGGCCAGGATTCGACGGCCTGTCTGGCCTGGGCTCTTGCCCGCTACACGCACGTCGAGACCATAGGCTTCGATTATGGGCAGCGCCATATTGTCGAAATGGAATGCCGCCAGAACATTCTGCGCGAATTGAAACGCCAGTTTCCCGAGTGGTCTGAACGGCTGGGCGACGATCATGTGCTGGACCTGAGCCTGCTGGGGCAATTGTCCGACTGCGCCCTGACCGCGGAAAAGGAAATTGCGTTTGCCGACAACGGTTTGCCCAATACCTTTGTGCCGGGCCGGAATCTGCTTTTCCTGACCTATGCCGCGGCGCTTGCCTACCGCCGGAGCATAGACACTCTCGTTGGAGGCATGTGCGAAACGGATTACTCCGGTTATCCCGATTGCCGCGCCAACACCATGCAGGCGCTACAGCTGGCCTTGAACCTGGGCATGGATCAACACTTCCGCATCGAGACACCGCTCATGTGGCTGGACAAAGCCGCAACATGGCGGTTTGCCGATGAAATAGGCGGACAGAAGCTCATAGCCTTGACGCAGGAGCATACTCATAGCTGTTATATGGGAGACCGCTCTATCCGGCATGATTGGGGTTATGGCTGCGGAAGCTGCCCCGCATGTGAGTTGCGCGCCCGCGGATACCAGCAATTTGTCGCGACTGCCGGGGCAGTTCATGATTAGTATCACCCGGAAACTGGAGTTCGATGCGGGGCACCGCATTCCGGACCACCGTAGCCAGTGCAGGAATTTGCACGGCCATCGCTATGTCATGGAAATCACCCTGGAGGGCGATGTCATTGCCGCGCCCGGAACATCCAGCAACGGCATGGTGATGGATTTTTCGGAAGTGAAAACGATAGCCAAGGAGCACATCGTCGACAAATGGGACCACGCATTCCTGGTGTTCCGGGGCGACACCGCGGTGGTCGATTTTCTTGGTTCGCTGGATAACCACAAGACAGTGGTTATCGACAGCATACCTACAGCGGAAAACCTGGCGCAGTTGGCCTTCGATATTCTTGCGCCGCACTATGCGGATCGATTCGGCGCCAGCCTGCATCTGAGCCGCATACGACTCTACGAAACCCCTAACTGCTGGGTCGATGTCTTGGCGGCAACGACCCAGTCCTGAGCAGGCGCCCGGATTCAGCCGCCTTTCCGCGGTTGCACCCTTTGCGCCGCCTCTTTCGCCCGGTCGCGGGCAATGTTCACGTCGTCATCGTAGGCCAACGCCACACCCATGCGGCGTTTTTCGAAGCTTTCCGGCTTGCCGAACAAACGCAGTTCTGTCTGCGGCACGCGCAATGCCTCGTCCACGCCATGGAATGCCACGCCCTCGGTATCCAGGCCGCCATAGATCACGGCGCTGGCTCCCGGACTCTTCAAGGCGGTGTTTACCGGCAAGCCAAGAATTGCGCGGGCATGGAGTTCGAACTCGTTCTGCCATTGCGTGATCATGGTGACCATCCCCGTGTCATGTGGACGGGGACTCACTTCGCTGAACCATACTTGCTCGCCGCGCACGAAGAGTTCCACGCCGAATACCCCTTGCCCGCCAAGGTCGTCGGTGACGGCGCGGGCTACGTCTTGCGCGTTCTGGAGCGCAATGGGATCCATGGCTTGCGGCTGCCAGCTTTCGACGTAGTCGCCGGCGACCTGGGCGTGCCCGATGGGCTCGCAGAAATGCGTTTCGACCTTGCCGTCCGCGCCCAGTGCGCGAACCGTAAGCAGCGTGATCTCGTAGTCGAAGTCGATGAATCCTTCCACAATGACGCGGCCGTGGCTGACCCGGCCGCCGACCATGGCGTAGTCCCATGCCTGCTGAACGTCTTGGGGGCCGTCGATTTTGCTTTGGCCTTTGCCGGAACTGCTCATGACGGGTTTGACCACGCAGGGATAGCCTATGCCATCGTCGATCGCCGCCTGCAATTCTTCCAGTGAATCGCAGAAACGGTAAGGGCTGGTCGGCACGCCCAGTGTTTCAGCTGCCAGCCGGCGTATTCCTTCACGGTCCATTGTCAGCCGCGCTGCGCGCGCGGTTGGTATCACCCGCAGCTTGCCGCTGGTCTCGAGTTCCTCGAGAACCGAGGTGGCGATGGCCTCGATCTCGGGTACGACGAGATCGGGTTTTTCTGCTTCGATCAGCGCCTTGAGCTGTTCGGGGTCGCTCATGGTGATGGTTCGGGCATGGTGGGCCACTTGTTGGCCTGGCGCGTTGGCGTAACGGTCTACGGCTATGGTTTCCACGCCCAGCCTTTGCAGAGCGATTACGACTTCTTTGCCAAGTTCGCCCGATCCAAGCAGCATGACCCTGATGGCCGAGGCAGACAAAGGGGTTCCAATAGCGCGCATAGTAGACTCTCGAAGCGGGGGAAAAATTGAAATTGTACGTGGTGGGCGTGGTCGATGGGTTGCTTTCCGACAGCCATTCGTTTCGCGACGGCCTGCGCACGGCTATGATGGGAGCCATGGCTCGTCAGCCCACCCAGAATAATCATCAAAAAGTCATGACCACTGCCGAAAATTCCGTCGAATGCAATTCCCGTCGCGGGCTGTCCAAAAGCCGCGCAGGCCAGCTTCTGCTGGGCCTTAGCCTGATGCTGATCGCATTCAATCTGCGTCCATTGTTTGCCAGCCTTTCCGTCCTGTTGCCCGAAGTCCTTCGGCAAACCGGGCTGTCCTCTTCCGGCGCGGGATACCTCACAACCCTGCCGGTGCTGTGCCTGGGCTTGTTTGCTCCGCTGGCGCCGCGCCTCTCGCAGCGCATTGGCCCGGAACGTACCCTGCTCATAGTGCTGGTCCTGCTGGCCCTGGGAACGGCGCTGCGCGGCTGGGGCGGTACTTACGGTCTTTTTATCGGGTCGGCGATGGCCGGCGCCGCTATTGCCACCGGCAATGTGCTGTTGCCCAGCGTAGTCAAGCGCGATTTCCCCGGGCGGGCGGCGCTCATGACGGGGCTTTACACGATGGCGCTTTGCGGCGGTGCGGCCTCTGCTGCCGCCTTTACCCTTCCCATGGTGCACTGGTTCGACGACTCCTGGAGGGCGGGCCTTGTTGTGTGGGCCGTGCCTGCCGCGGTGGTCGCCCTCATCTGGGCGCCGCGCGCCATGAACAGCCAGTACGGGCCTGGTCGTGCGGGACGCCGCGCGGGGAGCTTGTGGCGCGATCCGCTCGCGTGGCAGGTCACGTTCTTCATGGGACTCCAATCGGCGCTTGCGTACTGCGTGATGGGTTGGATGGCGCCCATACTGCGCGACCGCGGGCTGGACGGCGTGACCGCCGGTGTAGTGGTGTCTGTGTCCATCATGCTGCAGGTGGTCACTTGCTTGCTGATTCCCGCCGTGGCAGTCCGCTGCAGGGATCAGCGCACGATCAATGCCGCACTGGCGGTTCTGGCCGCAACGGCGCTGCTCGGGATACTGTTTGCGCCCTTGTCCACGGTATGGGTATGGGCGGCGCTGCAGGGAATAGGACAGGGCGGCCTGTTCGCCATGGCGATGACTGTTATCGTATTGCGGTCGCCAGACCCAATGGTGGCCGCGCAGTTGTCGGGGATGGCGCAGGGCTTCGGGTATCTGCTTGCGGCCTTCGGGCCCCTGCTGGTGGGTGTGCTGCACAGTGCCACTGGCGGCTACGAAGTAACGGGCTGGCTCTTTGCCATACTGGGGCTTGGCGCCGCGGTCAATGGCTGGGGCGCCGGGCGTGCCCTGCAGGTACGTCCGGGGCCGGCCCGGGTTCCGCAGCAGCATTAATTCATCTCGTTTTCATAGGACCATGAACATGACGCAATCAAGCACAGTCAATCGTCGTATCGTCCTGGCATCCCGCCCGCACGGCGTGCCGACGCCCGAGAATTTTCGCCTGGAAAAGACCGAAGTGCCGCAGCCCAAGGATGGCGAGGTATTGCTGCGCGCGGTTTATTTGTCGCTGGACCCTTATATGCGGGGCCGCATGAGCGATGCGCCTTCCTATGCCGCACCGGTGGAAATCGATGCCGTCATGGGTGCCGGCACCGTCAGCCGGGTAGTTGAGTCACGCCATGCGGACTATGCGCCGGGCGACTGGGTACTGGGCCAGGGCGGCTGGCAGGACTACGCAGTATCCGGCGGCGACGGCTTGGTCAAACTCGGGCCGGATGTTGCGCAACCCTCTCACGCATTGGGCATTCTTGGCATGCCAGGGTTTACGGCCTATATGGGCTTGCTTGACATCGGCCAACCCAAGGCAGGCGAGACCCTGGTCGTTGCAGCCTGTACAGGTCCTGTCGGCGCCACGGTGGGACAAATCGGCAAGATGAAATCCTGCCGTGTCGTCGGCGTTGCCGGAGGCACTGAAAAATGCCGTTACGCCGTCGAGGTACTCGGCTTCGATGCTTGCCTGGATCATAAGCCCGACGATTTTGCCGAACAGCTCGCGCGGGCTTGTCCCGACGGCGTCGATATTTATTACGAAAACGTGGGCGGCAAGGTATTCGACGCCGTCCTGCCCCTGCTCAATACGTCGGCCCGGATCCCGGTATGCGGACTGATTTCAGCCTACAACGCAACGTCTGCGCTGCCCGGCCCGGATCGCTTGCCACTGTTGATGCGCACCGTGCTGACCAAACGGCTGAAGATCCAGGGGTTTATCATTTTCGACGACTACGCCTCGCGTTACGATGAGTTCGCCAGGGACATGAAAGCCTGGCTTGATGCCGGCCGGATCAAATATCGGGAAGATAGGGTCGATGGCCTGGAAAATGCGCCCCAAGCGTTTATTGGACTGCTCCAAGGCAGGAACTTCGGCAAATTGGTAATACGCGTAGGCCCGGACGACTGATATCCTGTGATGGCGGCTAAATGCTCGCCATGACGCGATTGCGTCCCGCCTGCTTCGCTCTGTACAGGGCCTGATCCGCACGGCGGATCAGGCCCTCCAGACTGGCTTCCGGGTTTGTCAGTTCGGTGACGCCCAGCGAAAGGGTGACGCGCACGGATTCGCCGGCCGGCATGGTCGTGGTGGCGCCTTCTACCGCCGTCCGGATCCGTTGTGCGATATCAAGCGCCTGTGCGCCATCGATGTCGACCAACACGGCGGCGAATTCTTCTCCGCCCATGCGTCCGAAGATATCGACGTCGCGCAAGGTATCGCGAATGAGTCCGGCGACTTTCTGAAGGACGAGATCGCCTCCGTGGTGTCCCCAGTTGTCGTTGACGGCCTTGAAGTGGTCTATATCCATCATGATCAGCGACAGCGGTTCCCGGTGCTGCATCGCGCGAATCACTTCCTGATCGACGAGTTCGACGAAACGGCGGCGGTTCAATACTCCGGTCAGGTAGTCGGTGCCGGCGTGAAGCAATGCAATCTCCTTGCGGCTGCGCTCTTCCTCTAGTGCGTGCTCGGATAAGGCCAGCGCTACGGCGGCTCGCTGCGAGTCTCTTCCCAGTCGGCGTACGCGGATATAGAGCAGCATACCCATTGAAGCGCTGACGGCGAAACCGTTGACAATCAACATCCACTCGCTGTCGATGCTGGCCGAAGTGAGCGTAGCCCAGCCCAGGCTGGCGCAGACGGACTCAGTGGTGAAAAGTGCAAGGGCGGCGTAGACCAGCATCAGCAAGCGCCGGCTGGGTGCTCGTTCCTGCCGCGTGAACAAAGCCACCACCACGTAGTACCAGGCGGCAATCAGAGACAGAATGGTGCTCAGGCCCTGCGCCATGCGCGCATCGGCAAGAAACAATGCCAGCATCGGCACGCAAAACGCGAACACGAGCACCTTGAGTCCGCGCATCAGAATGGCGGGCGGGGCATAAAGCCGGAATAGTGCTCGGCTGAGCAGCAAAAAGGTCAACGGTACCGCACATGCCAGAAAACTCGTCATCCAGTCGCCGAGCTGCACCGTCCCGGCCGGGATGAGGGGCGCAAGATTGCCGGTGGCGCTCAGGCCGAACAATATATAGACGGCTTGGTACACCGCGAAGAGTCCGACCGGCGGCTGGCGGGCAAGAAAGAAATGATCGAGCGCCCACATAAGCGCCCACAGCATGAATCCGATGAATCCGTTGCGCCACAAGCTCGATATCACCTCGCGCCGTTCCGCCACGCGAGGCTCCAGGGCCTCTACGTTCAACACGGAGGCGCCGGCCGTCTTTATGCGCAGGTAATACGTTTCCACGGGACGGTTCACGTGCACATCGAAACCCAGGGCAATTCCGATACGGTCGCGAGCGTCATAGGGATGCCGGTCGCCCGTGACGCGCGTCAACCATTCCAGGGGATTGCCGTCAACCGACTCATAAAGCCTGATGTCGTCGAGGAATGCCGGGCCTACGTTTAGCGCCACCTTGCTTCCATGCGCGGGCCGCCGAATTTGCAGACGCAGCCAATACGCGGATTCTGAAAAACCTTCCGATATCAAAGGCGCTACGGGCGTGAATTCGCGTGTCGCGACATCGTTGATTGTCAATTCGCCCGTCGTGTCTTCAAACATGGCGCGGGAAACGATGAGGTCCGCCGCGGCAACGGGGCCGCCCAGGACTAATCCGAGTAGTACGGCCAGGATGCCGATAAGTTGTTTAATCACACTGCGACACGCTTAAACGTAACGAAGTGCAATTGTACCTTCAAGGCTCAAACACTTCCGACCCCGCGGGCCATCAGGACCGCGCACAGGATCAGGCCTGCCGCCGCCGCCAACTCCAGGTGAATAGTCAGTTTCAGTCTCTGCAGTTTGCCTGCGCTTATAACGGGAAGCTGGCCGACTTTAGTAGCCCGCCTCCATGACAGAAACTCCAGCGTGGGATAAATCGACAAGATACCAATCACGATAAACAACGTAAGCTTGATCATGAATGGTATGTTGCTGAAATAGTAGTCAGATCCCTTCTCGAGAAAGAAAACACGAACAAGCCCGACGACAAGCACGATGCCGGCGGCAATGCCGAAAATCATGTCGGCCTTTTGTAGCTTTCTGGCGATCGAAAGCGATAGCGTCTCTCGAAGCAGCACAAATTCGACAGCCAGGGCGGCAATCAATGCAAAGGCGGCAATATGGTGAAGGAACGCAAACAACGAACTCATTTTTCTTCCTTTATGGGGCAGACCTGCATCTTGACAGCCATCACTATAAGGCCGGTTCAAATGGCGTGGTCGATTTGACTTGCTGGCACTGTATTTGAATCGAGATAATGACTCGCGATAGCGACATTGTTCCGGCCATTCGATTTTGCGGCATACAGCATGGCGTCGGTGCGGGCGAAAAGATCCCGAAGCGATTCATGTTCATGGCGCTCGCAGACGCCAAAGCTTGCCGTCACCGTCCGGCTGCCGAAAGCAGTCCGGAATTGGGTCATTTCCAGATGGCGGCGCAAACGTTCGGCAAGCTCGACCCCGCCTTCCATAGCCGTATTGGGCAAGAGCAATGCGAACTCTTCGCCTCCCACCCTGGCCGCGATATCCCCTGCGCGTATGAAGTCGCGAACAATTTCGCCGAATTTCTGGAGAACCTGATCCCCGGCCGCGTGGCCGTCAACGTCGTTGATGGACTTGAAATAATCAATATCGCACAGCACCAGACTGATCGCCCGTCGTCGCTTGTCGGCGATTATGGCACTTGCCTGCTCTTCAAAGCTGCGCCGGTTGTAAAGCTGAGTGAGGCTGTCGATATTGCGTTCATTTTGCAGTCTTTCTATTATGTCGAGTACCCCAGCAGCCAGGATTGCAAGGGCCAGCACTATGGCAAACAACAATAAGGTCAGCTGCAATGTGATCCAGAATGGCGATTGCACAAATGCCGCAAGCCCTCCCGTTACTGCCGAGGTAATCGAGAAGAAGGTCCTTGGGAAGAAACTGATCGCAAAGGCGACGTATATCCAGAACAGCAGTCGGTCGACGGCACGCTTGGGCAAACGCCTCCACCACTGGGCAACAGGAAACAACAGGATAGCCGCCGAGCCGAGGTTCAGGATATAGATCCGGGCGATCAGGTTGCGCGTTACATAGAAATAATAGCCAATGGCGGCCAGTATGCCGACGCTGCATAGAATCAGCGCTACATTATTGACACGCATGCCATAGCGCGAAACCATGCCGTGCATCATCAACGCGGCGCTGGCGATATAAAGCGCTGCAGTCATTACCGTGTTCAGACCAACATCGTTCGGCACCGACAGTATCTGGAATGCCGCCCCAAGCGCATAGACGAAAAACGCGGCGGCCACCAACAGCAGGTAGTTGCAGGATTGCTCGGTAATTGTCCACACGCAAATGAATATCATTGAAAACAGCAATGCAATTGCTGGATTCGCAAGCAACAGGACTTGGTGGGGTGAGATGGACAGTAAAGATTGCATCAAGAAAGGGCGGAGCCGAACGGAAATATGCGGATACCAGTGGATCCGGCAATGATACAGGGCACTGCGTTACGATACCTGCGTCTTTTCAATTGTTGTTCAACCTGCCTCGGCGTGCTGCGGCGTGGCGCGCAGGTATCGGAGGCGTATGGCCAGAAAGCTCGGCAGCCTGGTTTTTTCCACGATCAAGCGTATGTCCCGCCTGCAGCGGCAAGCGGTCAAGATGGTAAGCGGGCCGCCTGTGAAACAGGCCCGCAGGAAAGCGATCAAGAAGACAGCTGTGCGCAAGGTGCCGGCCAGGCCGGCGTCAACGTCGCCCCGCGCCTGGCAGGGGACATGGCAAAACCTCATGCACAAGACTGCCCCTTCCCGAACAGAACTATTGGGCCGGCTTGCATACGCCTTGTACAGGCCGCCCGCACGGCCGATCGCCGGCATGCCTTTGCTTGTAATGCTGCACGGATGCCAGCAGACGGCTTACGAGATGGCACTGGGATCGCGCATGAATCGTCTGGCCGACAGCAAGGGCTTTGTCTTGATTTATCCCCAGCAAACCCGACGTGTTCACGCACTGCGCTGCTGGCGGTGGTTTCAGCCGGATAGCGCCCATGGTTGCGCCGAAGCCGACGCGATTGCAGAGCTGACGAACACTATTGTTTCCCGCCATAAGCTGGATCGCGCCCGGGTGTATGTGGCAGGCATGTCGGCAGGTGCCGGTATGGCTGGATTGACTGCATTGCGTCATCCGGGCCTTTTTGCCGCGGTCGCGTTGCACTCGGGCGCGGCATTGGGCGAGGCGCGCAACCCTTCCGACGGAATGCGAACCATGCGGCGCGGGGCGTTGCATGAGCCCACCGCTTTGATCGAGTCGCTGCTCAGGGGCGCCGACGGATGCCCCGGCATGCCGGCCCTTATTCTGCATGGACAGAACGATACTGTCGTGGCGCCTCGCAATGCCACGCAGCTGGCACAACAGTTCGTACATATCAACTGGTTGCCGCAGCCTCATGGCGTGATTCCGGCCAAGTCCGCTTCTGGCCTCGCGCTGCGCAGAATGGTCAAACCGGCCGGCAAGGAAACGGTGCTGGCGAAGGGCACAGCGCGCGAATACAGGCGATGGGATTTTCTGCGCGGCCGAAAGACAATCGTTCGTCTATGCCTGATCAAAGGCGTGGGACACGCCTGGAGCGGCGGCGATGCCACGCAGAAATTCAATGCAAAAGAGGGACCGGCGGCTTCCGTGCTGATCTGGCAATTCTTCAAAATGCATCGTCGCGATGGATGATTGCGGCTGGGATATCCCAGATGGGATATCCCGGATGGAAGGTCTCAGATGGAAGGTCCCAGATGGAAGATCCGGGCTACTCCTGTCCCGGGTTCCTTGCCGTCTGGTTGGCCGCCTGGCGGGCACGCCGTTGCGGGCGCTCCCGTAACAGCTTGCGATAAACGCTGTACCACCGCAGGCGCCCCAGACCAAATCCAATCACGATATAAAAAAGCGCAAAAGCAGAATATTCCCACATGCCGAAGTCCTGTATCGAAGCGGAATCATGGTTCATGCCGAATTACCTGGGGAGTCAGTTTCAGTATCCCGCCTATTTTCTCCGCTGCCTGCTCGGCCAGGCTTTTGTTGTCATAGCCACGGATGATGACGCTGGTGTAGTTCTTGCCTTTCAACTGCAGAGGGACTTCAACCACGGTATAGCCATTCGCACTCAGTTTGTTGTGCACGGCTTCGGGATGCTCGAACACGCCCACCTGCACCGAGAATGTTCCCGGCTCGGCAGCATGGCCCGACTTGTGTGTTGCGGTAATGGCTTTTTTCCCTGAATGCCGGGGCGCGCGCGGTTTGGCGGCTTCCTTTACCGTATCGGGGCGGGTCTCGACCATGGGCACTACTGAATTGACGGGACCCATGCAAAATGAGGCAATTCGATCAGGCACATGGGGCATTGATGCCGGTTGCGCAATCGGGCCCGACTGCTGGGCGCCGGGATCCAGCGCCTTGATTTTCGCTTTGTTCTGGTCTACCTGGGATGTCAGGTGGTCGGCTTCGTCGAAGGCCTTCAGCAGGGCGGATTGGCCTTGCATGCGGTAGGAAACCAGAATGAAGTCGATGGCTGCGGCCTCCATTGATTTGGCACTATCGGGAAAATCCGCAGGAACATAGCGGCGCTGTCCGCTGGAGAACTCCCGCAAGAATGAAATAAACCCTCGTGCTCCGCTCCACTGTTTTACCAAGACTGAATCTTCAGTTTGAATAGTCAGCACGGTATCGCTGCATGATGCCAGCGACCAGGGGAAGGTGGTGGTGTTGGGGAAGTTCAGGTTTTCAAGCGTCAACGTTTTGGCCGCGCACTGCACGGTCAGATTGACGCTTTCCGGAAGCGCCCGGGCGCCGGGATTTACCTGGGTCGGGACAGTCGTCAGGGTGACGCTGGCAGTGGTGGCTTCCAGCTTTGCTATCTGCTGTTCCAGGCCTGTGTTCTGTTGAGTCAGCGCGGCAATCTCTGTTTGCGACGAATCCGCCTTGCGCTTGTCGCTCAGCATAGACACTTGATTCAACTGCGCCTGGTTGATAAAGGCATAAAACTGCCCGTTCAACGGTATGGCACGATTCATGGCCAGTCGCGGCTCATACCGGACAGCTCCCTTGTCGACGAAATTCTTGATGGATCCACCGAGAAATGTATTGACTTGGCCGCGGTCGCCATAGAGCAGGGTATCGGCCAGTCCTGTATCGCTGACGCCCTGGACGGCATTCACCACGGAACCGCTCCACTCATTTTGCAGGCCGCAGGCCGCCGATCTTGCGGCGTAATCGAGCGTGAAATCCAGCGGACCCTGCACCACTTTCCAGATGGGATCGGTATGGGAGTCGCCTGACGCATCCAATGTGGCTTTCAAGCTGTGGAGTGCGTTAGACGCATCGACCAGTGGTACGGATTTGACGTTGGGATCATGGCCGAATGCCCATATATTCGCGGCCGACTGCATCGCGCTGCCATTGCCTTGCATCAGCTCCTTGATTGTTGCTTCCAGGCCTTTCTGGTAATTATTGAAGTCCACCAGCGATGTCTGGTCGCCGTGCAGATAATCCAGGCTTTTGGGTATGGACCGGGTAAAGGGCAGCGTTTTCATGGCATCGACGCCGAGGCGATTCACGACGTTCGCTTCATGCACCGCCGCCGAGAGACCGGTCTTGCTGGATCCGCCGGCCAATTGTTCCAATTCATTGATTCGGATGGCTTGCTGAACCCATAGCGGCCGTTTTTCTTCCGGCAACTGATTTCCCACGGCAGCAATATCGGCCAGCAGCCGTCGATAGGGATCGGTCGCGCCCAACAGGTCCGAAAGTACACCCCGTCTTGCGCTGGCATCTGGCAGGCGGTCGGCTGCATAGGGAAACGCCACGGCGAATTCATGCCATGCCTGCAGTCCTGTCTGCAAATAGTGATGTTCGAAACTGGCATGGCGCTGCTCCCATACCGTGGTGTAGCCGCTGGCAGTTCCAAGCTCTGCCAGGAACGAAGAGACGGCGCGCTCGCCTTTGAAGGTCAGCGCAGCCGGAACCTCGGCTTGCCCATCCGTTTCGGGAATATTCCAGTAGTCCGTAATACGTACCGGCATGAGATAGCCTTGCAGCTCTACCCAGGCATAGAGCCACTGTATGGGCCGCTCGGGCAATTCCAGGTCATTCAGCGTTTCACGTAGCGCATTTCGCCGTTCAGTGAGCAGGGCTGTATCGGTCTCCCATAGCAAGTAGTCGCGGTAGAGGTCGCCCAGCAAATGCAATTCGATCGGGCTGGGGGTGGGTTGATCTATGCTCTTGTAGATCTGCGACAGTCCGGAACCCGGAAGAGGCAGCTTTGTGACGTCCTGGCCATCCAGCACACCGTTCATCAGATTGATTTGCCGCACCAGGTTTTCAGCCCACGCTGCCAGCAGCAGATTGTCTTTCTGGGACGGAATCAAGGGCAGGCTTGTGGACAGCAAGGGAGTCAGGTGCCGGTCGACGATCTGCCGCCGGAAGTTCTGCACATAGGTCGCGCGCATGGACTCTTCCACACTGCTGACGTGCCATTGGAACGGCAGCCAGCGTGTCTTCCATGTACGGTGGTCTTCCAGCGCGTCGATGGAGTCGCGCGCTTGTTGCAAAATGGCCAGATCGTTGCTCAGGTTTCCCGTGAACGCTGAAGGTGTGTAAGCTTTGATGGCATGCAATTGTGCCTGCGTCACGCGTGACCCGTGCACCATCAGCACCGCCGTGCCGGTGCAAAACACCAGCCAGCCAATTACCGCGGCGTGACGTAGCAATCGGCGCCAATGGCGCCACCGCTCGATGGGCTGCCATGCATGGCGCTGCATGGGCAATATTTGATCGAACAACTCTGTCATGAACCATCCAGGTTCACGGGCGTGCGCATCGGCGGGCTTGGCGGTCAGGAACAAGCCGCCCAGCAGCGGTGTTTCGGCATAAGGAGTAGCCTGGAAGGCCGGATGGATGAGCTTGTTCAAGCGTGCTGCCAGCGTTGCCATGCGCTCGGGCAGGCTGAAGGAATCGGCGTCGGGCAAACTGCGCATGCCCTGCAGAACCCGCAAATCCAGCATGCGCCCAACAATGCTCTGGAAGGCATTTTCGATGAACTGCTTGGTGCTTTCTTGAGGCGCCGCGCTTAAATACCCCATGGCTTTCGAGCGCATTTCGGCATCCAGCGATTCGCCCCAGGCCTGGACCCCGGGCAATTGCTCGCAATGAGTCAGGATGACATAAATTGGTAGTCGAACGTTATAGATGCGGCTGAGTTCGTCCAGGCGCTTGCGAAGCCGGCGGCCGATTTCCGCGAGCTCCACGTCGTCGCTCTCAAGCAGCCATTGCGCATTCAAGGGGATGATCATCCCATTCAGCGGCTCACGGCGCCGGGTACGCAACATGCAATGCAGAATCCTGTTCCAGTACTGCGAGCCGGGGGTTTCATTGTCGTTGCTGAGGCCGTCGCTGGGGTCGAGCACCACCCCATTGCTCAGCAGCCACCAGCGCAAGGTCGGCAACTCTTCGCCGTCGGCGTGCACGGGTCCGGCGCTGGATACACGGGTCAGCAAGTCCGATTTGCTGTCGGCCTCGCGCCCCAGTGCGATGAACCAGGGCAGTACATATAGCGGCGATCCAAAGCGCGACAGGCGCGACTCGCGCAAAGTGCGCACGCCGGCCTTCCAGTCCTGATCGACACGCTGAACATTCAGCGTCTGGCTATTGCCCACGGGCCGGGCAAGCCGGCGGCGCAATCGCCAGGCCAGCCAATACCGGCGCAGCCTCAGGGCAATCCAGCCGGCCGCCAGCGCACCGACGAACACGAGCGGCCATCGCCACATGGGCCAGTTCAGATAGATGCCCAATAGCCAGCAGGCCGCGGCCAGAAAAAGCAGGCCGGCCAGCCAGCCCAGTAGTAGGAATAGTTTTTTTATCATTGCTGCACTGGAAAGAAGATCAGATTCATGGCTTGATTTGGGACGACAACGGAGCTACGAGATGAGCGGCCACTTCACTGGCGTGATGATCCAGGACTATATAAAGCGCAGCCAGGCAGGTCACTGGTATTGCAATCAACAAGAAGGTGACAAAGGACGGAAAATTGCCGCGCGAGCGTCTTGACGGCGCTTTGGCCAGCTCGCCGGCGTCGGGAAACAGCGGTTCACTCGACAGCAGTGGAGCCATGGAGCGCTCTTCGGCAACACGCGACAAAATGTTCTGGCGGTAGCCGGCCAGTTCGCCGGCAGGGCGATAGCTATAGCGGCCGCTGAAGCCGGCCAGCAGGGCCAGCGCGTACACTTCGCGCACGTCCGTGCTTTCGTCCGGCAGCGCGTCCAGGCGTTCGAAAAATTCGGTACCGGCGCGGGTGGTCGAAAAATAGTGCCGTTGCAGTGGGGCGAGCCGCCATTCTGCAGCACCAGCCCACGGATGTGTCATGGCAATTTCGTCTATCCAGGCAACGACAGCGAATAGAGCGGATTGAATGTCGGAGGACGCATAGCCCTGGTCCAGGGCGCTCGCGCATGCGCGCTCGAGATCGGCCTGGATCTGGCCCGCTAGCCTGGGCGCGGTCTGTCCGGGTTCTGCGACCGCGGTCCGGGCCGTCTCCATCGAGGTCATCCAAAATTGGGTCAGGCGCACGGCTTATCCTTTAATAACAATGATTTCCAGGCGCAATTCTGGTGGCGCGTCGGGCAGGAACAGCGCCAGGCTGCTTGCGCGCATAACGGCATCCCACGCATCCGACAGGCTTTCGAGGCGGAAGTAGGTCGCGCCGGTGCGTCGCGGCAAACCCAGCGGCAACGTGGCGAGGGGCAGCAGGTCTATACCGGGCAATGAGCGTGTGATGAGCGTCTCCATCTGGTCCGGCACCCCCAGCTTGCCTTCGAGAATGATTTTCTGGCCCAGTTCGACCGGCGTAAGGGAACTGCGCGCCATCAGGTAATAGCGATGGCGCGGTCCGAAGAAATCGGGTCTGAGATCGGCGTGGAACAGGTCGGGCGAGCTGGCAGTCTGCTCAAAATGGACCAGCATTTCGGGCCCCACGGTAATCTCATTCAACAGGTGGCGAACCAGGTCCATTACGCCTTTCATGGACGGCCCGAGTCCTTGATGCCGGTAGGGGTCGATAAGCCGTTGTCCATCCCGCGTTTCGCCCAGCAGATCGCAGTACTCCGAGAACGTGCTGAGTTCACCCGCCAGTTGGGTAAGCAGGTTGTAGGCAGACCACGGATGCGTCTGGGGAGTGGACACCATGGTGTTCAGCGCCGGCCCATATCGATTCAAGATAGACAGGGCCAGTATCGGACTTGGCTGGTTCTCGTCTCCACCGCGGCTGGCGATAGACTGCTTGAAGATTTCCAGTTGCCGCGCCCGGCCTATGATGTCGTCGCGTACCTCGCGCAACATCTGTTGCAGTACCGGGGAGGCAGCCAGATTCAGGCATGGCGGAATGAAAGCCTGACTTACCCGGATGACGTCGCCGTCTTGTTCCAGGCTCACCAGAGGCATCAAATCGTATTGGCCCAGATTTTCGAGTTCGTCTTCCCAGAATAGACGCAGGACATATGTCATGAAGGTCACGCGCGCAGTGGGGCCGCCCGCGTAGCGGTCGGATACGGCCTCGGCGTCGGCCGGCACGATCATGCGGGCATCGGCCTGGACGGCATCATCCAGATTCTCGAATGTCTGGACGTTGATCTGCTCGTCCTCGATGCGGCGCAAACCCACATATACCGTGCGCGGGCCGCTGGCAAAATCGGCCAGCTTGAAACGCAGCGATTCGATCTGCGCATTTCCGGGGCTTTCCGTCAGGGTGCCGTCCCGCCAGCGTATGGCGATCTCTTCGATGACCAGTTGTTGCGCAGATAAGGCGGTCTCGCTGATTTTCAGTGCGCCCAGGCCCCAGGCCCAAGGCGATGTCAGCTCAAGCCAGCGGGCCTGGGTCTGCTGTATCCATGCATCGTGATACTGGAAATGATGCGGCTGAAGGAACAGGCCCTGGTGCCAGAATAGTGGTTGGTTTCGATTAACGCTCATGCTTGTATTGCCTGGTTCATTGTTTTTTAGGACTCGTGCCGGACGCCGGCGCGGGTTCGGCTGCAACCAGACCCGCCTTGGGCTGGGTCGGCTGCACTTCGGCGGGGCGGGTGCCCGGCGCGTCCAGAATGCTTTCCGGGCCGAGATTCAAGCCGATTTCGAGCGGCGCGGGCGCTGCCTTGTGGTTCTTGATGACGATGCCGCTGGAGTCGACATCGACGCCTATGCGATACAGGCGGGTGCTGACGGCGGGGTCAAGGCGGTAGTAGCCTGCTGCCAAGCCCACATACTGCGCTTTTTCCGCTCGCGGCAATGTCACGCGGCGTTGCTCGCCCGGCATGACGAACAGGCGTTGCAATGACAGCATTCCGGCAGGCGCCGTTTCCGCCAGCAACAGCTGGGCCAGTTTGGAATTGTCTTTTGTATAGGCCGCGAAAGCAGTCGGATCGGCGAACTGCACCACGGTGACCGCCAAGCTATGCGGCTGGCCGTCGGACAGGTTCAAGCGGGGATCGGCATCGATGGCGATTTGCACACCCTCGGATCCATACGACCATTGCAGTGCCTTGAGCGCATCCTCTTTGGACGATCCGCCCAGCATGCTGGAGCTGCAGCCGCCAAGGACCAGTGCAGGCACCAGTACTGCGGCGGCCCGCGCAAGCGTAGTCAGTGGGGAGAGCAGTCGTGCTGAGATATTCATATTCTTACCCCATCGCCATGACGATAGTCTGCGCGCCGGGCATCACGGCCGCACCCATGGTGTTCTCTGAATTGTGCATGGTCATGTCGTTCATCCGCACTGCCGGCATGCCTCCCACCATGACTTTGAGGCTGCTGGTGACAAAGCTCGCTTCGCCCATGATCATGTTGCTGGCGACACCTCCCAGTACGCCGGCCTGGTCGCCATTGGTCATCAGAATCGTGGTGCCGATATTGAGCGCAGGCATGGCAACAAGCAGGACATTGTCGACAATGGCGCCCGGGTCGGCCTGCACCGACATGCCAATATTGGGATAAGGGACAGGCACGACGGCGGGGCCTGCCGGCGTCTTGCAGACATCCGGCACGGAAGCGTTGAGCATTGCGCCTGCGGTATTCAGCATGAACATTCTTGATCCTCCTCAGCCGATCTGGATGGAGTTTGCGTTGAGCGCCACACGATCTTTTGCGTCCAGATCTGCGCTTGCCGCTTGCAGGGACCAGTCGCGGGCGACCAGTTGCCGCATGGAATCCGCCGTCGATTCTTCGTGGCCGGTAATGCGTCGCACGCTGCTGCCGTACAGGCTCTCGTTGCGGGACGCGACTTGCAGGTGAGTGCCGCTGCAGATGTCGCTGCGCGATTGCCAAGTGCTCTGTACTGATACGCCCGAGACTTGCAGCGTCTGGCAGGCAATGTTTGCCTTTTTGAATAACGCCGTCCATTGCTCTGCCTCGATCTCGATGTCAGTCGCGGAACTCATCGAAATGCCCTGGGCAGCCATGATCTCCAGCTTCCCTTGCGGGAGCGTCACGCGCAGCCCGCCGGGCATCGATATTTCAGCGGTGGCATCGGGCCTGGCGCGTTCGAGCACCGTCAATATATAGCCCTGGCCGTGGGTGACCGAAGCCAGCACCAAGTCGCCGACTTCCGGGGCCAGCAGGCATCCCGCAGCGGGCGTCAGCCACAGACGTTCCCCCTTGTGCAGGGCGGCGAAACGTTGGGCATCTTGTATGGTCAGGCGTATATGATGCAGCGATGCCGGACCAGGCTCTGGCGTGACGCTATCTTGCTGACCGGGGTTCCAGTCGGCGGGTCGTATTATGCTGTTTGATATAGGCATGGCAATATTCGTGGCTTTCGGTTAAAGAGGTGGATGCCATAATTCGGCGGCCCGCAGCTCGGCATCATCGCGGCGCACGTTTGTCAGCGTCGCATCATGCCACGATGCGTCGGGCAGTTCAGCGGCGTGAAGACGGGCGCCCGTCAGGTCGGCATGGGAAAAATCCGCATGCGCTGCTTGAAGGTGAGCCAAGTCGGCATCGATCAATATCGCGTGCGAGCAGTTCAAGGCGGTGGATTGTGCTTCGCAAAAGCGCGCCATGGTCAGCGCCGCGCGCGAGAAGTCTGCACGATCCAGTCGCGCAAGGTCAAATATGGCGCCCGCAAGGCTTGCGTCGCAAAAGCGGGCATTTTCCAGATTGCTGCCGTAGAAAGAGACGCTGGGCGCATTGATGCCGCTGAAGTCGGTATTGCATGCCTGCACGCGGTTGAAAGAGCACATGGTCAGGGCGGCGCCGGCGAACATGGTGCCATTCAATTGGCTGTCGGGGAAATGGGTTTTTTCCCAAACGACATTGCGCAGGTCCAGGCTGCTGAGGTCGCATTCCGAAAGGAAGGCCTCGGCCAAACGCGCCGTGGCCAATTGGCAGCCGGGAAATGAAGTCTTCATTGCGGTCAGCCGGGTCAGGTCAGCATCGCGGAAATCGGCTTGGTCCCATCGGCAATCTTTCATGAACACAAAAGTGAGGTGAGCGCGTGCAAATGAGGCCGACACGCCAGTGCACGCCTGAAACCGGGCTTTATCGAGCCGGCATTGCGCGAAGCTGGCGCCGTCGAAACGGCAGTCCATCCATGAGGTCTGGCTAAGATCTGCGCCGTCGAAACAGGCGCGGCTTGCGTCTATGTGCTCGAAGCGAAAGCCGGAAAGGTCCGCGCCGCGATAGTCGCCCGCGGCCAGCGTTCCGGCGGGAAGGAGGCGTTTTTCCGCTCTTGCCCTGTTCAACGCTTCGACTGTCAATATTGTGGCCGTCATGCGTGCTCCTCGAGAAGACGGCAACGGGTCAGCAGGGCCTGATCCAAAATTATTCCTCTGGCGCTTGCCGTACGCGTGAAGGCGGCGTGCAGGTTGGTACCGCTCCAGTCCACGTTTTCCAGTACGGTGCGTGCAAAGCTCGCCTGCATCAAATTGGCGCCGCGCCAACTGGCATTGCAAATGCGGCTGCCCGTGAAGTCGGCACGGCACGCAATCAAATGCCAGCCGTCGGTCGCCTCAAGGTCGCACTCTTTGATCAAGGCATCGGTAAGCCGGGCTTCGCGCAGCGATGCCTGCTTCAGGCTGGTCGCCTGAAGGCTGGCCTTGGTAAGGTCTGCTCCATCCAGACACGCCTGTTGCAGGCTTGTGGCGGCAAGTGTTCGCAAGCCTGGCATCCGGGCGCCGATAAATTGCGCCGCAATGCACAGGCAGTTGGTCAAGGTGGTTCGTACCAATGATGCGTGATCGAAGCGTGCCGCTTTCAGCGAGCAGTCGGTAAGGCTTGCGCGATCGAAGACGCTGTCCGGCGCAGTGGCTCCGTTCAGCGTGCAGGCGGTAAATTTGGCTTCGGTCGCCTGAATGCCGGACAGATCGGCCAGATCGAAACAGCAGTCCTGCGCATTGCTTTGGCGCCATAGTCCATTGCTGAGTCTGGCGTGTTCAAAGTTGCAGTTCGTGAATCGCGCTTGCACGGTGTTTGCCCCGCACCATTCCGACCTGTCCATCTTGCATCCGGTCATCTGGCTGCGTTCCAATTGCGCATCGTGCAATTGGGTGCTGTTCAGCTGGCATTTTTCTAGCTGCGCTTCGTTCAGCTTCGCTCGGTTCAGTATGCTGCGATCCAGTACGCAGGCATGCAGGCGTGCGCCACGCATGTCGATGCCGGTCAGGTCAAGATCAGAGAGGTCCTCTTCTTCCAGTTCGGTCCACGCCGCCGATACGCCATTTTTATGCCGGGCCAGCAGCTCGTCGCGAGTAAGGCGCTGGCGCGGGCCTGTTGGAAGCGCGCCATCCGGCGGGTTTTGCGCCGCCGTCTCGCGGCTTGCCTTGGCCTCTTGCGCTGCAGCGGCCATAGCGGTGACCTGGGCTTCTATCTTCGCCGCCTCTGCTTTTACGCCGTCGATCTTGCCCTGGAACTCTTTCATTGTTGCCTGGACGGCCGCCTTTTTTTCGGCGCTTATCGGCATGTAGTCCAGGATATCCACCGTATCAATGTCCGGCTGCGGGTGCTTGGTGGCGCTCGCCATGACTTTGTCCAGGTCAATCCCGTGCTCTGCCAGGCTGGCACTGGCCTCTGCCTTCCCCTGTGCCAGGGCAGCATGCACCTGCGCCGTGATGGCTTCGGCCGTAAGTGCCTTGGGTGCTGCGATCTGCGCGGCCGGCACTGGAACAAAGAGGGCGGCGATTTTGTCCTGTGCCTGCTTCAGAGCCTTCGCGGGCAGGTAAGGCTGCATTTCGGCGAGCGCGTCTTGGTTGGCCGTCAAAATGGCCTTGCCGATTTGCGCCCTTTGCGCGTCGGCCTTCTCTGCAATCGATGCCTGGTGACTGGCAAGGGTCTCGGCGTCTTGTTCTGTCGGCGGAGGCTCGGGAGCTTCAATGGCAGGTCCGGCCTTTGCCAGCCGCCATAATTCGGCGTAGTGGGCTGTGGGCAAGGCCGGATCGTTCATTTTCTCTGTAAACACAGCAAACCCATGGATATCGCTTGCATCTTCCTGCTCTACGGCGAACTCGGCTCTGTAAAGCACGATGACTCGCGTATCGGTCGGGAACAACCAGACAGTATCCAGGTCCATGGTCAGCTCACGGCATCCTGCGGGATCGTTGCTGGGTACCAGAAGGCGAGGCCTCAGGCCCGGCAACTGACCGGACTGTTCCGGATACAAGGCATGCATATTGGTGACCGACCAGGGCTCATCGCCTCGCCAAAAGACCGGGCTGCATTGGTCTTGCGGCACGCGATCAAACCAGCGTGGATCTGTATCGTCCGGCAGCCATGGCAGACGCTGCTTTTCCCAGATCTGGTCCAGCGCTCCCAGCCAGCGCATCTGGTCGGGACTTCCTTGAGGCAGCGGGCCCAGGGTGGCCACTGCAGGCGTGTCGGAAGGTGCAAGAATGGGCGCGCGCGGGTCTTCGATATTTGGAAGGGCACAACCGTCTGCGGATTGGGTGTCAGCGATATGCCCAAGGCCGTATGGATTGTATGACCAGCTTTTGCCGCCATACGCGTGGGCCAGTCCTATGTCTTGAGTAATAAAGGGTTCGGGTTTGCTGGCGTGGCATCCAGTTGGTCCATTAATCCAATAGCGCTTGCCTTGCACAAGAACTTGTTTGGCAACGTTGCCGACGGATGCCTTGACCATGAGCCCGGCTACCGGGACGTTGCCAGGAGCGCAGGCCAGGCCCGCTACTGCAAACGTTCCATGCTCGCGCTTGAATCCGGTGTCGAAAGGCTCCACAGGAAATTGAGGGACGAGCCACTTCCACGCGTTTTGTTCACTTAAACCGGAGCCATCTCGCTCGCAGGCGTAGCCTACCGTTATAGTAAGCGTAGGCTGTCCGGCGCGTGAGTGGCGTCCCAGCAGTATCAGCGTGTCGGCGGGCTTGAATATTTTCATGTGCGCACGTCAACCCAGAGCGATCACAGTGCCGCGGATAACTGCGCTCCCGACGCCGGCGTCTAGCCCAATGTCGCCTGCTCCCATTAAAGTTATCGAGGTAGCCGTTGCCATGATCGAACTCGGGGTGGCCATAAATGTGGTCGCACCCGAAGTTATACCTACACACGTCTCTCCACTGATCTCGGTGATTGCGCCGGAAGATATCGTCGCTGCTCCTGTGCTGTTGAGGACAACCGCCGGACCCGCTAGCGAAAACTCGGCCAAGCCGGAAGTTAAATTGATGTCGGGAGAGGCGACAAGGTAAGTTCCTGCGGACTGGGTATTCGACGTTGCTACAGTTTCTCGCTTGTCTCCGATCGCCATGGTCCAATTTCCACCGGTCCACGTCGCATTGACAAAAGTAAAGGTATGTTGGCCGTAGATTTCTGTTTTGCTCGACGGATTGAGATCTTTTGTGGCCGAAACATCCAGTTTGAGCCCGGCCGCCAAATTGGTTTCAGCGAATAGCGCCTCGGTGAACTGCGCCTTGACACCAAGGAAGTGTTGTACCGAGGCACCGGCGGTGCTTTGTATATTCGCACCAATATAATTACTCACGACCACACCACCGCTCGTGCTTATATTGACTCCCGGAGGCATGCCCTGCGCCGATGTGCCGAGAAAATTGTTTAAGGCTCCTCCTCCTCCCGCCGCCATGCGTAAATGGCCAGGCACTTCGATAAGCATGCTGGTGCCGGCATGGATAGTGCCATTTGTGTCTGTCGTGAGATGAAAGCCATCTCCGACATCGGGGGCGTCGTCGGTCTTTCCCAGATTCAGCGAGGAATTGTCCGTAGGGCTGTATAAGTAGATTGACGGGTCGGAGCTGCTGGCCGATTCCACGGTCCCTACGCTTGCATCCCGCAATGCCAGAGTGTTGCCCGCAGGGGTGGTGATGAGATGTTCATAAGCATTGGTGGAAGTGACCACGCTGGGTGCTTCAACATTCGGCAGGGCCGACACGATTACAGGGCGATCCGGATCGCCGCTTAGAAACGAGATCAGCACCTCGGTGCCTTCCCGCAAGGGGAAGTGCATTCCAGCCTTGGATAGGGATGTCTCACTGGCATTACCTGCCGCATACGGCGTGGCCATCCGCAACCACGCCGAATTCTTGTCGCCTCCATATAACTGGCGGGCGAAGCAGAACCTGACTTGATAGCGCCCCTTGTCGTCCAGCTGCGCATATCGCTTGGCGTTGCCGGGTGTCCCGGTATCGATGAATCCGTTCACCATATACATGATGCGCGGTATGGGCGTCGTCCTTTGGGGCCGGAATTGTAGTGCCTCCTGGCCCTTTTCCGACATGATCCAGCGTGGCAGTGCGATAAAAGATCCACGGTAGGGGGGCTCGTCGTTCTTGCGAGACGTCTCCAGGGTCTGATAACCCTCATGAGAGATCTGGATGACGTAATAGTCGCTGAGCGACGCCGACCGGCGATGCTCCTGCACGGTCAGCGGATAGCCCGCAACGACGCCCGGTGTACGCACCTGGCCTTTGATATGCTGGCTGGCGCAAAGCAGTTCCTGTGCACGCCATTTGGCCAATGCCGCGCCGGACGTGCTGTCATCGCCGCGCAGCGTTGTAAAGTGCTCCGAATAGCTCTGGTATTCGCCCTGCAATTGCAATTGCGATGGCTTGAACAGGCCATGGCTGGCGGTCAAGTCTATGAGGGTATTGCTGTAGTCAGGTGAGTCATGCAGGGTCACCTTCTCGACAGGCATCCCGATATGGCGATCCATGCGCGTGATGGCGATTTCCCCGGATTCAGTATCCAGCGTTCCCCTTGCATAGTGAACGGCATTGACCGCGTTCTGGGGTTGCTGGCTGACATCGTTGGCAAACACCACGGACTCTTCGGTTTCGCCTTGCTCAAACCAGAAGTACACGCCGTAGTGTTCCAGTTTTCGCATCAGGAAGTCCAGGCAGCTTTCCTCGAACTGGCAGGCAAACTCCTGCTTGGTGGCCGACATCCCGGTCGCTGCAATACGATAGTCATAGGGTCGGTCATCCGAGACATACGGCTGCGTGAGTTGGGCGTACTTGAGCAGGCTGATGATGATATCGTCGAGCTGCTGGTCCAGGTAGATGTCCGACCAGCGCCATGACCGCAATCTTGCCAGGCGCGGTTCCAGGACGACCCTGTAGAAATCATAGACATCGTCGTGGCCTTCCTGGCTGGCCTGCGTGATGATGCCGTGCCAATTCATCGTGCCGTCGGCCGTTTTTGCGGTCAGTGTCGCGGGCGTGTTCAGCAGCGGTTCCAGCGAGACGCTGGCATCCTTCACCGCAAGCACTATTTCATAGCGGTAGGGCTTCGACACCCCTTCCGTTCCCGACCAGTGTGTCACAACGGCATTTCCGGCGCCGACCTGGTTCTGCAAGGCCTTGCACACGAACTGGTAGTTATGTTCGTCCGACATCAGCCTTCACCGTCAGTCGTGGAAACAAGCCAGTCTTCCTCTGCGCCGGGGGCGACGTTTATTGCGGTCAGCGTCCTGCCTTCCGCGAGCGCGCCCAGCACGACATCCGACAGCAGGGGGGTGAGGCTCTTGCGCAATATAAAGTCGATGTTCCGCGCGCCGCTGTCCACTTCTGTGCACCGCGCCGCGATGGTGTCGGCGACGCTTTCGTCGAAGGACAGCTGTATGCGGTTGGCCGAGGCAAGCCTCTGTGCCAGGCGCGCCAGTTTGAGCCGCACGATGCCCGCCAGTTCGGAAGGCGGCAGGGTGTAGTACGGCACGACGTTCATGCGCGCCAGCAGTGCGGGCTTGAAATGGCGGGCGAGCACCGGATGAATTGCCTGATCCAGCGTGTCGGGATCCGGGCGGCCGTCCCGCGACAGGGCGGTGATTTCGTCCGTCGCGAGATTGCTGGTCAGGAACACGACGGTATTGCTGAAGTCGATGACGCGGCCTTCGCCGTCCGCCAGCGTGCCTTTGTCGAAGACCTGGTAGAAAATGTTCACGACATCCAGGTGCGCCTTTTCCACTTCATCCAGCAGCACGACGCTATACGGCCGTTTACGGACCGCTTCAGTCAGTACACCGCCCTCGCCGTAGCCCACGTATCCCGGAGGCGAGCCTACCAGCCGGCTCACGGTGTGCTTCTCCTGGAATTCGCTCATATTGATGGCGACCAGCGACTGGTCGCCGCCGAACAGCTGGTCCGCGATGGCGAGCGCGGTTTCTGTCTTGCCGACTCCGGATGGACCGACCAGCAGGAAAACGCCCATGGGCTGCTGCGGATCGCGCAGGCCCGATTGCGCCGCCTTGAGCGTCGCGGCAATCTGGTCCACGGCATGGTCCTGGCCGCGTATGCGTTCCTTGATATGGGTGGCCAGGGTGAGAATGCCGCCGACCGCGTCGCGCTGCATTTTGCCCAGGGGGACGCCGGTCCAGTCGGACACGACTTTTGCGACCGCATCCGGGTCTGTTTCAATGAACACTTGCGGTGCGTCGCCCTGCAGCGACGCCAGGGCGGCTCGCGCCGCCTCAAGCTCTGCTTTGATTCGTTCGTACGGCGATTCGATATCGACCGCGACGGCATCGGCCACGACGGTATCGGACTCGGGACTTCCGGTATCGTCGGCGTCGGCGCCAGGCGCCGGCTGTTCGATATCGGTCAAGGCGGCATTGGAAGCGGCGGCGTCAGATCCGGCATTCTCCGCCTCGCCCAATTGGCGACGCAAGTCCAGGACGCGTTCCGCTGCTTCCTTCTCGGCCAGCCATCCGCTCTCCATGGTTTGCCGCTGTTCATCGACAAGCAAGCGTTCGGATTCAATCGTGGCAATCCGTTCATCGTTGTCATGGCGGCCGTACCGACCATCGCGGACCAGCGCAGTACGCTCGCGTTCCATGCCGGCCAGTTGCCGTTCGAGTTTCTCGAGGGCCGAGGGTTTCATGCCCAGGCCGATACGCACTCGTGCCGTAGCGGTATCCAGCAGATCGACGGCTTTGTCCGGCAAAAGGCGGCCCGTGATGTAGCGGTTGGAGAGTTCCGCGGCGGCTACGATGGCGTCATCGCGCACGGTGACGCCGTGCGCGGTTTCGTACTTGTCCTTCAGCCCGCGCAGAATTTGCACAGTGGTGGCGACATCGGGCTCGTCGAGTTTGACGACCTGGAATCGACGCGCCAGCGCAGGGTCTTTCTCGAAGTATTTCTTGTATTCCGACCAGGTCGTCGCCGCGATGGTGCGCAGCTCGCCGCGAGCAAGAGCGGGCTTGAGCAGATTCGCCGCATCGGAACCGCCCGTCTGGCCGCCGGCGCCGATCAACATATGCGCCTCATCGATAAACAGAATGATGGGGCGCGCGGAGCCTTTGATCTCGTCGATAACGCCGCGCAGGCGGTTCTCGAACTCGCCCTTGACGCTGGCGCCTGCCTCGAGCAAGCCAAGGTCCAGCCCCAACAGACGCGTGTCGCGCAGGAAGTCCGGCACGTCTCCGTCGACGATGCGTAGTGCCAGGCCTTCGACCACGGCTGTTTTTCCCACGCCGGGTTCGCCCACGCATATGGGATTGTTTTTGCGACGCCGCGCGAGTATGTCTATCATCTGGCGGATTTCTGTATCGCGCCCGAATACCGGATCGATTTTTCCGGCCGCGGCCTTGGCGGTGAAGTCTTCGCAGAAACGCGTGATGGCGGCTTCGCCCGCCGAGGCGCCGGCACGGCCGGCCGCCGACGTTCCGCTGGCCTGGGCGTCGGCGCCTGTAGTGGCTTCCGACGAACCGTCGATGATTTGATAGAACTCCGTGGCAAGCGTGTCGCGCGGGATAGGGCGCAGGGTGTCTACGTAGCGTGTGCCGGCGCCGTAATAACTGAGGCGGCTGAGCAGAGCCAGCAGCATGGCGCCGCTGCGCACCCGGCTCTCGCCCAGCGTAATCGATGCCATCAGCCACGACTCTTGCACCCATTCGGTCAGCAAAGTGGCGAACACTGGCCGGCCGGGATTGCCGTTCTTCAGGCTTGCCAGGCTGTCGTCGATTTGCGCGCTAAGCCGCAGCGAGTCGATTTCAAAGTGCGCCAGAATCCTGGCGACATCGCCGGACGGTTCATCGAGCATGCGGCGCAGCATGTGCTCGATGCTGATTTCGTAATGATTGCGTGACAGTGTCAACGCCGCGGCCCCTTCGAGCGCCGCCGTGCATGTTGAGTTCAAACGCCCGAATAACGGCTTCAGTTCTACCAGCATCATTGCATTATTCCTTCATGAAATCGGGATGTGTCAGTATTTATAGGCAGAAAAATCTCGTCGTAGCGCGGCCACTGGTTTTCGCAGTCTGCCTGCGGCAGCCACGTATCCCAGCCAAGTTGCTGCCACCCGAGTCCCAGGCCCGCACTCTGGCGCTGCTCGGGCTCCACACGCAAGCCCAGGACGCACCTGATCGGAGTGCGCAGGTAAAGCGCGATACTGCGCGCAAGACGTTCATGCAGCGGCGCACCAGGCAACAAAGCGTGGAGCTGCGCGCCTGTTATCGGTCCGATATGCGCGATCAGGCTTCCCGACCGTTCTGTGATCACGCGGCCCAACAGCGCATCTTCGCCAAGCCGGCAAGCCTGCTCGCCCAAAGCGCATCGTGCCGGCTCCGGAATGGAGATCGTCTCGACGGTGCAGGGTTCGACGTCCACCGGCATGCCTCCCAACAAGCCCGCGATGAGTGATTGCAGGCCCAGCGCCGAGCGCGGAAACTGGTTGAAATTGCCTGCATGGGGCAGAAGCAAGCGTGCGTCGGGGGTGTTGCGCGGCTGCGATCCGGACAAGCCGACCAGTGCAAACAGTTGATCCAGGCGGCTCGTATCGCCGTGTTCGCCTATCGTCAGCCACAGGCGATTCTTTTCCCAGGCCTTGAATAGCAAGGGATACAGGGCGGCATGCAGTATGTCCAGGAAAT
The DNA here is from genome assembly GCA_036675955.1 of Orrella sp. Lineage (GTDB taxonomy): Bacteria > Pseudomonadota > Gammaproteobacteria > Burkholderiales > Burkholderiaceae_B > Pollutimonas. The sequence continues at coordinate 344 of JAKFDW010000075.1, read as the reverse complement.
CGCGCATCGACGAATTGCCTTGCAGCTTTTCGTCGATGAGGTCTTCCGTATAGAAAGTCGGCAATGGCGATGTTACGCCGTACAGTCCGAAGAAATTGGCCGTAATGTGGAACTTGCCGTCGGCATCGCGGCCGATGGCCTCGATATCGCTTTCAGGAAAAGAAAGGGTGACGGCGGGCCTGACCCGGATATTGTCCATCAACTGCTTGTCGTCGACCGCGCGCAAGCGGATCAGGCGCAACGCCTGGAAGAAAGCGTAGCGGTGACCTTCGCTGATCAGCGTATCAATGACCGGCTCGTCTACAGCAAACGAGCTCGGCCGATCTTCGCGGGCCATGTGAGCG
>JAKFDW010000074.1:0-14581 GCA_036675955.1 Orrella sp. | reverse complement strand
TCACCAGGAATCAGCGTGTCCGACTTCACACCATCTTTATCTCGGGTTGCCATCGTGGCGCCAGGCCGTCTGGAAGAAACCTTGCGCTTGACGGCCGCGGCGTTCGAACATGCCACCGAAGCCCTTGCACTGCTGGATGCCGACGGCCGCGTCATTCTGGTCAATCCCGCCTTCGTTCGCATGACCGGCTATTCGCCGAAGGAGGCCGGCGGCATGACGCTTAATGAGCTGCTGCATCGTCCGACGAACCGGCATAATGATCTGTTCTTCCGGCGTGTTGCCGGCGACCTGGCCATACAGGGAAACTGGGAAGGGCAGGCATGGGCACGCCGAAAGAACGGCTTCGACTTTCCGGCCTTTCTGACGCTTAACGCCGTTCGCGACGATAGGGATCAAATAACAAATTATGTGGCGGCATTCGTGGACGTCAGCGAGCAGCGCGAGTATGAAGAGCGTCTGTCGCAACTCGAATTGCGCGACGGTCTAACAGGTCTTGCCAACCGCAACCTTTTGACGGAACGGACCGACCAGGCCTTGCTGCAGGCCGAGCGCTACGGCCGCAGCCTGGCCCTGCTTTGCATCGACCTGGATCGCTTCAGGGAAGTCAATGAGACTCACGGCCACGCCGTCGGCGACGAACTTCTGAAGTCGGTGGCGCAACGCCTGGTCGAGTCTGTTCGCGCCAGCGATTCGGTAGCACGGATAGCCGCGGACGAATTCATGGTGCTTTTGCCGGAAATCGACGATGCCGACCATGTATCGCTTGTCGCCGGGAAAATCGCCAAGGCTCTTGAAGAACCGTTTGTCCTCGGCGCGCTTACCCTGCGTGTCGGAACAAGCATAGGCATCGCGCGATATCCCGTCGACGGGCTGGACATGCCCGCATTGGCCCGCCACGCCGACGACGACCTTTATCGCCAAAAGCCCGTGCGTCTTCGCAGCGTGACGCCGGACTAAGAGACGTTAGAAATTGGATTATTGCATCTGCATTGCATTGTTGGATGCCTATGGTCTAAAGCGTAGATGGTGTGTCAATCGATCAGGCACGGCGCTGGCTGCTCCTCCAGCTTCCACAAGCACTGCAGCAAAGCATCCGCGCGGGCCCGGCCAATTACCGGATCGGCCAGTTCCAGGAACTTGTCTTCGAGCTCCCGGTCCGTGAGCGGGGCCTCCGGGTCGCCTTTTCGATTGGGCTGAACATACTCCAACCGGCTGCCGTCTTTCAGCTCGAGCTCAATTTTGGCGGCGCGTTGTTGCGGAAATCTTTTATCAATATCAGGGTCGACCGTCGTCGATATCCTGCTCATCAACTGGCGGGTTGCGAGGCAAGCCATTCTTTCCGGAGAATAGGCGTTCATCCGTACGTCGCCATGTACCAGAGCTGTTGCAACCATGTATTTGATACTGAACCGTGCCTCATTTGCCGTCTGCGGAAAGTCGTAGCATGCGATATCAAGGGCCGGTCGGTACGTTGCGATATGGATACGGGCAATATCGGCGGAATGGACATTGTGCTGTTGGCGGAGTGCGACAACGCCGTCGATTGCGGGAAAGGCATGGCCGCATCCCACATGGTTCTTCACGGTCAAGCGGGTAATGTGAAAATCCGTTCCGAACGTCTCAGCGACTCCGGACCAATCGGGCCCGTCGCTCATTGCCTTCCCAAGCCCGGCATCGCCTTCGAAAATGTCCAGCGAACCCGTCACGCCTTGTCGTGCAAGTTGAGCGCCAAGGATTCCGGCTTCCGCCGCGCGTCCAGGATGTAGCGGCTTGGACATCGAATCCATCCGGAAAGCCTGCTGTAGTCCCGCCGTGAAGGTGGCGGCCGTCGCCAGCGCGTGGGAAAAGGCATTGGCATCCAGCTTGTACGCCGCCGCAGCAGCCGCCGCGGCCCCGAAGGTTCCGATGGTCCCGGTGTTGTGCCAGTACCGATAATGTGCGCGGCCCATTACCATGCCGATCCGAGTGGATACTTCATAACCGGCCACCACACTGCGCAGAAAATCGGCACCGTTCCCGTTGACCTGCTGAGACGCCGCAAGCGCCGCGGCAACGGTGGCGGCCCCTGGGTGATACATGGCGTCCCGAAAACTGTCGTCGAGCTCGGCGGCATGCGCGGCTGCGCCATTAACCAACGCGGCCGTGCGCACCGTTGCCCGCCGGCCCAAGATCAGCTGGGCCTGGCCGCGGTCAAGGTCTTCAGCCATCGTCTGTTCCAGGAGGCGTAGCGGTTCGGTCTGTGTGCCTGGCAGTGCGGACGCATACCAGTCGATTACCGCGCGCTTGGCATGATGGATGACGTTTTCCGGTAACGGTTGCCCAAGCAGGGCCGTGGCTTTCTTTGCCAAGATCTGAGTAACATGCATAGCGCAGCCTTTCTTATCCTGCAACCGTGGCGACCGTGTTCAGCACGGCAATGCCGTCTGCGGCCAATACCCCTTTACCAACCGGCTGAACAAACAGAGGATTGATCTCTGCCTCGACAAGCCGGCCGCCCAGTTGTGCGACCATATTAGAGAAAGCGACGATGGCGTCAGCAAGCGCTTTGGTGTCCGCCTTGGGCTGGCCCCGGTATCCGTCGAGTAGCGGCCATGTCTTGAGCTCGCGCATCATCGAGAGGGCCTCCTCCACGCTGAGCGCACCTTCCGTCGGGAGCAAGCGCATCGTCGTATCCTTGAACAATTCGGCCGTCACGCCACCCATGCCCAGCAAGATCGCCGATCCAAGCGGATCCCGGTGAAATCCAAGAATCAACTCAACGCCGCCCGAAACCATTTCCTGGACGAGATAACGTTCCGGCGCACGTCCGGTAGCCGCCCGTACACTGTCGTGCATTTCATGGAAGCGCGCCGCTATATTGTCGGAGCTTACGCCCACAGCAACTCCGCCTACCTCGCTCTTGTGCGCGATTTCGCGCGAAAGGAGTTTGAGCACGACTTCGGGGCCGAGCGAGTTCGCAGCGGCCTTTGCTTCATCTATATTCGTGACGATTTCTTCTCGAACCGACGGCACGCCGAAACACGAGAAAAGCTGCTTCGCTTCAGCTTCATCCAACGCGTTTTCGGGAAAATCCGGTATCGGGATAGGTGCGATGCGCGTTGAAGACGGCAGTAGAGTCCGCTCATCAGACATTTTCAGCATCGCGTCCAAAGCGGCAGCGCAGCTTTCCGGCTCTGTGAACGCCGGTACACCGCGCTGATTCATAATCGCCACGATATGCGGCGCATAAGGGCTCACGTAAGCGATCACGGGCTTGTCGCTGTCGGGCAGGCAGTCTTTGATGGCGCCGGCCATCAAATCCGGGGCTGCCAAGCTGGAAGAACCAACAATAATCGCCAGCGCGTCATACTGCTCGCTTGCCAGTACCGTCCGTATCGCTCCGCGAAGAAGATCCGGTTCCAGCCCGGCGAGCGTTACATCGATCGGGTTGCGGTCCAATGCCGCGTGGTCGCCGGTTTCCAGGGCGCGCAGGCGCTCGGCTGTTTTTAAATCAGGAGCTGGCGTCTCGAACCCTGCAAGGCCCAAGGCGTCCGAGACCAGCGTGCCGGCACCGCCTGTTGAGGTGAGAATGGCGATGCGTTTGCCCTGCAGCTTGCGGGCAGTCGAAAGAGCTGCCGGGATATCCAGCAGATCGCTGAAACGTTCTGCGCGGATAACGCCTGTTTGCCTGAACAAGGCGTCGTAAACTTGGTCGGCCCCCGCCATGGCGCCGGTATGCGAGACTGCTGCGCGAGCGCCCGATTCCGACCGACCCACCTTGAAGGCGACAACCGGTTTGCCGGCCTGAGCAGCTTTCAGCGCAGCAGCACTGAATTTTTCGGGGTTACGGATGGTTTCGACATAGAGCGCGATGACTCTGGTGGCCTCATCCGAAGCCAGAAAGTCCATAAAATCCGCCAGATCGAGGTCGACTTCATTGCTGGTGGAGACCAGCGTCGACAGGCCGATACCGCGGGCTGCAGCGCGTGAAAGCAGCGAGCCGACAATACCACCGCTTTGGGAAACGACCCCAATCGAACCCCTAGGGAAGTGTTCCATTTCGAGCGCGCTGCTGGCGGAAAGCGGAATATTGCGCGTCAGGTTCACCAGCCCTATGGTATTAGGTCCGAGAATACGCATTTTGCCGGCGGCTTCCAACAGCTCGTGCTGGCGCCGCGCACCTTCACTGCCGGTCTCGGTATAACCGCTGGCCAACACGATGGCGGCTGCCGTGCCGCGTTCGGCCAGCTCACGCACGGCAAGATGCGCGCGTTTGGCCCCGAGCAGCACGATTCCTACATCGGGCGTCTCAGGCAAGGAAGCCACATCGGGGTAGCACTTGAGTCCTGCAATAGAGTCTACTTTCGGGTTCACGGGGTAGATAGCGCCTTCGAAACCATGCTTGCGCAAATACGCTACCGGCCGGCCGGACGTCTTGGCAGGGTCTGCCGACGCGCCAATCACCGCCACGCTGCGGGGGTTGATAAGGTGGAAAATCGCATTCATAGCGTTCAATCCTTAACGGCAGCCGAAGCAGACTTGCGTTCATCCCGCGCTTTCAGAAAAGCCTGGACTGAATCCCGATGCTCGGTTGACGTGTAGCAAACGGCTTGCGCTTGGCTTCCCTGCGAAAAAACCTGGCCCGCGCTCAACTCAAATGATTGGTTAAGAATCGTCTTGCCCAAGGCCAGCGCCGTGGGAGAACCTTTGCTGAGTTCCTCGGCCCAGCGCCATGCTGCCGGCAGCAGTTCTTCATCGCTGGCGATACGGTCGGCAATACCTAGCTCCAGCGCTTCGGACGCCTCGACCTTGCGTCCGCTGAAAATCAGGTCCTTCGCTTTCGGCAGACCCACCCGGCGTGGCAGGAAATACAGGCCTCCGCCATCAGGGATAAGGCCGCGGTTGATATAAGACCAGGTAAAGGATGCGCCTACGCTGGCGAGCACGAAGTCGCAACTGATGGCCGTGTCCGCGCCCAGGCCTGAAGCGGCGCCGTTCACTGCTGCGATAGTCGGTTTGGGCATGGAATGCAATAACGTCACACAGCGATGCACGCGTTGCTGCCGCGCCCAGCCGTTGAAGGCGATTTCCCCTGCATCGGCTTGCATGCGACTTTCCATGCCGGCCACGTCGCCGCCGGCGCAGAAACCCTTGCCCTTGCCCGTGAGCACCACGGCGCGAATCGCCCGGTTTGCAGTGACTTCCTCGAGAACCTGGATGTACCGGGTCCGCATGTCGTCGCTGAAAGCGTTTCGCTTTTCAGGGCGGTTCAAGTAGATCGTTGCGATGCCGTCCTGGACATCGAGTTGAATGAGCTCATTGGACATGAATGTTTCCTCTATTTCGGTGCGCCGCGCGCACTATGCATTAGTTCAGACTGATGTTGCTCGAGGCCACGACGTCGGCCCAGCGCTCCTGCTCTGCCTTGACGTAGTTTTCGAGGTCTTCGGGCGTGCCGGGCGTCACCAGCAAGCCTTCCTGCTGTACCTTGCTCTTGAAGGCCTCTGCCTGCGCCGCCTTGGTCGCCGCCTTGTTCAGGTAGGCGACAACGTCGGCGGGCGTGCCGGCGGGAGCGTACAAGCCGTACCAGCTGTCAAGTTTGTAGCCGGGTAGAGATTCTGCTATGGCCGGAATGTCAGCCAAGGCGGGCGAACGTTCTGCGGTCGTAACACCCAGAGCGCGCAGTGTGCCCGACTGCAGGGCGGAGCCTACGGCCGCGGCGGTGCCGAACATCAAGTCCACATGGCCGCCGAGCAGGTCGTTGAGAGCCGGACCTGCGCCGCGGTAGGGCACGTGTGACATATCGACTTTCCCCAGCTTCTCGAGCAGCGCGCCCGCAAGGTGGGCAGAGGTGCCAACCCCTTGAGACGCGTAGGTGAGTTTACCGGGTTGCGCTTTTGCGGCCGCAATGACGTCCGTGACTGATTTGAACGGGCTGTCCGGACGCACGACCAGCACGCTCGGGGAATGGCCGACCAGGATCACAGGCGTGAATGCCTTGTCAGTGTCGTAGGGCATGTTGGGGCGCAGGGCCGGATTGATCGCATGCGCAAAGGTGGCCATCAGAAGGGTGTAGCCGTCGGGTTTGCTGCGTGCAACCTCATCGGAGCCGATGGTTGTCCCTGCGCCCGGCTTGTTCTCGACGATAACCGGCTTGTTCAACTCGCGGGACATTGCGTCGCCAAGCAAACGCGAGATCAAGTCGGTGCCGCCGCCTGGCGCAAACGGCACGACGATATGAATGGGTCGTTCCGGGAACGCTGCGGCCGCGGGCGCGGAAAAAAAAGCGGCAAACGCAGCGGCGACGGCAGCTATCCGGCTGAATCGAGAGAAAAGACTAGATTTCATTAGTGTCTCCTGTAGGAATAGTTATGGGTAGAAAGGCAGCACGGGGCTTTTGAATACATTCAGAGTCCGGCGAATTGCTCTTTTAATTTTAGGAGCTAAACTTGCGAGTTGAGCCGCTCTAATTTCACACAATGGAATTGAAAGTCGGCACCTAACTTGGTTTTCAATGCCTTGGAGCACGGGACCGGATCACCGGTGCGTATACAGTATGGCTAAGAAGGAAGAATCGGAAAGGCTGGTTTTACCGGCACAGAATCGATCTCTGGAGCGGGGAATCGAAATCTTGCGCGCCTTCCGTCCCGGCGCCGGTTTACTGGGAAATGGTGAGCTTGCGGACCGAACGGGCTTGTCGCGGGCAACTGTCAGTCGGCTTACCCAAACGCTTGTACGAACGGGCATGCTCGACTACGATCAGCGCGAGCGCGCCTACCGGCTGGCCGCTCCGCTGCTGAGCCTGGGCCAAGCCATGCGCACGGGTTCTCCTATCCTGCAGGTGGCGGCGCCGCTGATGCGCAGGACAGCCGAAGATTTGAAGATCAATGTCGGCCTTGCTACCATGGATCGCGAAGAGATGGTCTATCTTGAATCGGTTCGCTACAACCGCAAAGTTTCTTTGCGCAATGTAGTTGCCGGCTTGCGTGTGCCGATCGAGCTGACTTCACTTGGGCGTGCTTACCTTGCCGTGGCGCCCCCAGAAGAGCGGGAAATTATCATGGCGCATCTGATGACGCGTCGCCCGGGCGCATGGGCAACACTCCATAAAGAAATCGACCAGGCCATCCGAAGCGTTGAGGCCGACGGCTATTGCGCGGCCTCATGGCAACCGGAGGTTGTCGCATTGGCAACGCCGCTGGTCTGTTCCGGCTACGCGATTCATGTCTTGAACGTGAGTGTCGCCACCACGGAGTCTTTATCGAGCGTCATCAACAAGCTCCATCGACCGTTGCTTGAACTTGCCGCGGTGATCAAGAACAGAATGGAGGGGAGCGCGGTTTAGGACCTCTTGATCCCTTTACAGCCCGAACACTATCCCCGCCGCGATGATCGTCAGGACTAGCGCCGAAATCGCCGTGTACACATAATCGCGTTCATGCAGGAAGATCGCCAGCATCAGAGCCACCCGCGCGATCGGCAAAAGAATGAAGAGCGCTATACCGGCTTTTACGATGGCGTAGCCGCTGAAACCGAAAAGAAACGAATCAAACTGCGGAAGCGCACTCGAGACCATGCCGGCCGCAATAACCACGGAAGCGACCCATGTGCCATACCAAAGCAACGCGCCGATAAGCCGCTCCCGGCGCTCAGTATTGTCAGTCGTAGCATTCATGCCGCACCAGTGGGAGTTTGCATGCCGAAGGCGCTCAAGAGCATTTGGACAGCCAGCAGCGCCAGGACAATGACGAAGAAGATACGCAGCTTGTCGGGGGCAAGCCCCATGAGCAGCCGCGCGCCAAGCAGGGCTCCGACAACCGAGCCAAGTGCAACGGGGCCGGCAATGCCAATGTCGATATCACCGCGGACGAAGTAAGCGCCAGCACTTGCAGCAGCGGTCACGCCGATCATGAAATTGGATGTGGCGGACGAAACTTTGATGGGTAGCCGCAAGGCGGCGTCCATCGCGGGAATTTTCAGCACGCCCGAGCCAATGCCCAGCAGCGCCGAGATCAAGCCTGCGCCGTACATCAGGAATAGTCCCAGCGGCACACGACTCACTCGGTAAGGCACGTCCGTGCCCAGCGCCCGATCGGTAAAACTCGAATGCAGGCGCAATACCGTAGCCCAGCTTTTTACATTGGGCGCGCTTGCGTCGATCGATACACGGCGAGGCGCAAGCATCTGCTTGGCCGAGACAGCCAGAATGACGGCAAACAGGCCGTAAAGAAAGGACGTCGATGCGATGCCGACAAGAAATACACCGGTCAACGCCCCGAGCGTGGTAGCAGTCTCCAGAACGATGGCCAGTCGAATGTTGGTCAAGCGGCCTTTCAAGAATGGCGCAGCGCTGCCGCATGAACAGGCGATAACTGACACGATGCTCGCGCCAATCGCGACATGTATATCGACATTGAATAACAGCGTGAGAATCGGCACGATGAAAATGCCGCTTGCCATACCAAGCACACCGCCAAGCGCACTGGCGCCAAAAGCGGCCACGAACAGCCAAAGAATCGTTAAGGTTTCCAATGCGGCTCCCGTCTACTTCTGCAATCGCGAACGCCGGGACAGTCGCGTGGAAAACCGGATCAGGTCGCCACGGTAATAGAGCTTTTCGTAGTCGATTGGCCGATGTCCCTCGGTGTAGGAGGTTCGCTCAATGAGAAAGATTGGGCTGCCGACCTCGATCTCCAGCGCCGCGGCAACCTGTTCATTGGCCGTGACGGCTTCGAGTTGGTACTGGGCCTCCACCAAAGGCAGGTCGTATTTGCCTTCGAGCAGTTCGAAGATCGGCTCCGCTTCCAAGTCGTTGCTGGCGACTTTCTCGCCAACGTCGACTGGCAAATAGGTTTCATCGAACGACATGGCGACGCCGTCGACCAGGCGCACACGCTTGATGCAATAGACTTGTGCGCCGAGCGTCACGTCCAGATGCTGTGCGACTTCCTTGGTGGCGGGCACGGGACGCTTATCCAGCAACCGGGCAGTGGGATGTCGGCCAAGTGCCACCATGTCTTCCACGAAGCCGCTCAACTGATTCAATTCTTGCGTAATTTTCGGCTCAGTGACAAACGTTCCTTTGCCGCGCCGGATTTCTACCAACCCGCGAGCCACCAGGTTTTCAATCGCTTTGCGCACTGTGGTGCGGCTGACCTGGAACCGCGCTATCAAACTGTCTTCAGCGGGAAGTCGGCTGCCGCAGGGGAGGACATGGGCCGCGATTTCTGCCGCCAATGTCTTTTCAACCTTTGCGTAAAGAGGGGAGTTTTGATGTTCATCATGCATTGGAAGATAGTGACATCATGATGTCACTATGTCAATCCGAAAACTGCGACATGTCCTATCGTATTATTTCGCTTTCGACCATCATGTCCGGGACATATGCGCAGCGCGTTGTGAATGCCCGCTACAACATTTCGTTTCCGGCAGCAGTATCTCGAACGTGGTCACTTCACTCGTTGAGCGCGCAGCGATCTTTCCGCCATGTGCTTCCACAATTGATTTGACAATCGCCAAACCTAGACCGGCGCCCTCGCCACTACGCTGCCGCGATGCGTCGGGTCTATAGAAACGCTCAAAAATGTGAGTTATATGTTCTGGCGGTATGGGCAGTCCGGGATTGGAAAGGCAAACCCGGACATTTGCGGACTCGACCGCAAAGGCTGCTGTAGCGGCCCCTCCCGCAGGCGTGTATCGAATCACGTTCGATAACAGGTTGCTCAACGCCCGCCGTATCATCAGCCGGTCCCCAAGAATGCAAACCTGCGGACCGACAAGTTCTAAACCCACGTCGCGCTCTTCGGCCCAGGCGCCAAAGTAGTCGAAAAGAATGCGCATCTCGGCCTGAAGGTCGATCTTGACGAGTTCAGGTTTGAGCAGATTGTTGTCGGCTTGCGCCAGAAACAGCATATCGCTAAGCATTTTTGCCATGCGCTCGTACTCCTCCAGGTTGGAGTACAAGACCTCCCGGTATTGCTCAACACTGCGCGCTTGCGAAAGTGCGACCTCGGTCTGGGTCTTGAGGTTTGTGATGGGGGTGCGCAGCTCGTGGGCGATATCGCCTGAAAAATCCGAGAGGCGGCGGAATACATACTCGAGGCGCTCAAGCATTCCGTTGAATGAGGTGGCCAACTCCACGAGCTCAGCAGGTACGGCGTCCGGCTCCAGCCGTATATGCAATTGATCGGATCCGATTCTGCGCATCTCACGGCTGATACGTCGTATCGGCGCGTGGCCGTGGTGCACCGCCAGCCAAGTGGCCAGAATCGCAAAAAGGCAGGCCGCGACCGTGATAATTCGAAGATAGTCCCGAAAGCCATCCAGGTAATGCAGATGAAAATCGATGCCGGTCGCCACAGCGATGGTCAGTATGCCCGATCCGGGCAGGGTGTAAGATCCAGTTCGCAGTACAGCCCCTCGGAATGTCTCACCGCGGTCTTTCCATATGCCGACTGTTTCGATTGTTATCTCTTCCACAGGCCGGGCAATTCCAGCAAACCTGTTCAGGTTAGATCCTGGCGAAGCATAAATCTGAACGCCGGCATCCGAAGAAATACGATATTGGGCATTATGGTGACCGGACACGGCATCGGCGAACCGCTCGCTCAGTTCCGTTGGCGCTATATTCGGCGGCAAAGTAGCTAATGTGTGCTTCAACGCTTGGACCACGGCATTGAGTTCGTCCACATCTTGTTGGACAAAGTGATCGTTGATTGATCGTTCAACGATCCAACCGAATGTGAGCAGTACGACTGTTATGACCGTCCCAATGGTAACGGTAAGCCGTACAGCCAGGGATGCCGGCCGAGCTCTCATCAACTAATCCGCACGAACCACATCCAGCATGTAGCCCATGCCGCGCACCGTGTGGATGAGCTTGGGGACATAGTCGTCATCGATTTTGGCGCGCAGCCGTCGAATGGCCACGTCGATGACATTGGTGTCGCTGTCGAAATTCATATCCCAAATCTGTGAAGCGATTAATGAACGCGGCAACACCTCACCTTGCCGGCGTACCAGGAGTTCCAGCAGGGCAAACTCCTTGTTCGTCAGATTTATGCGCACATTCTGCCGCTGAGCCCGGCGCCGGGGAATGTCGAGCACGAGATCGGCTATCTGCAGCTGGTCCTGGAAAACGGGAGCTGCGCCGCGCCTCAATAAAGTCCGGACCCGCGCCAGGAGTTCCGAAAAAGCGAAGGGTTTTACCAGGTAATCGTCCGCGCCCAGCTCCAGCCCCTTGACCCTGTCCTCTACGCTATCCCGGGCAGTCAAGAAAAGCACCGGCGTCGACGACTTGGCGTCGCGCAGCGCCTGCACGATGCGCCAGCCATCCACGTCCGGCAGCATGACGTCAAGGATGATCAAATCATACGCACCGGTTAGGGCCAGGTGGTGGCCATCCAGACCGGTGCGAGCCAGATCCACGACGAAGCCGGACTCCACGAAACCTTGGCGCAGGTAATCACCCGTTTTGGTCTCGTCTTCGATAACGAGCAATTTCATGGGATTATTCCTGTAATTCCCTTACGGGCCGCTATGGAGAGAATGGTTTATCTCCGGGTTGATCGTCGTCATTGAACTGTAGTGCGATGGGGCTGACGCCAACATGACGCGAGGATTACAAAATTGTAATGTGAGCGTTCGAGTCGACGCGTGTAGCCGCAGATCGCGCGATAAATATCAGGTTTACGAACAAAGTGCTGCTCCGACGGCATTCCAGTTGCTGGGTGGATGGGCAGTGACGTCGCATAGCGAAGCCACGTGATAACGACACCCCAAAACTCGCCGGAGATCAATATGCCTCATGAAAAGTTTCAATCGTGCATCGACGCTTGTTATGCCTGCGCCACCGCGTGCGACCACTGCGCTGTTTCCTGTCTGGAAGAGCAAGACGTTAAAAGCATGGCGCGCTGCATAAAGCTGGACATGGATTGCGCGCAAATTTGCCGTCTTGCGGCCAGCTATATGGCTCGTGGAAGCGAATTTGCCCAGACCCTTTGCCGCCTGTGCGCAGAAGTGTGCCAGGCATGCGCAGAAGAATGCGGCAAACACCAAATGGATCACTGCCAGCGCTGCGCCCGGGCTTGCCGCAACTGTGCCGAAGAGTGCAGGCGTATGGCGGAAGTGGCCTGACTGGCCGTAGATTAGAATTGCTGACCGCCATCTTTCTTATGACCCACGCAACGATTAATCAAAGGCCAGCGTGCGTCGCTGCGCCTGGCTTCTACGCTTTGCGTGACGGACTATAGCCCGCCTCGCGAATGGCCTGTTCTACCATGCTTGCGTCGACGGCGCCTTCCACGCGTACGACATGTTCGGATAAGTCGATAGCAACACCTGCTTCGGGTACAACTGCCTTGACGGCTTTAGTTACAGCGCCCACACAGTGTCCACAAGTCATATCGTTCACTTCAAACTGGATCATTGTTTTGCCTCTCTTCATCGTGCATCCAAAATCGAATAACTAGAAGGTAAGCCTTCCCACCGTGGCAAGGTCAAGCGACGCATAGACTTTGCGGCCGAAAGCAAACAGATCAAGCTGTGCGCCAAGTGGCCAGTGCGAGGCAAATGAATCGGCTGCTTCATACATAGCGCCAGGCACCACGCGTTATCGCTTGTGGATTACAAAAAAGTAATGAAGCGGTCATGGGTGCGACAGCTCCACCTGATTAAAGTTAGGAAACGACGCCTGTCACTTCGAACGAGCGGCACCCACTGTTCCCCATAACGACTCATTACAGGATTCTCCCCGCGTGAAACGCCCAACTACGCTAGCCCTTCCTATCCCAGCCATGCCGCGGCGCCGATTTGTACAAGGCCTCGCGGCCGGTGGTGTGCTGCTGGGTCTGTCGCCCTTTGCCCGCGCCGCTGGAACCCGATCGAACGGAACGACTACCGGCTCGGCGGCTGTGCTGGGCGGAACTGAATTCAATCTGGAAATCGGCGAATCGCCCGTCAATTTCACCGGCAGCCCTCGCATGGCCACCACCGTTAATGGTTCCTTACCGGCACCGACCCTGCGCTGGCGCGAGGGCGACACCGTCACCATACGCGTAAGGAACCGCCTGAACGAAACCACCTCTATCCATTGGCACGGCATCATCCTGCCGTTCCAGATGGACGGTGTGCCCGGGATCAGTTTTACCGGGATTCCGCCCGGTGAAACGTTCACGTATCAGTTCAAAGTGCAGCAAAGCGGCACGTACTGGTATCACTCGCACTCAGGCATGCAGGAAGCCACGGGCGTCTATGGGGCGATCATTATCGATCCGGCGCAAGCTGATCCCATACGGGCCGATCGCGAGTACGTCGTTCAATTGTCTGACTGGACCGACGAGGACCCGATGCGCGTCCTGGCCAAGCTCAAGACGCAGGGCGACTACTACAACCACAACCAGCCCACGGCCGTGGACTTCTTCCAGGATGCTTCGCGCACGGGCCTGAAAGCGGCCGTCGACAAGCGCAAAATGTGGAATGAAATGCGCATGAGCCCCACGGATCTGGCCGATCTGTCGGCCAACGTACTGACCTATCTGATGAATGGTAAGACGCCAGCGGGCAACTGGACGGGGCTATTTCGCCCGGGCGAACGCGTCCGGCTTCGTTTCATTAATGGCGCTGCCAATACCTTTTACGACATACGTATTCCCGGCCTCAAGTTAACCGTGGTGCAAGCGGATGGCGTAAACGTAGAGCCGGTGACAGTGGACGAATTTCGTTTCGGGCCGGGCGAAACCTATGACGTGCTGGTCGAGCCCAAGAATGATACCTATACCGTCTTTGCGCAAGCTATGGACCGTACGGGATACGCCCGCGGCACGCTGGCTACGCGTGCCGGGCTCGAAGCGCCAGTACCGGCGCTTGATCCTGCAGAATGGCTAAGCATGACCGACATGATGGGCGCCATGGGCGGTGGCATGGCAGGAATGAGTCATGGCGCAGCCGCTCAATCTTCCGTGGGGGGCATGGACCATGGCGGTATGGCCGGAATGAGCCGCGGCAATATGGCGGGGATGAATCACGGCAGCATGCAAGGCATGAATCACGCAGGTATGGCTGGCATGGAGCACAGCGCGATGTCCGCGGCCGGCGCCAGCACCCAGGTACGCCACGCCAGGACCGAGTACGGACCCAGCATCGATATGCGGGTCGATATGCCGCGCACCAACCTGGACGATCCCGGCATCGGGCTGCGCAACAACGGCCGGCGCGTATTGACGCTTTCGGACTTGCACACCATGGGCGGTGCGATGGATCCGCGCGGCGCAGAACGTGAAATCGAGCTGCACCTAACCGGCAATATGGAGCGCTATACCTGGTCGTTCGATGGAGTCGAGTTCGGAAAATCAACCCCGGTTCATTTTCGTTACGGCGAACGCGTCAGGGTCATCTTGCACAACGACACCATGATGACGCACCCCATGCATTTGCACGGCATGTGGAGTGAACTGGAAACTCCGGATGGCCAATTTCAGGTCCGGCGCCACACCATTCCGGTGCAGCCCGCCCAGCGTATCAGCTTTCTTGTAACTGCCGATGCGCTTGGACGCTGGGCATGGCATTGCCACTTGATGCTGCACATGGATATGGGCATGTTTCG
>JAKFDW010000073.1:0-8511 GCA_036675955.1 Orrella sp. | reverse complement strand
GCACAGGACACGCCGGCCGGACCGCCGCCAATAATGAGCGCATCGTAGATAGTGCTGTTCAGGCTCATATCTTTCCCAACATCATTCTTGTCTGTTCCAAAGGCACTACAATTCCAGTAATTCTACAAGGCGACCTTATGCCCACCCGACGAATCTTTTTCAACCAGCTGGCGCTGGACGCCCGTATCGGCATACTGGAGCACGAGCTGCGCGCCACCCAGCCCTTGCATATCGATGCCGAATTCGATGTCGATATTTCGCAGGAAGTGCACGACCAGAATATTCAGTCAGTGCTGGATTACCGCCAATTGCGCCACGCCATCGTGGATGAATGCACGCAAGCTCATGTCAATTTGCTGGAAACACTAAGCGAACGCGTCGTGGCCAGGATACTGAACGAGTTTCCCGATGTGCAGAGCGTTAGAATTCGTATCAGCAAACCGCTTGCCTTTTCTGACTGCGCCGCGGTTGGCATCGAGCTGCACCGAAGCCGCTAAACCTATTTTTTTATGTCCATGCAAGCCGACACTTTACCCTCCGACACTCGCGAAACCAGCACGAACGATACCGGTCAGCGCACGCACAAGCGCAGCGTCAGCGAAAACAAGCTGGTCAAGCGCCTTATGCGGGAAACCGGTCGCGCCATCAGCGACTTCAACATGATCGAAAACGGCGACAAGGTGATGGTATGCCTGTCGGGCGGGAAAGACTCGTACAGCATGCTGGACATCCTGCTTACGCTGAAAGCACGCGCTCCCATCGACTTCGATATTATCGCGGTAAATCTGGACCAGAAACAACCCGGATTCCCGGACCATATCCTGCCCCAATACCTGGAATCGATCAACGTTCCGTATCACATTGCAACCCAGGATACCTATTCGGTTGTGACTCGCGTCATACCCGAGGGAAAAACGATGTGTTCGCTGTGCTCGCGCCTGCGCCGTGGAATTCTGTATCGAGTCGCAGATGAACTGGGCGCCACGAAAATCGCATTGGGTCACCATCGCGACGACATACTGGGCACATTTTTCCTGAACCTGTTTTACGGCGGCCGCATGAAGGCAATGCCGCCCAAGCTCGCATCCGACGACGGCAAGCATATCGTCATCAGGCCCCTGGCCTATGTACCCGAAAAAGACCTCATTGCCTATTCCGCACTGAAGCAGTTTCCCATCATCCCATGCAACTTGTGCGGCTCTCAGGAAAACCTGAAGCGTAAAGAAGTCGGCCGCATGATAGCCGAATGGGACCAACGCTTTCCCGGGCGGTCCTTGAATATATTCGGCGCACTGTCGCGCGTAGTACCCACGCACTTGATGGATAGGGATCTGTTCGACTTTGCCAATCTGCAAGCCACCGGACTGCCCGACGCAATGGGAGACAAGGCTTTCGATGCCGACGACTTCGACCTGCCGGCAACCCTTGCCCTGGCGGAGGTCGAACCGGATGACGACATCCCGCGTGGTGAACGCGCACCCACGGTCGTGTCCCGATCCGATCTGCGACACTTGCGGTAACCACAGCGGCTTCCCCGCCGCTGACAAGCGGCTGTGGCGGATGTTACCCTTTTGACCAAAGCACGTTAAGCAACGTGCTTTTTCATTTGTACATTCAAAAAAGGGAATCCGCCGAGTGACTACGAGTACGGCCCACAACATTCTGACCCGCCATTTTTTCCGACAGCTGTTGGCCGCCTTTATACTGCTGGCCGCCCTGCTGGCCCAAAGCAGCCACGCGCAAGAGGCCCCCGCGGCAGACCGGGCTCAAGACGCGTCGTACGGCGCCTTGGCCGACCTCCTGGAAAACGATCAAACGCGCAAGAAACTGATTGAACAGTTGCGCGCCCTGGCCGCGCCGGGCGACAAGAAAACAGCACCGGATGCGGAAGCGGCTGACGCTCAGAACAGCCAAGCCCGTACAGCTGCGGCCAGCCCTGAAAACAGGTCTCCTAAGACGGCTGCTGATGCACCGGTCTCGCAAAGGCTGGCTTTGACACTTGAGCGATTTACCAGTGGCCTTGCCCACGACCTGTCGGACACCTCGGATGTCTTCATGGCCCTGATCAAGGGCGAGCCCGCCGTCGATGGCGTCACACGGCAATGGGCGGTGCCGTTGAAGGTATTGCTTATCACTCTGTTGACCGTACTCGCAAGCTATGTCGTGTTTCGCATGCTGGCCGGCATCGGGTTCGCCAGATTGAATATCTGGATCAAGAAGGACGGACACACCAGCGCGGAGCCGGAGGCGCACGGCCCGGCACTGCCGGTGCGCAGCGGCCCCTGGCGGCCAAGATTCGCGGTCCAGACATTGAGCCGCAAACTGCTCGGCGTGACCGCCGCCTTTCTTATCGATGTCGCCGCAACGCTATTGGCAGCAACCGCGGGGTACATCGCTACGTTGACCGTCGCGGGAAACGACCCGGGCGCCTCTTTTTTCGCCCTTCAGTTTCTTAGCGCATTTGTCATGATTGAAGTCGTCAAGGCGCTCTCCAGAGGCATCTTCGCCACTCGTTATGAGCAGTTGCGTCTGTTGCCGCTATCACCGGAAGCGGCCAATTACTGGAATCACTGGCTCACTCTCCTGATAGGCGTGATCGGCTATACCCTGCTCGTAATCGTTCCGCTGGTCAGCGCGGTTTTCCGGCCTTCCGTCGCGCAACTGCTGGGACTCGTGATCATGCTGGGCGTCTACCTTTATGGCGTGCGCGTGATCTGGAAGAACCGCAAGGCGGTCAAGGCCAGCCTTATCCGGCTGGCCGACAATTCCAGCGCCGCCGTTTTCGGCACGCTGATACGAGTGCTGTCGCGCACATGGCACCTGATCGCAATAGCCTACTTCACCGTTTTGCTGGTGGTCAGCCAAACCGCGCAGCAACAGGCGCTGGCATTCATGGCGCGCGCCACCGCCCAGACCGCAGCGGCGGTCCTCATAGGCTTGATGTTGGCCAGCGCGCTGTCGTCGCTGCTTTCGCATCGCATCGCACTTCCCGGAAAATGGCGGCAGTCGTTTCCTTCGCTCGAATCGCGCATCAATACTTACGTACCGGTAGTACTGAAGGGCCTGCGCCTTTTGATACTGATAGCGGTCACATTGGTCGTGCTGGATGCCTGGCGCGCGTTCAATCTTGTCGATTGGCTACAGTCGGATCATGGCCAGGCCACTATCGCCATGGTGCTGCACCTCGGGATCATCCTGCTTATCGCGGCGCTCAGCTGGACTGTCATCGCCAGCATCATTGAACACAGGCTCGACGCGTCCAGCAGCAATCCCAGCGAACGCGAGAAAACCTTGCTGATGCTGTTTCGCAACGCGACGGCCATCGTCATTGCCACCATGACGATTCTGGTGGTGCTGTCGCAGATCGGCATCAATATCGGACCGCTCATCGCCGGGGCTGGCGTCGCCGGCCTGGCGATAGGCTTTGGGGCCCAGAAACTGGTGCAGGACGTGATTACCGGCGTCTTTATACAGCTGGAGAACGGCATGAACCGCAACGATACGGTTGAGGTGGGGAGCTTGTTCGGAACGGTTGAGAAAATCACCATACGCTCCGTCGGCATACGCACACTGGACGGTGGCTACCATATGGTGCCCTTCTCCAGCATCGACCAGTTGACCAACCATACGCGCGACTATGGCTATCACTATGGCGAATACAACATTGCCCACCGCGAACGCGTGGACGACGCCATCGCGCAGATGGAACTCGCCTTCAAAGACCTGATGCAGATACCGGAATTGGCCCGCGAAGTGATGGAAGAAATATCCATACCCGGCGTCACCGCCTTGAACCAGAACGGATTCACTATCCGGGTATTGATCAAGACCACGCCGGGGAATCAGTGGATGATACAGCGCGGCTTCAACAGGCTGCTCAAGCAGCGCTTCGATGAAGCGGGTATCGAGCTGCCCTATCCCCACACCGTGCTGCACTTTGGACGCGACAAATCGGGCGAGGCGCAACCGGTGGATGTGCGCTTCATCGACACGCTCAAGGAAGTTACCGAGGCTACTGACGGCGATCCGTCCACCAGTACCGGCGGCGCCGACGCTCCCGCCCTGCCGCGTCGAGCGCGCAGGTCCGCTGCGGGAGAAGGCGCATAGCGAGTGCGGGAGCCGGCGTCAGGATGGCCTGTCGGCCATGCCTTCCCAGTGCGGGCCAGGCACTTCTATGCCCAGCAACTCCAACACGCGGGCCACGGTATGGTCCACCATTTCTTCCAGGTTTTTGGGATGATGGTAGAAAGCCGGCAATGGCGGAAAAATGATGCCGCCCATTTCGGTCACTGCCGTCATATTGCGCAAGTGCGCCAGATTCAGCGGCGTTTCGCGCACCATCATGACCAGTCGCCGACGTTCTTTTAACGTGACATCGGCCGCCCTGGTGACGAGGTTATCGGAAAGCCCATGGGCTACCGCCGCCAGCGTACGCATGGAACAAGGGACAACGACCATGCCCGCGGTGTCGAAGCCGCCGCTGGACAGCGCGGCGCCGACATCGCGAAAACTGTAGACCTTGTCGGCGAGGTCGTGGACATCCTGGCGCGCCAAGCCCAATTCGTACTTGATGTTCAGGACGCCAGAGGGCGATACCACCAGGTGCGACTCAACGTCGTCTACAGCGCGCAAGGCCTTCAACAAACGGACGGCATAGATCGCGCCCGTGGCACCCGTGATGCCCACGACCAGCCGGCGTCTTGCTGTCACGCAAGCGCCCCGGCCTCTTTCAGTGCGGTGGCCAGCTCGCCGTTTTCGTGCATTTCAGCGATGATGTCCGAGCCGCCGATAAACTCGCCCGCCACATAAAGCTGTGGAATCGTGGGCCAGTTGGAGTATTCCTTGATGCCCTGACGCACGAGTTCGTCGTCGAGTACGTTTACCGTGACCAGTTTGGTGACGCCGGATGCCTTCAGGATCTGAATGGCGCGACCGGAAAAGCCACATTGCGGGAACTGTGCAGTGCCCTTCATGAACAACACAACCGGGTTGGCCGTAACAGTTTCACGAATAAAATCTTGAACTTCGCTCATGATGCTCTCGTATTCCAGAAAAGATTAATTATAAATTCCGCCAGTGACCCGGTCGATACCCGCCAGGTCTGGCGCACTTGCGACCCGTTCAAAACCGGCCGATTGCAACAGTTGCCGAACTGCCTGCGCCTGATCCCAACCGTGCTCTACAAACAAGCCTCCGTGGGATAACAACCGCTGGCCGGCTCCTTCGATTATTTGCCTAAGCGCAGACAAACCGTCCAGCCCGTCAGTAAGGGCAGCCGTGGGTTCAAACCGCACATCGCCTTGCTGCAGATGGGAGTCGCCCGCCGCAATATACGGTGGATTCGACACAATGAGGTCAAAGCCCTTATGGTCAGACAGGGCATCGTACCAGCTACCTTGGAAGAACTCGACCTTTGCGCCCAGGCACTTGGCGTTCGCACGAGCTACCACCAGGGCTTCGCTGCTGAGATCGCTTGCCACCACTGTGGCCGCCGGGCAACGCAAGGCGATGGATACCGCCACGGCACCACTGCCTGTGCCAAGGTCCAGCACCCGAGGTGCTTTCTTGCCCTTGAGATAGTCTAACCCAGTCTCGACAAGGAGTTCTGTTTCGGGCCGTGGAATAAGCACTGCCGGAGAAACCTGGAAATCATGGCCCATGAATTCGCGGCAGCCGACAATATAGGCCATGGGCTCGCCCTCCAGGCGCCGCGCCTCGAGCTCGCGAAAGCGGGCGATGACCTGCGGCGCCAGCCGGTCGGTGTCATGGGCGATCAGCCAGGAGCGCGGCACCTGCAACACATGCTGCCATAGCATCTGCATTTCAAGGCGGGGCAGCCTGCTGCCCCGCGACATGGCGCGCAGGCTATCCACGTGGCTACTCCTGTCCCAGCGAGGCCAGCTGTTCGGCCTGATGCTCGGCGCGCAAGGCGCCCGTCAATTCGTCCAGATCGCCTTCCATGATCTGCGCGAGCTTGTACAGCGTAAGATTGATGCGGTGGTCGGTTACCCGGCCTTGCGGATAATTGTAGGTACGTATCCGTTCGGAGCGATCACCGGTTCCGACCAGGCTCTTGCGCTGGGCCGCTTCTTTATTGTGCTGTTCCTGCTGCTGCTTGTCTTTCAGGCGCGCAGCCAGCACTTGCATGGCCTTGTCCTTGTTGCGATGCTGCGACCTATCATCCTGGCATTCCACCACCAGCCCGGTCGGCAAATGCGTTATACGCACCGCGGAGTCGGTTTTATTGATGTGCTGCCCACCCGCTCCGCTGGCGCGATAGGTGTCTATGCGCAGGTCGGACGAATTGATGACAATATCGCTTTGGGCATCCGCCTCGGGCAATACCGCGACCGTGCAGGCAGAGGTATGTATGCGTCCTTGCGTTTCGGTCGCCGGCACGCGTTGCACCCGATGCGCGCCGGATTCGAACTTGAGCTGGCCATACACGCCGTCTCCGTCGAGCCTGGCAATCACTTCTTTGTAGCCGCCGATTTCAGACGCGCTTTCGGACATCATCTCGACCTTCCAGCCCTTGTTTTCGGCGTAGCGCGTATACATGCGCAACAGGTCGCCGGCGAACAAGGCGCTTTCGTCGCCGCCGGTGCCGGCACGGATCTCAAGGAACACACTGCGGCCGTCGTCCGGATCGCGCGGCAACAGGAGCACTTGCAAGTCGGCAGCCAGTTGTTCCAGCTTGTCTTTGCCGAGCTTGTATTCTTCTTCCGCCATGTCGCGCATCTCAGGATCGCTCATCATATCCTGCGCGGCCTGAATATCGTCTTCCGTGCCGGTATATGCCGCAAAGGCCGCGACCACCGGCTCCAGATCGGATCGCTCGCGCGACATCTTGCGATACCGGTTCATGTCGTTGGCAATCTCGGGCTCGGCCAGCAATGCATCGACTTCGACCAATCGGCGAGCAAGCTGCTCCAGCCGATTGCGTATAGAACTTTTCATAAATTGGAATTGGACAGTAATTGAAAGGAAGGTATGCGCGATGAGGCCGGCAGAGCTTCGCTAACGATTACGTTCGCTGCGGGGAAGCAGGCGCGGCAGCAGGCTTATCAACTGCTGACGTTCTTCACTTTCGCTGCGATTGAGCGCGGCCATGGGGCCGTGCAGATACTTTTGCGTAAGGCCATAGGCCAGTTGCTCGAGAACAAGTTCGGGATTGTCGCCACGCGCCAGCATCCGGCGTGCACGATCGAGTTCGTTCTGGCGGACCTGCTCGGCTGCTTGCTGAAAATCGACAATGACAGGCACGATTTCCCGATTCTGCAGCCAATGCATGAAATTCTGCACACGCGTTTCGATGATGGCTTCGGCTTGGACTACGGCCGCTCGACGCGCATCGGTGCCGCTTTGAACCATGCGTCCCAGATCGTCGACCGTATAAAGGTAGACATCGGCGAGGCGGCCCACTTCGGTTTCAATATCGCGCGGCACGGCCAGATCGACCATTACCATAGGACGATGGCGACGCGAGCGCGTAGCCCTTTCAACCATCCCTAATCCAAGGATGGGCAAGGAGCTTGCCGTACAGGACACGATGACATCGAAATCGGCGAGCTTATCCGGGATATCGGCAAGCGTCATGGTTTTGGCGACAAACCGCGAGGCGAGCACTTCGGCGCGCTCGAGTGTGCGATTGGCCACCACCATATGAGCCGGTTTCAGCGCGGCAAAGTGTGTTGCACAGAGCTCGATCATTTCACCCGCGCCGATGAAAAGTACGTTGGCGCGCGACAGGTCGCCGAACACGCGTTCGGCCAGGCGTACCGCCGCGGCGGCCATGGAAACCGAATGCGCCCCGATGGCAGTTTGCGAGCGGACCTCCTTGGCAACCGAAAAAGTACGCTGGAACAACTGGTGCAGCAACGTACCCAGCGAACCCGCCTCGCTAGCCGCGCGCACGGCGTCTTTCATCTGGCCGAGAATTTGCGGTTCGCCCAACACCATGGAATCCAGACCGCTGGCCACGCGAAACGCATGCCGCACGGCATCGTTTTGCTGGTACTGATACAGATGCGGTTGCAGGCTGCCGGCTTCGAGACGGTTGAAGTCGGCCAGCCACGACGGCAGGTGTTCCGACACCTGCGGATCGGCAGCACAGTAGATTTCCGTGCGATTACAGGTGGAAAGTATGGCGGCTTCTTTTACCGATTGTCCGAAGGTGGCGCGCAAGCCATCGAGCGCGGGCTTCAGGACATCGATCGGAAACGTCACGCGTTCCCGCACCGAAACCGGGGCGGAAACGTGGTTCAAACCGAAAGTTAAGACGTCTACAGACATGGGGGAGAAAGCGCGCGCGCCGGTACTTCAATTATCTGATTATAATCGCCCCTGAACTTTTCCTGAAATATCCACTTGTTTCAGCGCAAAGTTATGTGAACTACAGAAATAAATCGTGGTGCAAAGCGCACATTCGAAATTTAGTGTACTATTTCGCCTTCTTGATGATGGCCTGGTAGCTCAGTCGGTAGAGCAGAGGATTGAAAATCCTTGTGTCGG
>JAKFDW010000072.1:0-1989 GCA_036675955.1 Orrella sp. | reverse complement strand
TGTGTTGCCCAACTGGCTGCGATACCGCCATGCCATGTAGACAATGCCGATAATCATCATGCCGAGCAGCGAGCCGACATAGCGATGGATCATTTCGATCCATGCCTTGGAAAAGCTGACTGCGCCATGGGGCATGGCTTGGAGGGCCAGTTCAATATGATCGCTCGCGCCGAGAGGCGTGATCTGGCCGTAACAGCCCGGCCAATCGGGACATCCCAGCCCGGAGTCGGTAAGGCGCACAAAGGCGCCGAACATGATCAGGTCCAAGGTCAGGAACCAGGTCAAAAATACCAGTTTCCGGTAACGCTTAATAATTCGTTCCTGCATGCCCGGTCAACCTATGCGCGAATTGCGTATCAACTTCCTGATGTCGTCACGCACAGAGACAGGGTCGGCGTTAGCGGGAAACTCCATCATCAGATTGCCCAGAGGATCGATGATCCACATCGGTGCCTTGAGCGCAGCCTCGCGTTCGGCGGCACTGGCTGCGGGCGCCAGGAAAGCGGCGAGCTTTTCGGGATCGGCACGCAGCATGTTGGTGCCGACGTAAGCTTCCTTGATCTGATCGGTAACGGTTGCGTCGTCGATCAGGAACCAGACGCGCGCCAGGCGCTCCACATTCTTGCCCTGGCTGGCGTGCGAGTTGCGCAAGATAAACAGCTTCTCTACGCAGGATTCGGGGCATGCGCCATCATCGGCGCTGACCAGCAGCCATTTTCCGCGCAGGCTGTTCAGGTCGAAGGGCTGGCCGTCCAGCGTCGTCAAGGGCAATGCGGCTGCCTCGGGCATGGGCCTTTGCGGTTGTATCAGTTCGCCATAATTGCTGGACTCTTCCGGGCGCAATCCCAGGGCCGGCACGTAATAGGCCAGAAGGGCAAGCACCAGCGGCGCCAGGCACATGGCCAGTATTACAAACAATGGCGCCTTCGATCGTAGTCGGGAGGGCTCTTTGGGTGGAACGGAGTTAGGGCTGACCACAATGTTTCCTTACAAGGTCGGGAACTTAATCTTTCGGCGCAGGGCGCGCCACGCAATAACAAGCCAGGCGCCGGCGGCAATGGCCGCAAAGCCAAACCACTGCAGCGCATAGCCACGGTTCTTGTCGGAATCCAGTGAAGGTTCCGGCCATTCCTGCATCAATGGCGTGCCGGGCTGCGCGCGGGCAGCGGACTGGGCCGACTGGGCAAGGACGGAGGGCAGGAGCCGCAGGCCGCTCGCTTTGCCATAGGCATCCAGGTCCAGGTTTTGCACTTTCGGCAACGGCGTCGCAGCATCCGGCAGCGTGGGCGGCAACTGGCTGCTATCGTCCTGCGAGAACGACATTAACTCAAAAAGGCGCGGCACGCGTTCGAGCAACTGGCCGCCGACAGTCTGTTGGCCTGCAGGCACGGGAATGGCGGGCATGGCTTCCCCTGGGCGCATGGGCCGCGGCAGCCAGCCGCGCAGCACCAGGACGGCAGAGTTGCTTGCTTCGTCAATCAGCAGCGGAGTGGCCACCCAATAGCCGGGCCGCCCCTGGTAGTTGCGGTTCTCGAGGAGTACAGTGAGCGGATGCAACCACACGCCCTGTGCGGTAGCCGGCCGCCATGGCACGAGTTCGATGGCCGGCGTGCCGGCGTCAAGGTGCAAGGCGGGCGTGCTGCGGCCGGTTTCTATGGCAGCCTTGATGGCTTCGCGTTCGGCGGCCCGGTCCAGCTGCCAGTTGCCCAGCGACGTGAACACAATCGCCATGATGCCCAGCAAGATTAATGCGGCAACAATGCGAAAACTTGTGTAAGAGCGGGCCATGTCTGCAATAATTCCACTTTCAGCGGAGGGCAAAATGCGTTTTGTAGTAATCCTGGCGTTCCTGGGTATTGTAGGAAGTCTGGCGTCAGCGCTTTTCTATCTGATGCGCGACAAAGGCGGGACCAATCGTACCGTAAACGCGTTGACAGTACGCATCGGGCTGTCGATAGCATTGTTTCTGTTCGTGTTGTTCGCCCATCA
>JAKFDW010000071.1:0-47736 GCA_036675955.1 Orrella sp. | reverse complement strand
AGCGCCGCCCCGGCCACGGCCACATCGATGCGGCCATCGGCCTTGACCTCGGCATAATCGCGCACGCGGCGCAGCAGCCGGTTGGCTATGCGCGGCGTGCCGCGTGCCCGGCGCGCTATTTCGGCGGCGCCGTCGGGCGTGGTGTGAGCGTTCAATAGCTGCGCACTGCGCTTGACGATATGAGTGAGATCTTCGGCGCTATAGAACTCCAGGCGGGACACAATGCCGAACCGGTCGCGCAGCGGGTTTGTGAGCATGCCGGCACGTGTCGTCGCACCGACCAGGGTAAAGGGTTGCAAGTCGATTTTTACGCTGCGCGCGGCCGGGCCTTCGCCGATAAGGATGTCGATCTGAAAATCTTCCAGCGCCGGGTACAGGATTTCTTCCACGACCGGCGACAGCCGGTGGATTTCGTCGATGAACAATACGTCGTTTTTTTCAAGATTGGTCAGCAGGGCGGCAAGGTCGCCGGGCCGCTCGAGCACCGGACCCGATGTTTGCCGCAATTGCACACCCATTTCATGCGCCACAATGTGGGCCAGCGTAGTCTTGCCCAGGCCGGGGGGACCGAACAGCAATACGTGATCGAGGGCCTCGCCGCGATTCCTGGCGGCCGCAATGAATATTTCCAGTTGTTCGCGCACCCTGTGCTGCCCGATGTATTCATTGAGCGCGCGCGGCCGCAAGGCGCGTTCGATGGAATCTTCGTTGGGCGAGGCGCTTTGCGGCGCCACGATGCGCTCGATGGCGGCAATACTGGACAATGAGTCGGAATGAATGGCCATGGGATCTTTGCTGATTATATTTACAGTGCTTATCGTACTCTACTCAGCAATAGTTGCGCAGCGTTGCCGCGATTGCAGCATAATCCCAGGTGTCGTCTTTATTGTATTCACCTTGAGCCGAGCCTACCGCTGATGAATCCTGTACTACCCACCTATGATGATGTCATTGCCGCCAGCCAGATCCTGAGCCAGGCGGCTCACCGCAGCCCGGTCCTTACTTCGCAGACACTCAATCAACGCCTGGGCGCCGAGGTGTTCTTCAAGTGTGAGAACTTCCAGCGTATCGGTGCATTCAAGTTCCGCGGCGGCTACAACGCCCTGGCAAAGTTGTCGCCGGCGCAGCGCAAGGCCGGCGTCGTGGCGTTTTCCTCGGGTAATCATGCGCAAGCCATTGCCCTGGCATCGCAGATGCTTGGTGTTTCCGCCACTATCGTCATGCCGCATGACGCACCGGCTGCCAAAAAAGCCGCCACCATAGGCTATGGCGCCCGCGTCGTTGGCTACAACCGCCACACCGAAGACCGTGAACAAATAGCGATGTTGCTGGTAAAAGAGCACGGCCTGACCCTGATTCCACCTTACGATCACCCCGATGTCATCGCGGGCCAGGGTACGGCGGTCAAAGAATTGCTCGAGGATGTCGGCGGTCTCGATTCGCTGTTTATTCCCTTGGGCGGCGGCGGCTTGTTGTCGGGTTCCCTACTTTCGGCGCACGCGCTGGTTCCGGAGTGCGCGGTGTATGGCGTGGAGCCACAGGCCGGCAATGACGGCCAGCAGTCATTTCGCACAGGCCAGGTCGTGACTATCGCTGCGCCAGATTCCATTGCCGACGGCGCCCTCACACTGGGCCTGGGCAAGCTTACTTTCCCTATCATCAAGGAATATGCCCGCGATATCCTTACTGTCGAGGATGCGCAGCTGATACAGACCATGCAGTTTTTTGCCGAGCGCATGAAAATGGTCGTCGAGCCCACGGGCTGCCTGGGTGCGGCAGCGGTGATCAATGGAGCCGTACCGGTACAGGGACAGCGTGTAGGCGTATTGCTGAGCGGCGGTAATGTCGATCTATCGGCCTACGCGAAATTCCTGCAGTTGGCCTGACCCATCCGCAGGCGCCGCGCCGGGGTTTTCCGGGGAAGGCAAAAGGTCAGCCCCGGGCCAGCGATTTCAGGGCAAGCCGTATCCCCTCGGCAACCTCCAGGCCTTCGGGAAGATTCTTCAGGGCCGCTTGCGACTCGCTGGTGGAGTAGCCCAGCGACAGCAAGGCATTGAGAATGTCGTCGCGGCCGGCCGAATGCGAACCCGGTGTGTTTCCCAGGTCGGCACCCAGCTTGCCGCGCAATTCCAACAGAAGACGCTCGGCGGTCTTCTTGCCTATCCCCGGAACCCGCGTGAGCCGACCGCTTTCTTGCTGCGTGATTGCGCCGGCCAGCTCCTCCACGGTCATGCCCGACAATACCGCCAGCGCCGTGCGCGCCCCGATGCCGCTTACCTTGATCAGCAAACGAAATGCAGTGCGTTCGCCGGCAGTGGAAAAGCCGTATAAGGTATGGGCATCTTCACGCACTGCCAGGTGCGTGTGCAAAGTGACCTTGGCCCCGTTCTCCGGCAGGTTGTACAGGGTGCTCATGGGGACATCGACTTCGTAGCCGACGCCGCCCACGTCAATACAAACGACTGGAGGTGTTTTTTCCAGCAGCGTGCCGGTAATTCTTCCGATCATGGAGCCGTCCTCTTAACAAGTTCTACAAATTAGCTGACCAGGCGCCCGCTGCGAACCCGGCTGGTATGGCTGGACTTGAGCTGCCCAGTTTCCTTGAGGCGCTGGGTCAGCGGATTGAAATGCGCATGGCAAATGGCGCAAGCCAGGGCGTCGGCCGAATCGGCTGCGGGCAGACCGCTCAAGGCTAGCAAATGCTGCACCATTTTCTGAACCTGCTCCTTGGCGGCATGGCCGTTGCCGACTACCGACTTCTTTACTTGCAATGCCGTGTATTCGTACACGTCCAGGCCGCTGTCGGCCAGGGCGCACATGGCGGCGCCGCGGGCCTGGCCCAGTAGGAGGGTGGATGCGGGATTGGTGTTCACGAACACCTTTTCCAGCGCCGACACGGTGGGCTGAGTGCTTTGCACGATTTCCCGGATGTTGTCCAGGATGACCTTCAGGCGTTGGGCCAAAGGCTGGTCGGACGGCACGATAATAGTGCCGCTGGCCACGTATTGCAGGCGCGAGCCCTGGATGTCAATGACGCCAAAGCCGGTGCGCCGCAATCCCGGATCGATTCCCAGTATGCGCATCAGTGGCGGAAGTGCCGCGCCCCGGTCAGGACCATGGCGATACCGCGTTCGTTGGCGGCGGCAATCACTTCGTCGTCGCGCATGCTGCCGCCGGGCTGGATCACGCAAGTGGCGCCCGCGTCGGCCACGACATCGAGGCCGTCGCGGAAGGGGAAGAATGCGTCCGATGCGACCACCGAGCCGGCTAGCACCAGACCGGCATTTTCGGCCTTGATGGAGGCAATCCGAGCCGAATCTATACGGCTCATCTGGCCGGCGCCCACGCCCAGCGTCATGCCGTTTCCGACGAAAACGATGGCATTGGATTTGACATACTTGGCCACCTTCCAGGCGAACATCAGATCCTGCATTTGCTGCTCGGTGGGAGCAACCGTCGTGACAAGCCTGAATGCGTCTTGCGGCACCTGATGGGAATCCGGATTCTGCACCAGCCAGCCGCCGCCCACCCGCTTGATGTCGAAGGCATTTTGCGCATCGCCCTGGGGCACCTGCAACACGCGCACATTTTTCTTGGCGGCGAAAATGGCCAGGGCTTCGCTGGAATATTCGGGCGCCAGCAGCACTTCCACGAACTGCGCGCTGATGGCGTTTGCAGTTGCTTCGTCCACGGGGCGGTTAAAGGCGATGATGCCGCCGAAAGCGGATGTGGGATCTGTCTTGAATGCTTGCTGATACGCATGCAGAGGGCTGTCGCCTATGGCGACGCCGCAAGGATTGGCATGTTTGACGATCACGCAGGCGGTCGTTTCAAAGCTGCGCACGCATTCCCACGCGGCATCCGCATCGGCGATATTGTTATAAGAAAGCTCTTTGCCCTGCAATTGACGATAACTGCCCAGCAGTCCGGCGCCTATGGGCTGGTCTACATAAAAGGCGGCCGCCTGATGCGGATTCTCGCCGTAGCGCAACACTTGTTCCTGCTTCATCTGCACTGTAAGCGTGCGCGGCCAGGCGCTGCGTTCCGGGGCCTGGTCCTGTGCCGGTTCGGCAACAGAAAGGCTGCTCAGGTAGGCGGCGATGGCGCCATCGTACGCTGCCGTGTGCGCGTAGGTTTTGGTTGCCAGTTCCAGTCGCAGGCCATATGAGGGGTGGCCCTGAGGGCCGTCCATCTCGGCGAGCACGCGTTGGTAGTCGGCGGGATCGATTACCACAGTAACGCCACCCTCGGGCGTGCCGTGGTTCTTCGCCGCGGCGCGCAGCATGGCGGGGCCGCCGATATCGATGTTTTCGACGGCGTCGGCAAAAGTGCAGCCTGGTTTGGCAATGGTTTCGCGGAAGGGGTACAGGTTGACGACCAGCATGTCGATGCGGTCGATCTGATGTTCTTCCAGGGTCTTCAGGTGGGCGGCGCTATCGCGGCGCGCCAGCAGTCCACCATGTATTTTCGGGTGCAGAGTCTTGACACGCCCGTCCAGGATTTCCGGGGATCCGGTATGCGCGGCCACTTCGGTTACGGCCAGGCCAGCCTGGGACAGCAGCTTGGCGGTACCTCCGGTCGACAGCAGGCGCACGCCCCGTTGGGCCAAAGCCTGGGCAAATTCAACAATACCGGTCTTGTCCGAAACCGAGAGTAGGGCTGTCTGGATTTTCATGATGAGGTTTAAAAATTAAGGAAGATTATGGTTGCAAATTATGGGCGAGCAGTTTCTTGCGCAAGGTGCTGCGCGTAATACCCAGCATCTCGGCCGCCTTGGATTGATTGCCGTTGGATTTTTCCAGCGCAACCTGCAGCACGGGACGCTCGACGCAGTTGACGACCATGGCCAGCATGTCGCGCGGCTCGGAATCGCCCAGATCCGTGAAATAGCGTTCAAGCCGGTCGCGCACGGATTGCTCTAGGGGGTTTGTGTTGCTCATGATCCTTGCTATTGAAAATGTGCGACGTGCTTCAGGCTTGCGCCTGGGCAGTCTGAGCCTTTATGGGCTCGTTGGATGGATGGCGGTCAAACCAGCGCTGGAGCGCCAGGGTTTGATCGCGCGTGTTGCCGATTTCATTAATGCCCGGGAGCCAGTCGGCGGCGTCCGGCATGGACGATAGATACCAGCCGATATGCTTGCGCGCCGAGCGCACTCCTGTATATTCGCCGTAGAACCGGTAGTGGTCTTCCAGGTGTTCCAGGAGGCAGTCCCGCAATTCGCCATAGGTGGGCGGCGGCAAATGCCGCCCCGTGACCAGATAATGACTGATTTCCCGGAAAATCCATGGCCTGCCCTGAGCAGCCCGCCCCACCATGACGGCATCGGCACCCGTATACTCTAGTACGTATTTCGCTTTCTCGGGACTGTCGATATCGCCATTGGCAACTACAGGAATGGTCAGCGCCTGTTTTACGTCCCGTATCGTATCGTACTCTGCCTGTCCTGAATACAGGTCGCAGCGGGTGCGGCCATGCAGGGTGACCGCGGCAATTCCAATGTCCTGGGCCAGTCGCGCAACCCTGACGGCATTGCGCGACTGGCGATCCCAGCCGGTACGGGTCTTCAAGGTAACGGGCACGCCCATGGGCCCGCAGGCCTTCACCACGCTGTCCAGTATCCGCGCTACGCGGTCTTCGTCGCGCAGCAGCGCTGAACCGGACGCGACATTGCATACTTTCTTGACCGGACAGCCCATGTTGATGTCGATGATGCGGGCGCCCTTGTTGACGTTGAACACGGCGGCCTCGGCCATCATGTCGGGGTCAGATCCGGCGATCTGCACGGCCACCGGGTCGATCTCTCCCTCGTGATCCAGACGCCGCGAAGTTTTAACGCTGTCCCAGAGCCTGGGATTGCTGGCCGCCATTTCGGACACGGCATAGCCCGCGCCCAGCGCCTTGCAAAGTTTGCGGTAGGGGCGATCGGTTACGCCCGCCATGGGGGCGACGAAAACCGGATTGGGAAGAGACCACGGGCCAATGAACATCGGAGGATTTTAAACCCGAACGGATTTCCTGGCTGAAGCTCAGGTGCGCAATCCCTGCAGCAACTGATGCGCCAAAGCTTTACGCAGTGGCGGCACGAGGTCCAGCGTCAATAGCGCCACACCGCAAGCATGTTCCACCAAGGGGTTCGAGGTGGAGAAGATGCGTGGCAGGAAGTCGGTGATTCCGGCAGTCAACCAGCGGTCGGGGCGCCGGCTGCGCGCGAACCGGTCAAGCAGGTGGGCCGGATCGCCGTTGGGTCTGGCCAGCCATGGCGACAGCGCCTGAGCCAGCTGGGCCGCATCGCGCAACCCCAGGTTAAGTCCCTGTCCGGCGACAGGATGCAATGTCTGGGCTGCGTTGCCGATGGCAATCGTACGCGCGTTCACCAGCGACGGACCGGCATGCAGGGACAAGGGAAATATGTGCCGTTCGCCCATGCATTGGAACTGGCCCAGGCGGTCGCCAAACGTTTCATGCAAGACGGCGCTGAAGGCCGTGTCGGTCTTGGCCATGAGCGTTTGAGCCTGGGCCGGAGAACAACACCATACGATGCCGTACAGGTCTTCGCCTTGCGGTTGTGGCAAGGCGGCCAGCGGTCCCTGCGCGGTGAAGCGCTCGAAGGCCCATCCCGGCTTCGGCCGGGCTGCGCGCACGGTTGCCAGAACGGCATGCTGGTTATATTGACGCTGAATTCCGCGGGGCCGGGAACCGTCGGACTGAACGGCAAGCGCGCTGCTGATGCCTCGATCACCGAGCTCGTACCGCACATGTCGGCCAGCGACGCTTGCCGTGGGCGAGGCGTCGATAAGCGTCACGCCGCTATCGCGCAAGGCGCGATGCAGGCTGCCCAGCAAGGCATCATAGGCGACGACGCTGCCCAGGCGCGGAACGCCGAGCTCTTGATGATCGATCACTGTGCGCCCCAGCCTGCCTCGCTGTGAAACATGCACCACATTGATGCTTGCGGATTGATCGGGCCATGCGCCGAGTTGCTCCAGCAGCACGCGGCTGCCGTGATTCAGGGCCAGCGTTCGCGGGTCGGCCGCGGGCTGGACTGCCGCGGCGGGGGCGAGCTCCCGCGCCGTGAGGTGGCGGCCCATCAGCGCAATGCGCGAGGGATCTGGCGATTTGCTGGCCAGAATAAGAGCCAGTGCGCTGCCGGCCGGACCTGCTCCGTTTATGGCGATGTCGTATGTGGGAGAATCCATGCGAGTTCCATGCTCTACTACAATGTGAACAAGATTTTCTTACGTTTCTGTGACCGGGGTTCTACATGAAGCAATTTAACACTCCTGTCCGACACCGCAGCAAGGTGGTTGCCGCGTGGCTGGCCTGTATGCTGGGCGTCATAGGCGCGCATTGGTGGTATATGGGGCGGCGGGGCGCATGGCTGCTTACGGCGTTTGCCCTGGTCATGCTGGCGCTGACACGGCTCTACCCTGTGTGGTGGGACAGTCCTCCTTTTCTTGTGCTCATCGTGCCCATTACCGCAGGCTTCATCGAGGCACTGGTCTTCGCGCTCATGGCTGACGAAAAATTCGACGCCAAGTACAACCCGGGTTCAGGCATTGCCACGCGCACTGGCTGGAATGCTGTCATTGCCGCAATCGTTACGACCTTCGTGGGCGGTAGCGTGCTGATGTTCGGTATCGCCCTGATCGTGATCCATGTATACACCGCGATGGGATGGCTTGATGGTTACGTACTGTAGGCAACGCCGTTGTTTATCGTCCTAATGTCTTGTAAGTTCAGGAATTCAGGCTTGTCTGTGCCCCATCAAGACGCTACAATGGCACGTGTTCAATTTATAGGAGCTGTGCGGTGAATTCCGACCCCGGCGATAGTAGCAGTCGATCTAGTATCGGCTATATCATTTCCAGGCGCGTCCAGGCAGAAGCAGCTTAAATTCAGCACAGCTTAGCCACGCCCTGGTTTTTCATGGGCGTGGTAGTTTGAACACATAGCGTATTCGAACTCCCGTCGTTTCAAAGAAACAACCTGCCGCGCTCGCCGCGTCAGGTTCGCGTGTTTTCAACACGCCGATAGCGGAGGGCATATGCGCCTTTTCAATTTATTCCTGCGCCGTGCTGGCGTCCAGACTGCGCCAGTTCGCGTCCCCAGCTCAGTCTCGCGGTTAACCGTGGTGTGCCCACGCCACATTCTGGCAGACGTGCGCAAGCAGATCTACCTGGATTTCGAAGCGGCTGGCTTGAGCGTAGCCAACTTGCTGGTTGATCAGGCACAACAGCACGATATGGCCACGGCCTGTGTCACGGTAAACTGCCCGCCGGAACTGCGTTCCGTGCTTATGTCGCAGGCGCGCCAGCTCAGCTCATATCCGGGCGTGCAGCGGGTGCAATGGGGCGATCGCCGCCACATTGCTTTAAACTAGCAGGGTCGCGCTTACCGGATCTTTACCCATGACTGTTATCGATTGGCTTACACCCTGGGAATTGTCTCCAGCGCTGTTGCTGATGTTTTTCGTGGGAAGCTGGGCGTTCGTGCGCGGTACGCGCGTCCATAAGGTTACGGCAACCCGCCAGGCCTTTTTCTGGATCGGCATGGTGCTGCTCTATCTGTCGATGCACACTCGCGTCGACTACTATGCCGAGCGCATGTTCTTCATACACCGGCTCCAGCATCTGGTGCTGCACCACTTGGGGCCGCTGTTCATCATGGGGGCCTATCCCGGCCAGGTCATGCGCGCCGGCTTGCCCAAATCATGGCGCTTGCGCCTGCGCGACTTCCGTGCAAGCCGGCCGGGACGCATACTCGTTGCCATCCTTACAAACAAAATTTTCGTGCCGGTGCTCTTCGTTGTTCTGGTGCTGGGTTTCCTGATACCCACCGTACAGTTCTATTCCATGCTGGACTGGCGCTTGTACCGATTCATGAATTGGTCGGTAGTCATAAGCGGTTTCATGTACTGGAATCTCATCCTGGACCGGCGCCCAAGTCCTCCAGCGGTGCTTTCGCCTGGTGGGCGTATCATTTCTCCCGTCCTGACGATGGTCCCTCAAATGATCGCGGGCGCCATCATCACATTCACCGAGTACGACCTTTACCCGATCTTCGATTTGTGCGGACGAGCGATACCGGGCATGACGGCCCTCACCGACCAGGCCATAGGCGGTCTTACCATGTGGGTGCTGGCGGGGTTCGTCGAGGTATTCGGCTTGTTGTTTGCCCTGGCAACGCTCATGCGGCTTTCCGGCAAGAACCGCCTGCCAAATAAACAAGACGTCTTGCGCGCCCGGCAATCCGAAGTGGCTACGGTCCCCTGACATGACTTTCCTTCGCCCATGACCCTTACCCGGCCCGCTCTGCGTATCACTCCATTCGCTACATTCGTGTGTGCGAGCCTGATTTCGCTTCTGTGCTGGTCGGTTCCCGTACAGGCACAGCCCGTCGGCTTGCCCAGTATGGGTTCGGCTTCGTCGGCCGAACTTCCGCCTTCGCTGGAGCGCACCCTGGGCGACGCCATCATGGAGCAGGGCCGCCGCGATCCCGATTACATCGGGGATCCCGACATCAGCCAGTATCTCACCGCAATGGGGCGCGAGCTTGCGGCATATGCGCCGGTCAGCCCTGAACAGCGCATCACCGTCTTTGGCGTACGAAACCCGCAAATCAATGCGTTTGCCTTGCCGGGCGGCTATATCGGCATCAACAGTGGGCTCCTGGTGACGGCGCAAAGCGAATCCGAGGTCGCCTCGGTTGTCGCGCACGAAATCGGTCACGTCGCGCAGCGCCATATTGCACGCGGCATGACGCAAAGGTCGCAAAGCAGCGGTGTCATGATGGCCGCCGTGGCGGCGGCGCTTCTGGCGGCGCTTTCGGGCAGCGGCGATCTGGCCATGGGCATTGCCGCGTTCGGGCAGGCAGCGGCAGTCGACAGGCAGCTCGGATTTTCCCGTCAGGCAGAACAGGAGGCTGATCGGGCCGGATTCGAAATGATGCGTAAAGCGGGCTACGATCCTCGCGGCATGGTGCGCATGTTCGATCGGTTGTCGAACTCGGCACGGCTCAATGAAGGCAGGGGCGGCGGCGACTACGCCAGCACTCACCCTTTGTCGATCCAGCGCATGTCGGATATCGAGAATCGCGTCAGCGAAGTGTCGCCGACGCATCCGAAGAGCAGCGATTCGTTCTGGTACATACGCGCCAAACTGCGTGTCATGCAGGCACGAAGCAGCCAGGCGCAACGTACCGCCATCGAGAAACTGCAACTCGACGCGAAGGGCGCTACTGGTCTGGAACAGTCCGCCGCCTGGTACGGCCTGGCGTATGCCGCACTCCAGAAGAACGATCTGGCGCAGGCGGAACAGGCTTTGCGCAATGCCCAAAAAGAAGGCCAGAATTCACCCGAAGTCGCAGGGCTCGCCGTTTCGCTTGCGTTGGCGCAGGGCGATAATACCCGCGCGCTTGCACTGTCCCAGGATGCCTGGCAGCGCTGGCCCGATAGCCAGGGTATTGCGCTGAGTCGAGTTGAATCGTTGCAGAAAACGGGGCAGGACGCCGTCGCCGTACCTTTCCTGCAACAAAGAATCAAGCAGTGGCCCGATGTTCCGCGTCTGCATCAGTTGCTGGCGCAAAGTCAGGAACGCCTCGGGCAAAAAGTGGCGGCCCGGCGCACCATGGCCGCTTACTATGATCTCACGGGGGCCCTGCCGACCGCCGTGGAGCAACTGCAGCAGGCTCGCGGCATGACCAACGATTTCTATGTGCAGTCGGAGCTCGATGTCCAGATACGCACACTCAAAGAACGGCTCAGGGCCGACCGTGCCTTGCTGGAACGATTCAAGTCCTAGAGGATTTTTGGTCTCTTAGACGCTCCTGTAGTTCCTAGATGTTGTCGCTGTATTTCTTGCGACGCCGTCGGTGTGGCGGTGGGGCGACCCGGACGCGTGGCCCGATTCGGCGCCCTGCGCGCCGAACCAGCGTCGCTCGTCCGCCCATGCGGTCTGCCTTCGCATCCGGCTCGCTGGAGGGCCCCCGAACGTCCCGGCCACCCCACCGCCACCCCGACGGCTGCAACGGGCTTGCGCCACGGGTTTTGGGACGGGGTGAGTGCTTGGCATTCTTGCGAGAGACTATTCCGGCATGGAAGACTTATTGCGCTCGCCCTGCGTGGCCCGCCAGCCGGGCCACGCAGGCATTGGGGCATGTATTGCTACGCGTGTGTGATGGGGACGACGTCAGGCGATACCAGCGACGTCCCGCAATACCAGCGATCTTAGGCAATACGATTCGCAGTGTGGCAGGGCGTGGGGGTGGAGCTTTTCGGCGACTTACGGGGCCGAGCGGGCCG
This sequence comes from Orrella sp., assembly GCA_036675955.1. Lineage (GTDB taxonomy): Bacteria > Pseudomonadota > Gammaproteobacteria > Burkholderiales > Burkholderiaceae_B > Pollutimonas. The sequence continues at coordinate 36,436 of JAKFDW010000071.1, read as the reverse complement.
GAAGCGGAGGGAGTCCCGAAGGGGACGGACGAGCGAGGCGAGCGGTGTTCGGCGCCGTAGGGCGACGAACCGGTCACGTGGAGCGAAAAGCTTCACCCCACGCCCTGACGCACGTCATAAGCACTGACAGTCGTCAGAAGCACTGGGGATACCTCACAAAAAGGCTCTAGCCGGGCGCCTTAGGTACCATTTTCGAAGAAACGGGCCATGCGCCGGGGCAACCAGCCCAGGTGTCCCGGAAACGCGCCTGTAACGAACCCCACGTGTCCGCCTTCGGCCGGCTGGTGCAGTACGACATTTGCAGAACAGTCGTGCGAGCCCGGTAGCGAAGGCTCGGGAATGAAAGGGTCGTTGCGTGCGTTCAGGACCAGCGTGGGCACGACGATGGTCTTCAGATGCGGCTTGCTGGAGGCCCGTGTCCAGTAGTCGAGCGCATTCTTGTAGCCATGCATAGGAGCGGTATACAGGTCGTCGAATTCGCGCAGGGTCCTGACCTGGCTTAGGCGCAAGGCATCGATATTTCCGGGAAAGCGCTTGGCTTTCTCCATGATCTTGTTTCTCATGGTCATGAGAAAGTGACGGGAATACAGGTGCTTGCCCAGGCGCGTCTCGGAAAGACAGATGCCGCAGGCGACAAGGTCCAGTGGGACTGAAATGGCGGCACTTGCGGCAAGCCACGACAAGGCTTCGCCTTGTTCGCCAATGTATTTGAGCATGGCGTTGCCGCCCAGCGAGACACCCGCGGCATGCCACCTGGCATTGGGCACGCGTTGTCGCAGCGTGTCGAGAATAAAGTGGATATCGTCGGAGTCACCGGAAAAATACGAGCGCGCCATGCGGTTGGGAAAACCGGAGCAGCCGCGAAAGTGGGCAATGACGACTACCCATCCTCGCGCGCGGAAATGCTGCGTGATGGCCTGGGCGTAATGACTGTGGCTGCTTCCTTCGAGGCCGTGAAACAGGACAAGGGCGGGTGTGTCCGCAGAGTCGGGCAAACTGGCCCAGTCGTCGTCCTGCATCCAGCGCCGGGCCGCGGTTTTCGCCAGGCGAGGATCTGGTTTGGACGCCGTGCCATTGGCCAGCTTGTCGGAAAAAAGCCCAGGCCCGGCCCAGTCGAGGTCGAGAAAGTCGCCGTCTGGCGTGGTTACACGTTCACGCACAAATGAAATGTGGTGATAGCGGGCCGCCAGAGCGCCATACAGCGTCTGCAAGTGGCCGCCTGGCAGCCATGCGGGGTTCGGGCACGGAGAGGTGTCAATCTGCGCTGTCACGAACCGCCTTCAATGCAGGGTATCCGGATGATCCTGCAGGCCGAACATGTCGATATCCTGCGGAGCATGCGATGCGTGATGAAGCACCATTTTCCAGCCGCGGCGGCCTTTATGGAAAATGTTGGTCGTGTAGCAATTGGCGGTCTTGTTGCCTTCCGGTGTATTGACCGAGATCTGCTCTATCAGCACATGGACAGAGCTCATGACAGTGGTAAGAACCATGGGCCGCACGGGGTTTATGGCCATGGGACCGCTGCCGAATATCTGTTGCCATGCGCTCTGGATTGCATTCAGGCCTATGACGCGCATGCCACCCGGATGTACGCAGACAATTTCTTCGTCGTCCGCCCATACGCGCATCATCAATGCCAGATCGGCCTTGCGGATTGCTTCGTAGAAAGCATGTTCAGCTTCTTGCGGGGTAGTAAACATAAAAGCGCGTATCGTAATGTGGTGTGCCGGGACAGAGGCATGGGCCCATGAAATGATGCTTAGTGGCCGTGGGCCTTTTCACCTTCTTTCAGTTCGTATGCCGTGCCGCAGTAGGGGCAGATTGCCTTGCCGGTTTTGACCACTTCGATGTAGACCCGTGGGTGCATGCTCCATAAGGGGGCATTCGGGCGCGGACAATAGACGGGCAGGTCTTTGGCTTCGACGAATATGGTTTCATTGTGTGGAACGACGTGTGAGGGGGCGCTGCTCATGATGGGTCCTGGAGTGAATGTATGCTGCGGTCAGACGGATGCTTATACTTTGCTGAGCCAGTGATGGTATTTGGGATTCTTGCCGGTTACCAGGTCGAAAAAGGCATTTTGCAGTTTTTCGGTAACAGGGCCGCGTTTGCCCGAGCCAATCACGCGCCGGTCGACGTCGCGTATGGGAGTGACTTCAGCCGCGGTACCCGTGAAAAAGGCTTCGTCGGCGATATACAGGTCGTCGCGTGTAAGCCGTTTGGTTTGTATGGGGATACCCAGGTCCGAGGCAAGCGCATGAATGGTGGAACGCGTTATGCCGGTGAGGGCGGACGCGATTTCGGGCTCGCACAGCACACCGTCTTTTACGATGAAAATGTTTTCGCCTGAACCTTCTGCGACAAAGCCATCGGTATCGAGCAGTATGGCTTCGTCGTAGCCATGATCGAGCGCCTCGGCATTGGCAATGATGGAGTTGGCATAGGTGCTGGCCACCTTGGCGCGCGGCATGGTGACATTGACGTGCTGGCGCGCATAAGACGAAATCTTTACCCGTATGCCCTGTTTCAGTGCTTCTTCGCCGAGATAGGCGCCCCATGGCCACGCCGCTATGGCGATATGTACCTTGGCGCCTTTGGGCGAAACACCCATTTTCTCGGAACCGTAAAACACCAGCGGTCGGATATAGCAGGATTCCAGCTCGTTCTTGCGAACGACTTCCAGCTGCGCCGCGTTGATGGTGTCCTGGTCGTAAGGCATTTCCATTTGGTAGATGTGCGCCGAATTGAACAGCCGTTTGGTGTGATCCTGCAGGCGAAAGATGGCCGTGCCGATGTCGGTGTTGTAAGCACGCACACCTTCGAATACAGCCAGTCCGTAGTGCAGCGAATGGGTCAGCACGTGGGTCGTGGCGTCGCGCCAAGGCACGAGCTTGCCGTCATACCAGATGAAACCGTCGCGATCAGACATGGACATTAGGCTCTCCCAAAGATGAGGCTTGATTGTACCAAGGGCTGCCGCCTTACAATACCGACTTTCCGAAAATATGCGCTGCGCGCTTTTCCCTGAAAAGCGTCCTGGTTTTCGGCATGGCTGAGTTGCGGCATGTCTTGTTGGCTTGCCCGGTTGCGTAAGGTATGCGTGGTGGCACAGATCCGATTTATTCCTGGATGGCTGAATTCCCATAAGTGGCATTGTTTCAAGGCGGGCGTGCGCGATGCGGTTCCCGCCCTTGTCGCCACCGGCACCTGGGGCTTCGTGACCGGCATCGCGCTGGTCAAGTCAGGCCTTACCGAAAGCATGGCAACGTTGATGACCCTGCTTGTGTATGCGGGTTCTGCCCAGTTGACCTCGCTGCCGCTGATTGAGTCCGCCGCTCCCCTGTGGTTGATTTTTGCGGCCGGACTGGTGGTCAATATTCGCTTTGTCATTTTTGGCGCCGCGCTGCAGCCGTTCTTCAGGCATATGCCGTGGCGCAAACGCATGGGGCTGGGGTTTTTCTCGACCGATGTGTCATTCGTGCTTTTCATGGGCCGCTACGGAGAAAGCAAGGAACGTGGCGGCGTCGATCAGCTGTGGTATTTCCTGGGCATCATTGTTCCGGGCTGGTTTACCTGGAATGGCTTTTCGCTGCTCGGCATTTACCTGGGCGCAATGGTGCCGGCGTCCTGGTCGCTCGAATTCGCGGCCGTACTGGCATTGATGGCCATTATCGTACCCCTGATCCAGACTCGCCCCATGGCGATGTGTCTCCTGGTGGCCGGGCTGGTCGCATGGATAGGCCAGCCGCTGCCGTTGCGCCTGGGCTTGGCCGCAGCGGTAGTGGCTGGCGTGGTGGCCGGCGTAGTGACTGAGCGCCTGACTGAAAGGGCGAAGACTTCATGACCGGCGACCTGCATTTTGACCTGTATGTCCTTGGCGCAATCGCTCTTCTGGCTGTTTGCAGCTTTCTGACACGCGCCGGGTATTTTCTGTTTGGCGATTATTTTCCCCTGTCGGATGGCGTGCGAAGGGCGTTGCGTTACGCGCCGACCGCGGCGCTGGTAGGCATTATCGTGCCCGAATTGCTTCCCTGGCGTGCCGATACCGGCCCTATATTCGACATCAAAGCGCTGGCCGCGCTGGCGGCCGTGGCCCTGTACTGGCGCACGCGCAGCAGTTTGCTGGTGATCGTGGGTGGAATGCCGGCTTATTGGATATTGCGTCTGCTTTCCGATCTGGTCTCGTAGGAAGCTCGTAACAAACCGTATGGTTTTAACGACACTATCCGGTTTTTATGGCAATGCTTGGCCGTCGACGGTTCTTAAATTCGGATACGTCGGCGGGCTGAGTTAAAATTACCGGGTTATAAATGCTTTACGCGGACTACTGCTGCGTGGGGCGCAACCACTTTCAATGACAGACACTACCAACACTCACGTCGACACACCTGCCGCCACTTTTTCCGATTTCGGTTTGCATCCCAGCATACTTTTGGCGATCGCTGAAACCGGATACACCGTTCCTACGCCAATTCAAGCCCAAGCCATGCCCATCGTCATGGATGGCCGGGATGTCATGGGGGCGGCTCAAACCGGCACCGGCAAAACAGCGGCCTTCACGTTGCCCATACTGCATCGCTTGATGCAGTTTGCCAACACGAGCGCTTCGCCGGCCCGCCACCCTGTGCGGGCTCTCATCCTCACTCCCACGCGTGAGCTGGCCGATCAAGTTGCCGATAGTGTTGTCAAGTATGGCAAGGCTACCCCGCTGCGCTCCACGGTGGTATTCGGCGGGGTCGATATCGGTCCCCAGCGCGACGCGCTGCGCCGCGGCTGTGAGGTGCTTATTGCTACACCGGGCCGTCTGCTCGATCACGTGGAACAGAAAACCGTCAATCTCAGTCAAGTCGGAATTCTTGTGCTGGACGAAGCCGATCGCATGCTCGATATGGGCTTCCTGCCTGACCTCGACCGTATCATGCGCCTGCTTCCGGCCAATCGCCAGGGGCTGCTGTTCTCGGCCACCTTCAGTAATGAAATCCGGAAACTGGGCCGCACCTACCTCAACAATCCGGTCGAAATCGAAGTGGCCGCGCGCAACGCCACTGCCGAAAATGTCACGCAAGTTGCCTATGCAATGCCTGGCAGTGAAAAACGGGCGGCGGTCGTGCATTTGGTGAAGTCGCGCGGGTTCAACCAGGTCATCGTTTTCTCGAATACTAAAATCGGTACGGGCCGCCTGGCTCGCGAACTTGTCCGCGACGGCATCAAGGCCGAATCCATACACGGCGACAAAAGCCAGATCGACCGCATGAAAGCGCTCGAAGCCTTCAAGGCCGGCGAGCTCGAAGTCCTGGTCGCTACCGACGTCGCAGCTCGTGGGCTGGACGTTGCCGGCGTACCCTGCGTCATCAACTATGACCTTCCCTACAATGCGGAAGATTACGTGCACCGTATCGGTCGTACCGGTAGAGCCGGCGCCTCGGGTGAAGCCATCGCCTTTTATGCACCCGACGAAGAACGCTTCCTGCTCGATATCGAAAAGCTCATCAAGTTCAAGATACCGCGCGGCCAGCTCAGCGTGCCTGCCGCGCTGCGGCAATCCCCGGCAAGCAGCCGTGAACGTCGACCCTATTCATCGGGCACCGCAACGCGCAAGCCCGTAGACGATTTCTTCAGCAGGCCTTACGTGCCTTCGCCGTCCAGCAACACTGCTGAACCAAGCAAGGCCATGCCGACGAGTACCGGGAAGAGATCCGTGGGCGTGCTATTGGGCGGCCGGCAATAATAAGGTAGCCAGCATGGTTGGCCCGTTGTCGATAACGGGCGTGTCATCGTCCAGATGGCTTATCAGCCGCTCGAGGTGGCCTATATGCGGCAGCATAGTGCCGTAGAAAAGGTTGCCTTTTCCGGGATCCTGGATAAGCAACGTCGGAAAATTCTCGATGTCGTCATCTTCCAGCAGCTCCGGGCTTTCTTCGATATCCACCCATACAAACGTGTGTTGCGGCAACTTCCGGGCCAGTTCGTCGAAAGCCGGCCTGTATTGGGTGCAGGTATCGCACCATGCGGCACAATAGCAGGCGACGGTCAGCCCCTGATTCAGTTTCAGGCGGGCGTGGAGCGCGGGCGCATCAGTTTGGGGATTGAACACTGGCATAGAGACAAATGGCATCCGGTTTGACTATGATAGTCGTGTCATCAATTCAAGACTTCTTCAATGAATAATACTAATGTGGCAGTACGTAGCCAACGGCAGGCCGTGACAGGCATGCCCGCCGTTGGGTTGGCTTTCAAGCGGGCATTGGTATCGCAATGCCACCCGAAGATGCTGGCGGCACTGTTTCTGCCCTTCATTATCGCCTTGCTCGGGGCCATTATATTGCTTTGGGCCTTCTGGACGCCCCTGACCAGTTGGCTCAACGCCGAGGCGGCCAATTGGGAAATCGTCAACCAGATCGACGAATGGATGCTGGCACTGGGCCTGTTTTCGCTGAAGCTATATCTGGTGCCCTTGCTCGCCGTGGCGATTCTTTTGCCGATGTCCGGAATACTCGGCCTGGTGATAGCCGCGGTGTTCGTAATGCCTATTGTCCTGCGGCATCTCGAAAAGCGCGAATACCAGGGTATATCGCGGCAAGGGAAATACAGTACGGCGGTGGGTGCCTGGAATGCCGTATGGGTCGGCACGCTCTTTGTCCTGGCGTGGCTGATAACGATGCCGTTGTGGCTCATTCCACCTCTACCCGTGGTGCTGCCGGTGATATTGTGGGCATTCGCCTTTACTCGCATGTTGCGCGTGGATGCAATTGTCGAACATGCCAGCGCGCAAGAGCGCCGGCTAATCTGGCGCCGGCACAACCGCCAATTGTGGCTGATCGGTTTTGGGTTGGCGCTGATCAATCTGTTTCCGCCCGCCTGGCTCGTTCTCCCGGTATTCTCGGCCCTGGTGTTTGCGCATTTCAGCCTCGAGGCGCTGCGGCAATTGCGCAGCCAGACCGTCGTCGATCAAATAGAATCAACCCGGACAAGACCATGACCATGCTTACTGTAGCAGTACCCAAGGTGCGACTGATCATCATCGGTGACGAGATACTTTCCGGGCGACGCCAGGACAAGCACTTTTCCAAGCTTGTCGAACTCTTGTCTCAGCGCGGCATGCAGTTGTCGGGAGCTGAATTTGTCTCCGATGAGCGCGGCGTTATCGCCGCCACGCTGGTACGCAGCTTCGCTACCCCGGACATCGTTTTCTGCTGTGGCGGCATCGGCGCCACGCCTGACGACCAGACCCGCCAGGCAGCAGCGCAGGCGCTTGGCCTGGAGCTGGTCCTGCATCCCGAGGCCGAGCGCCTGATTGCCGAGCGCTGTGCCGACAATGAACGCCGGGGCCAGGGCAGCGGCGACATGTCTCTGCCCGAAAACCAGCAGCGCCTGCAAATGGGCGTGTTTCCCGCGGGCGCCGATATCGTACCCAATCCCTACAACAAGATCCCCGGCTTTTTCATACGCAATCATACGTTCATGCCGGGCTTCCCGGTCATGGCTTGGCCCATGATGGAGTGGACACTCGACACTCGCTATGCCTCTTTCCAGCATACTACGACGCGTGTGGAGCATTCGTTTCTGGTGTTTCGCCTACCGGAGTCGCGCATCACACCGGCGCTGGAAGAGCTCGAGCTGCGATGGCCCGGCGTCAAGGCATTCAGTTTGCCCAGCATGGGCGATACCGGCCACCCCCACATCGATCTTGGTGTCAAAGGCGAGCCGCAGGCAGCCGCCGAGGCACTTGCGTTTCTGCGGGGCGAAGTCATAAAGCAGGGCGGCCAGCTCACTCCGCCGGAAAAATAAGGCTTGCAGAACGGCTTTTTGTTTCATATTATGGAATTGTTGCGTTGCGACATAATCTGACTATGACTCGAACTTCCATGCTTCCTTCTTCCCACGCCGGGTCGACCATAAGCGATTCACCCATCACCATCCAGGTGCTGGAGCGTGCCATGCGTCTGCTCGACGTGCTGGCAGGGCATGCGCATCCCATGCCGCTGAAAGACCTCGCTGCCAGCACCGGCCTGCATACTTCCACAACACATCGGATTTTGAACGACCTGGTGGTGGGGCGATATGTAGAGCGCGTCGATAGCGGCCTTTACCAGCTCGGCATGCGCTTGCTGGAGCTTGGGTCTTTGGTCAAGGGTAGGCTGAATGTGCGCGAGGTCGCCGTCGAACCCATGCGCGAGCTGCACAAGATAACCGGTCAGACCGTGAATCTGTCGTTGCAGCAAGGCGATGAAATCGTGTATATCGAACGTGCCTGGAGCGAACGCTCGGGAATGCAGGTTGTGCGCGCCATAGGCGGACGTGCGCCGCTGCATCTCACTTCTACCGGAAAACTGTTCCTGTCGGTCAGCGATCCCAGGCAGGTAAGAGCCTATGCCATGCGGACCGGACTGGCGGGCACGACACGCAATAGCATTACACAGACCGACCAGCTTGAACGGGACCTGGCCTTGATACGCCGCCACGGTTATTCGCGGGACAACGAAGAGCTTGAAATGGGCGTGCGGTGCATTGCCGCGGGTGTGTACGACGATACCGGAAAATTGCAGGCGGGTTTGTCTATTTCGGCGCCGGCGGAACGCATGCGCGACGAATGGATACCCATTCTTCTTGACACCGCTGCCCAGATTTCAGAAGCCTTGGGCTACGAAGCGACGTAGTGTTGCGCTGACGTAGCGATGTAATGGCTTGCCTGAAGGCGCAGGGCGACGGACCCGCGTTTTGGGCGAATCCGTCTGTTGCTTGCTGCTTATTGTGGTTTTACGCCTACTTTCTTGAACAAGTCAGCCCACTGGGGAACTTGTTGATCGACCTTCTTGGACAGCGCTTCAGGATTGGCTTGCGACGTCAAGACGGTGGCGCCGAGTGCGGCCATGCGTTTCTGGAAGTCGGGATTGGCCAGGCCGGCCTGCAGGGCGGCAACGAGTTTTTCGGTCACAGGCTTGGGTGTGCCGGCGGGGACCCACATGCCATGCCAGATACCCACTTCGAAGTCCTTGTAGCCGGATTCCTGCATTGTTGGCAGGTCAGGCAGCGTGGCCACGCGGTCTTTGCTCGTTACGGCATAGGCCTTGACCGTGCCTGCCTTGATGTGCTGAGTGGTATTGGTGGTTTGGTCGCACAGGAGGTCGACCTGTTTGCCCAGCAGGTCGTTCATGGCGGGACCGGTTCCCTTGTAAGGAATGGTCAGCAGGTCGACCCCGATGGCTTCGGTGAACATCGTGCCGCACAGGTGGCTGGCGGCACCGATTCCGGCGTTGGCCAGGGAGACTTTGTCTTTGTTCGCCTTGACGTACTCGACCAGTTCCTTGATGTTGTTGGCCGGGAAGTCTGAACGCGCGATGATGGTCATGGGAACGTCAACGACCAGGCCTATGGGCTGGAAGCTGGTCTTCGCGTTGTAGTTGGGGTTTTTATACAAAGAGGGTGCCGTCGAAAACCCGATGTGCATAAGCAATAGTTCATAGCCATCCGGTTTCGCGCGTGCAACCTGGGACGTGCCGATTGTTCCGCCAGCGCCGGCCTTGTTTTCGACTACGATAGTTTGGCCCAGCGTGGGACGCATGGCTTCGGCCAGCGAACGTGCGACGTTGTCGGTGGGGCCGCCCGCCGAGAAAGGAACGACCATATTGATACTGCGGTCAGGGTAGTCGGCGGCGTGTGTAACGCCTGCGGCGAGCAGGGTGCCCACAACTAATGCGGAGCTTAACTTCAGAGTGCGATACGTCATTTGGTCTCCCTTTGCCGTTAGGCAAAGTAAAAATGTAGATCTTTAATACAATTGGCTGCGAACGGTGTCATCAGGCTGTCCGAATGCTAGGACAAATTCCAGGACCTGTCGCCTAGGTATAGCCCTTATATGCTAAATCGATCCGCGGGTTCCGCAAAGCTGTCATTAGTTTTTCGAGATGTTGCAGCGCAACATTTAATTGTTGACAGGCCGAATTAATCCGGTAGAATTTGTTTTGTGCATTGCAGCATGAAGGTTTTCACAGTTGCAGGTGATTTGCTTAACCTTCTTTATTTTTACGCTTGAACCCTAAGTTCAACCATTACGGAACCATACGGACAACCCGGCGGTTCATATATAAAGGAATTACTATGAGCGCGATCCCTCAACAAGTTCTGGCCAACCAAAAAGCCACACTGGACAATTTTCTGGCCATTCAGGGCACTTTTTTTAACGGCTTCGAAAAGCTGGTCGACTTGAACCTCAAGGTCATCAAGGCAACCATGGACGAAGTGGCGCAAAAGTCGCAGCAAGCGATTGAAGTCAAAGATGCGCAGGAAGCATTGAGCTTCACGACGGCCTTCCAGCCCAACGCCGAGAAAGCGCTGGCCTACAGCAAGCATGTATATGACATTTTCTCGGGCGTGCAAGTCGACTTGTCCAAGCTGACCGAAGAGCAAATTGCTCAAGGGCAACAGCAAGTCTCGGCTGCTATTGACCAGATCGCCAAGAACGCTCCTACTGGTTCGGAAGGCGCCGTGGCATTGCTCAAGTCTTCGCTGAACACCGTCAACAGCGCCTACGAATCGGTTGCCAAGGCCACTCGCCAGGCCGCCGACGCTGCTGAATCCAACATCACGGCAGCGACCAACGCGACATTCAAGGCCGCATCGGATGCTGCCGAGGCTGCCGACGCCGCCAAATCGGGTGCTGCCCGTGCCCGCCGCTCCGCTGCCTAAGCCAGGTCGGTAAAAAAAGAAAGGCCCCGAAGAAGAGATTCTTCGGGGCCTTTTCCATGCGCGGCCAGTATTGCGCTGGACTCGATACCTTGCCAGGTGTGGGTCAGCCCAGGGCCTGCACGCATTCCGATATCAGTGCCGGGCCACGGTATATCAGGCCGGTGTACAGCTGTACAGCATCTGCGCCCGCGGCGATTTTTTCGCGCGCCTGCGTGCCCGACAAAATGCCGCCGACGCCGATAATGGCGAATGAGGCGCCGAGTTGCTGCCGGAGCCGTGAAATGACGAGCAGCGACAATTCGTGCACCGGCGGGCCCGACAAGCCGCCAGTCTCGCCGGCATGGGGCAGTCCCAGCACTGCGGCGCGCGACAAGGTGGTGTTGGTGGCGATTACGCCGTCGACATCGTAGCGGGGCAGTAAGTCCGCAATAATGTCTATCTGCTGGGTGCTGAGGTCGGGCGCTATTTTCACCACCATGGGAACCCGGCGCCCGTGCTGGTCGGCCAGCGCCTTGCGTTTTTCCTGCAAGGGCAGCAACAGGCCGGCAAGTTCGTCCTGCCCTTGCAGCGCGCGCAGGTTTTGCGTATTGGGCGACGAGATGTTGACGGTGACGTAATCGGCATGGGGGTAGACGCCCTCGAGTGCCAGCAGATAGTCGTCTACCGCATGTTCTATGGGCGTGACGGCATTTTTTCCGATATTGAGTCCGAGTGTCCCGCCTGTGCTGCGCCACTGGCTATTTTGCACATTGGCGATAAAGGCGGCGAGGCCCTGATTGTTGAAACCCAGTCTGTTGATCAATGCCTGCGCCCGTGGCAGCCTGAACATGCGGGGCTTGGGGTTGCCGTCCTGGGGCTTGGGAGTAACGGTACCCACTTCCACGAAACCGAAGCCCAGGTGGCCCAGCGCATCGATATGCGCGCCATTTTTGTCCAGGCCTGCCGCCAGTCCTACCGGATTGCGCAACGACATGCCCATGAGCGTGCAGGGCCTTTGAGGCCGTGAGCCAAGCAAGTTACGGGTAAGAGTGCAGTCGTAAGCTTTCTGCAATGACGACAAAGTAAGCTCGTGCGCGGCCTCGGCGTCCAGCGAGAAAAGGGCGGTGCGCGCCAGGGGGTAAGTATTGAATAGCAGAGACATTATTGGATTATGACGTAGGCGGCTCGATCCAGACGCCTTTTTGCAGGGTCTGGTAGGGGGTGTACTGTGACTTGTACGCCATTTTACGGCTTTCCCGGATCCAGTATCCCAAATACAGCCACGGCAAGCCCATGGCGCGGCATTGGTCGATTTGCCACAATATGCCATAGGTGCCCAGACTGCCGCGAGCATCCGGATCATAGAAGGTATATACCGACGACAGGCCTGTTTCCAGGGCGTCGACGACCGACACCATTTGCAGCGTGCCGTCGGGCAGGCGGAACTCGATCAGCCTGGAATCGACACGGCTTGTAAGCAGGAACTGCTTGTATTGGGTCTGGCTGTCTTCGTCCATGCCCGCGCCTGGATGGCGGCCCTGCTGATAACGGTCGTAGAGCTGGAAGTGCTGGGCGTCCCACTGCAACGGCATAACGCGGGCCTGCAAGTTACTGTGCCGGTTCCAGGCTTTGCGCTGGCTGCGATTGGGTGTGAAACGCTCGGTATCTATGCGTATGGGCAGGCATGCGCGGCACGTGTCGCAGTGCGGGCGATAAGTGAAGAGGCCGCTACGGCGGAACCCCTGCTCCACCAGCTCGGAATAGGTAGACGCATCAATAAGATGTGTGGGGGCTGCGACCTGAGAGCGGGCATCCAGTCCGGGAAGATAACTGCAAGGGTAAATAGCCGTGGAATAAAACTGCAGGGCTTTGAATGTTAGTTCGGTCGGATGGCTCATGACTGGACCCAGTAAGGCTACACAGTCATTATGGCGGTATTTATCCGGTGCTTGCAAGCGCGCCGGAATGCAGTATTTGGCCGGACCCCCATGGCGGCGCGGGGTCGCGCATGGCGGTGTTCAGCAAGGCCAGAAAGTGCTGTCGAGGCATAGCTTGGGCGCCCAGGCTTGCCAAGTGGCCGGTTTGCTGCTGGCAGTCTATGTGGCGGATGCCACGGGCCTGCAGAAATTTGACCAGGTAGGCCAAAGCCAGCTTGCTGGCGTCGCTGGCATGGCTGAACATGGACTCGCCAAAGAAGAAACCGCCCAGATTGATGCCGTAGACCCCGCCCGCGAGCTCGCCGTCTATCCATGTTTCAACGCTATGCGCGCTGCCGGCATAGTGCCAGGCCAGGTAAGCCGACTGGATTGCCGGCGATATCCAGGTTCCCGGCTGTGTAGTTCTGGGCCCCGCGCATGCCGCAATCACACGCGCAAAAGCGGTGTCGGTGGTAATGCGTATTCTGGCGTCGGGAGCGGACTCGTTACGGGCCGTCTGTCGCAGCTTCTTGGCCAGCGAGCGAGACACTTTGAAGTCGTCGCACGCCAGCACCATGCGGGGATCCGGACTCCACCACAATACAGGTTCTCCTTCATTGAACCATGGAAATATACCCTTGCCGTAGGCCTCGGCCAGGCGTGCCAGCGTGAGGCTTCCTCCCGCGGCCAACAGGCCGTCGGCAGAGGCGTGTTCTGGTCGTGGCAAGGGAGTTTGTTCGTCAATCCAGATCAATCTTGCCATGTCGGGACGTAGTGCTGCTGGAGGCGGGCAGGGGTATGTCGTAATGGTGCATCGGAAAGACACCAGTCTTTACATCGACAAGATAGTGTTCCAGCGTGGTGATGATGGTGCGAAACGCAAGTTCTTTCCAGGGTATGTCGTCTATGGAAAAGAATGCCGCCTCCAGGCTTTCGGGGCCTGGAAAAAGGTCTTCACTCAGGACTTTGGCCAGATAGAAAAAATGCACTTGTTCGGCGTGCGGAACGTCGATGACGGTATACAGGGGGCCGAGTTCGATCTGCGCCCCGGCTTCTTCCTGTGTTTCGCGCATGGCGCCCTGGGCCGTGGTCTCGCCAAGCTCCATAAAGCCCGCGGGTAGCGTCCATTTGTCGTAGCGGGGCTCGATGGCGCGCCGGCACAGCAGGATTTTATCTTGCCAAATGGGCAATACGCCGACCACGTTGCGAGGGTTCTGGTAATGCACCGCACCGCAGTGCTCGCACGCGTCCCGCAACCTGTTGTCATCGGGTGGAATCAGTTGTTTAAGGACTGTGCCGCATTGGCTGCAGAATTTCTGCGCGCGAGGGGCGGGGAAGTAGAAACTGGAAGCTTGCGATGTCATGTCTTGATTCTACCCAAAGCGCGGTCCTGACGTAACGCCTTTCATTTTTCAGGGCGTGGGTTGCCCACGAAACCGAGTCTTGCCGGTATGTCCGCCGCGCGGCACATTCGAAGCGGAACCGCTGGCCGTGCCGCAGCGCTTGAAGCGTTCAAGGCACGCAAGGCCGCGTCCCTGCTCAAGCCGGGATCGGCGTCGAGGGCATTCATAAGACTCAACCCTTCAGTCGTGTGCAGGGCATCCAGGACGGCAGGCAGGTCGCGACCGGCGATCAGGCCGGGTCCATGTTCGGTGCGCGCATAAAGCCGCCCGAGATCGTCCAGCCACCATTCTTGAACTGTCACGTCTTCCAGGCCTGTATGAGTGTTCAGGTGTACCGTATCGCCACAGGTATTGCCGGCGGTGTGCAGGACATAAGGCGCCGCATCCAGACGAACATAGACCTTTTGCGGCCCGTTCTGGAAGAACCATCGTCCGCGCTCATCGCAGGTATAGTTGCGGTCGATGAATCGAATGATCTGGGGACTGCTGATCGATTCTCCGGCTGCTCCACTATTTTGCTCCTGCCAGGCGTCGCCTCGTGGATGCAGGCGCCATAGCCCGCTTGCAGTAAGCGAAAGCCAGCCGTACACGTCAGGCACATTGGGCCAGCGCCCCATTGCGGCAATTACGTTTTCGTCCATGATTAGAGTTCAGTCCGGGCATTTATACGTGTCAAAGATAGTACTACCTGATGAGTCCAAATGAACGGCGCATGATGCATTCCGGTGCCGCAAAATAAAACCGGCCCTGCACGCATTGGCAGGGCCGGTTTCGAACCGGCGGAACCGCAGGAAGCCGGTAGCCGCTTACCAGGAAGTGATAACCGAATTCTTGAACGTGGATGTCACGAATTCCTTGGTTTCAGGAGAGTGGTAGGCTTTCAGCAGCTTGGCGACCCAGGCCTGATCTTTGTCTTCGCTGCGTACGGCGATGACGTTGGCGTAAGGGCCTTTTGCATCTTCGATGGCAATGGCATCCGTCACCGGATTCAGGCCCGCCGATGCGGCATAATTTCCATTGACCGCCGCAGCGTCGAGATCCGACAGGGAACGCGGCAGCTGGGCAGCGTCAAGCTCAATGATGTCCAGTTTCTTGGGGTTCTCGACGATGTCCAGCGGAGTCGCCTTCAAACCGGCGTCAGCCTTCAATTTCAGGAGCCCTTGCGATTGCAGTACCAGCAAGGCGCGCCCGCCATTGGTCGGATCGTTCGGCACGCCTACACGTGCACCGTTTGGCAACTCGTTCAGGGTCTTGACCTTTTTGGAATAAATGCCCATTGGGAAGGTGATGGTATAGCCGACATTGGCCAGCTTGTACCCGCGATCCTTGATCTGGGCGTCCAGGTAAGGCTGGTGCTGGAAGCTATTGGCGTCCAGGTCACCGGCGGCCAGTGCCGCATTGGGTTGCACATAGTCGCTGAATTCGACGACTTCGATCTTGAGGCCATCTTTGGCAGCCAGGCCTTTCACGAACTCCAGAATCTGGGCGTGTGGACCTGCCGTGACGCCGATTTTGTAGGTTTTGTCCTGAGCCATCGCCGGGGCGGCGAGGCTGGCCACAACGCCAAGTCCGGCGATAAATTGCAGCAATTGACGACGTTTCATTTTCTTCCTCTTGAGAAACAACACTGAATTCGAATGTGAGTGTATGAACTAACCAAACAGCACACTAGCGATGGCTTAAGCGGCGGACCAGGATATCGCCCATGGTCTGCACCAGTTGAACAAAAACGATCAGGATCAACACGACCAGCAGCATGACCTCGGGCAGGAAGCGCTGATAGCCATAACGGATGCCCAGGTCGCCCAGCCCGCCGCCGCCTACGGCGCCCGCCATCGCCGAGTAGCCCACCAGGCTGACCAGGGTGATGGTAAGGCCGGCGATAATGCCGGGAAAGGCTTCGGGCACCAGCACTTTGTAGACAATTTGCCAGGTGGTCGCACCCATGGCTTGCGCCGCTTCGACCAGGCCGCGGTCAACTTCGCGCAGAGCCGTCTCCACGAGCCGTGCAACAAAGGGGGCGGCGGCTATCGTCAACGGCACAATGGCGGCGGCAGTGCCGATGGATGTGCCGACAAAGAAACGGGTAAGCGGAATAATGGCTACCAGCAGAATGATGAATGGTGTCGAGCGTACGGCATTCACGATGATGCCCACGGTCCGATTCAGGCTCAGCGCCGGCAGCACGCCGTTCCGGTCGGTCAGGTGCAGCAGGATGCCCAGCGGAACCCCCACCAGGGAACCGACGATGCCCGACACGCCCACCATCAGCACTGTCTCGAGAAATGACTTTATAAATAGATCAATCAGCTGTGATGACATGATTCAGCTCCTCTACCGTTACTCCGCGCGAGCGCATGAAAACCTTCGCCTGTTCAATTTGATCGTCGGTGCCCCTGGCCAGTATGGCCAGGGAGCCGAAAGCTTGTCCCTGTATTTCGTCAATCTGGCCATGCAGGATATTGAAATCCAGTCCGAAGCGGCGCACCACGTCGGAAAGCAGGGGATCCTCGACGCCGGCGCCGGTGAAGGCAAGGCGCAGCAAATGATCCTGGCCCTCGCCGTCGCGGGTCTGTGCCAGGCGCGTACGCACGCGCTGCAAAACGCCTTTGGGCAAATCCAGGGAAATAACGTCGCCTATCATCGCCCGCGTCACGGGATGCTGCGGTGAGCGAAATATATCGAGCACGGAACCATGTTCAATAAGCTTGCCTGCTTCCATGACCGCCATGCGATCACAGATCAGCTTGATCACCTCCATCTGGTGCGTGATCAGCACAATGGTCAGGCCCAGTTCCCGGTTGATCTTCTTCAACAGCTCGAGAATGGACTTAGTCGTTTCGGGATCGAGGGCCGACGTGGCTTCGTCCGAAAGCAGCACTTTAGGGTCGTTCGCCAGGGCCCGGGCAATGCCGACGCGCTGCTTCTGTCCACCGCTGATCTGCGCGGGATAACGGTCCGACAAGGCGGCAAGATCGACGAGTTCCAGCAGTTCGCGCACTTTGCGATCGATTACGGCCTTGCCGACGCCGGCCAGTTCGAGGGGCAGTGCGATATTGCCGTATACGGTTCGCGACGAAAGCAGGTTGAAGTGCTGGAATATCATGCCGATCTGGCGGCGTGCATTGCGCAAGGCTTCCGGCTTCAGCGAGGTCATGTCCTGGCCGTCAAGAATGATGTGGCCTGAGGTGGGACGATTCAATAGGTTGAGGGTGCGCACGAGCGTGCTTTTTCCGGCGCCGCTGCGTCCAATAATGCCGAATACTTCGCCCTTGCGTATCGATATGCTGACGTCGTGTATGGCGTCGATGGGCCCGGAAGGGCTATCGAAGCGCTGGGATACTGCTTGTATTTCTATCATGAGGGCCAACAAAAAAGCAGCAGTCCGTTATAAAGCGACGGTTCTGCTGCCGTAGGTGCTGTAAAGGTTAAGGAATTGTAATGGTGGGCGTTATTATATCTAAGTAATTTATTGGAACACTTATATGTTATTTGGTTATAAGGAGTCAGTGCTTGCGGCAGAGAATACTGGGCTCGTTGAATGTGGCCGCTTGTGATTTTTTCCTTAGATCAGTTTGTCAGTTTTTTCCCTTTCTCCGGTTTTTTCAGACGTCGTAGGGACGGTGGCAAGGATGTCCGCTTCTCGTGGCCCTATTCGGCGCAGTGCGCCGAATAGGGCTCCGCGGGACCGGATAGCCCAGGGCCGCGTCCGCGACGTGTAAAGACAAATGCCAGCAACCCGCAGCCGCAACATGTAAGAACCGAACGCCCGAAAGAACGTGTCCCGATTCCGTACTCAGACCGATGATCGCCTCGAAGAAGACGAATCGAACAATGGTCCCATATCAGACACGCTTCGACGGCTGCCTGCGCCGCTCATGGATAAGATCCACAATGCCGCCCTCCGGCTTATACCCGTCCACCATCCTGAAAAACAGCTCCCGCACTTCTGCATAATTGTCGTTCTTGATCGCCGCCGACAGCTCCGCGAGCGACATCTTCAACACGCCCCAGCCCAACTGTTTTTCCTGAGCACGCATGATCATAGGATGCTCGGTCTGCGTCACGTTGTCGCCGATCAGCAGTTCCTCGTACAGCTTCTCGCCCGGGCGCAAGCCCGTGAATTCAATGGCGATGTCGCCATCCAGGTTGCGGGCGGAACGTACGCTCAGGCCGGATAACTGCACCATCTTTTCAGCCAGTTGCGCTATCTTTACCGGCTCGCCCATGTCCAGCACGAACACATCGCCGCCCGAACCCATCGACCCCGCCTGTATCACCAACTGCGCCGCTTCCGGTATCGTCATGAAGTAGCGCGTGATGTCCGGGTGCGTCACCGTTACCGGGCCGCCCTTGCGGATCTGCTCGCGAAACAGCGGAATCACCGATCCTGAAGACCCCAGAACATTGCCGAAACGCACCATCGTAAAGCGGGTCTTGTTCACCGTGGGGCTGGCGCCGTCGCTGCGTTCATAAAGGAAAGGCATGGATTCGCTGGCAAGCGCCTGGAGCACCAGTTCGGCCAGCCGTTTGGTGCTCCCCATGATGTTGGTCGGGCGCACTGCCTTATCCGTTGAAATCAGGACGAAGTTTTCCACTTCCGCGCGCAAGGCAGCCTGCGCCGCATACAAGGTGCCGAAGGTGTTGTTGACTATGCCTTCCGCGATATTGCGTTCCACCATGGGCACATGCTTGTACGCCGCCGCGTGATAGACCGTATTGACCTTCCAGGAACTCATTACATCGAACAGACGACTCTGGTTGCGCACCGATCCCAGGATAGGAACGATGTGAAGCTTGCGCCCGGAATTGCGCAAATGTGTTTCCAGTTCGATGTGTATGGAGTAGAGGCCGAATTCCGAGTGTTCGAACAGTATCAATACCTTGGGGCTGCTGCGCACAATCTGGCGGCATAGCTCGGAACCTATTGACCCACCGGCTCCGGTAACCATTACCACCTGATCCTTGATGCAGCGCTCGAACAGGTCGGGTCGTGGCTGCACCGCATCGCGTCCCAGTAAATCGTCGATATCGACCTCGCGCAGTGCCTCTACATGGACCCGGCCGCTGGCAAGGTCCATGAAGCCGGGAATAGTCCGCACATAAACGGGGTAGGATGCCAACATGTTGATGATTTCATTGCGTCGCATACGCGATGCAGACGGAATGGCAAGCAGAACTTCATCCGCTTCGGTTTCTTCAAGCACCCGGCCCAGGTCGCTGGGCGGATGGACAGTCAGCCCGGCCATGATGCGGCCGCTCAGCTCGGGGTTGTCATCGATGAAGGCGACGGGAATCATCTCGCGCCCGACACGCAGGGCAAGCAGCAACTGATTGCCGGCCGCGCCCGCGCCATAAATTATGACGCGGGCGCGCGCATCCTTGCGCTTGCCGTCGCGGCGACCGGATGGCCGGGTCCGAAGGCTGATGCGGTCGCTGCTGAAATATTGCCTCATGACGACGCGCAAGCCGCCGACCAGCATCAAGCACAGCATCCAATAAATGATGACAATGGATCGCGGGATGACGGCCGGCGGCTTGCCATAAATATAAATGGCGAGCGCAAGCAGGACGGTTGCAGCAGTGATCGCCTTGACTATGGTGGTGAAAGCCTGGTTGCCGAAATAGCGCATGACTGCTCTATACAGGCCGAACCGCAGGAACAAGGGTACGGCAAGAACGGGTGCCAGCACGAAGAGCCATGCATGTCCGCGCAGCGGCTCTATCTTGGAAACATCGTCTAGCCGTATGAAAAACGCCAGCCACAGTGCGATCCAGATCAGCAGCGTATCCGCAAGGATCTGCAGAAGGCACTTCTGGTCGCGGGAAAGGGCAAGCAGACGCTCCCGCACGTCGGGAATATGGCTTTTAAGTTCAGCGAACATCGCGTTCACCCGTTGCGGCGGCTTGGCCCATGACTCGTTCCAGCGCCTGGCATGTTTTGTCGATTTCCGACATGGTCAGTGTGGGGTGCACCAGAAACATCAAGGCAGTTTCGCCCAGTTCGCGCGCGCCCGGCAGGCGCTCGGCCGGACGCCAGCCGGTCTTGTCGAATGCCTTTTCCAGATACACCTCGGAGCATGATCCCGTATAGCAGGGAACGCCCAAAGCGGTGATTTCATTCTGTATGCGGTCTCGGTCCCAGCCTTGCTCCAACTGCGCCGGCTCCACGAAGACATAGCATTTATATGCCGCATGTTGGATATCGTCCGGCGGAACCGGCACGCGTAGACCGGGCAGCCGGGCGGCGCAGTCCCAGATGCGTTGTGCATTGTTCAGGCGTTGTGCTTGCCAGTCCGGCATGCGACGCAACTGGATGCGCCCGATGGCGGCCTGGGTTTCCATCATGCGCCAATTGGTGCCGAAACTTTCGTGCAGCCAGCGAAAGCCCGGGGGATGGTCGCGCTCGTAAACGGCTTCCCAGCTTTTTCCGTGGTCTTTGTAGGACCACATTTTTGACCAGAGGTCGCGGTCGCGGGTCGTCGCCATGCCGCCTTCGCCGCCGGTGGTCATGATCTTGTCCTGGCAGAAGGACCAGGCGCCGATATGCCCTATGGACCCGACGGGCATGCCTTTGTACAGCGCGCCATGGGCCTGTGCGCAATCTTCGATGACATAGAATTCCCGCTCATTTGCGAGCGCCATGATCGGGTCCATATCGCAGGGCCAGCCCGCCAGGTGAACGCAAATGACAGCGCGCGTGCGTGGCGTCAGCACGGCTTGTACAGTCTGCGCGGTGATGGTCTGCGAGTCGCGATCGACGTCGGCGAATACAGGGACGGCGCCGGCATTGATGATGCAGGAGACCGATGCCAGGAAGGTGCGGGGCGTGACGACGACTTCATCGCCGGGGCCTATGTTCAGCGCCTTCAGCGCCACGTCCAGGGCCAGCGTACCGTTGCTTACCGCGACGGCATGCTCGCAGCCCGCCCATTGGGCAAATTCCTGCTCGAACTGCCGGCATTCCTGGCCGGTCCAGTAGTTGACCTTGTTAGACAGAATGACGTCGCGTACGGCGTCGGCTTCTTCTTCAGTAAAAGACGGCCATATGGCAAAGGAGGTATTCAACATGCTCTTACTTCCTAATGAGAGGAGTGGCTGGATTGCCGACGACGGTGGTGCCGGGCGGCACGCTGCGTGTAACGACAGCTCCCATTCCGACGACCGCGCCGCGTCCGATGACCAGAGGATGATCTGGCTTGCCTTGTTTGATGACTGCGTCGGCGCCTATATAGGCATGGTCATGGATATGTATGTTGCCGTTGCATTTGACGCCGGGAGCAAAAGTGACAAAGTCGCCGATGATGCAGTCGTGTTCGACGTAGCTGTAAAGATTGGCATGGAAATGCTTGCCTATGCGGATGTTCGAGGTCAGGGTCACGAAGGGGCTGAGCGCAGCGCCTTCTCCAACAGTGACGTCGTCCATGGTGATCACGTTGGCGGCGCGTACGCTCCATGGCTGAATTCCGTCTTCGGCACAGCGACGGGCTAGTGTTTCGCGCACGTTTCCGTTGGCGATGGCGAGAATGGCGTAACGGATATCGGCATCGGTCGCCAGGAATTCGTCGTAGGTCAGCACGCGGTGTCCGTTGATCAGGCGTGCGGCCGGGTTATCGTCAATAAACACGAGCCGTTCTGCTTCAATGCCTTGCTCGTCGAGCTGGGCCTTTGCCAGAGGCATGATGCCGCGGCCGCAGCCGCTGGCACCGTATACGGCATACAAGGAAGTTTTCATGCTTGGCGCCTTGTCGTTTCGGTTGGTGTTTCTGAAAATTCCGATCCTGTGAATCGGGAGGTCGTTGCTTCGCCTTCGGCGCGGATGCCGTCGCGAAGAAACACTTTTTTCAGCGTCATGAATAGAATCTTTATGTCGAGCCACAGCGATTGATGTTCGACGTACCAGACGTCCAGCCTGAACTTGTCTTCCCAGCTCAGGGCATTGCGGCCGTTGATCTGCGCCCATCCGGTCACACCCGGGCGCACTTCATGCCGCCGGTATTGCTGGGCGCTGTACAGCGGCAGGTATTCCATGAGCAGCGGGCGCGGCCCGACCAGGCTCATATCGCCTTTAAGTACATTCCATAGTTCGGGCAGTTCATCCAGGCTGGTGGAACGCAGCAGGCTGCCAAACGGCGTCAAGCGCTTGCCGTCCGGCAATGGCTGTCCGCTGGCATCGACGGCATCGAGCATGGAGCGAAACTTGATCATTTCGAAGGGGCGGCCGCCCAGCCCCGGGCGCGTCTGGCGAAACAGCACAGGCGACCCCAGTTT
This sequence comes from Orrella sp., assembly GCA_036675955.1. Taxonomy (GTDB): domain Bacteria; phylum Pseudomonadota; class Gammaproteobacteria; order Burkholderiales; family Burkholderiaceae_B; genus Pollutimonas. The sequence goes on along the minus strand of JAKFDW010000071.1, from coordinate 14,178 downwards.
TCGCGAAATCTGCCAAGCCACGACGCCCATCACCGGCGCAAGCAGCACCAGGGCGGAAGCAGACACGGTTATATCGAGCAGGCGCTTAATCATTCGTATCCTATTTTTCAACTGAGGCTGCAATACCCATCTCGCGCAGCATCACTGTGTTGACTTTGTGTACGTCATATTTGGCTTCCGCGATTTCGCGCGACTGGCTACCCATGCGCGCCACGAGTTCCGGCTCGTCCAGGAATCGCTGCATGGCTGTTGCCAGAGCATCGTCCGACCTGACCGGCACCAGCCAGCCGTTGACTCCATCGATAACAGTTTCGCGGCAGCCCGGAGCATCTGTCGTGATGATGGCGCGGCCCATGGCCATTGCTTCGAGCACGGTGCGTGGAGTGCCCTCGCGGTAAGAAGGCAGGACATAGACGCTGCATGCCGCAATGGCGGGCCGGACGTCGGCGAGGCGCCCCAGGTAGTTCAGTGTGCCTTGCCCCGTCCAGACGTCGAGTTCTGCCTGCTTGATGGCGTCGGGGTTTTCATCTATCCATCCCACCAGGCTGAACATTACGTCAGGCCGCCGGGCGCGTATGTGTGCCGCGGCCTGGGCGTACTCGCGCACGCCCTTGTCGCCCAGCAGGCGCGCAATCAAGAGAAAATGGGGCGTCGCCGGCAGCGCCGCGGGATGGTACTCGGCCACGTTCACGCCGGAGCCGTTGACCACGCAAGAGGGTGTGGCCGGCGACAGTATTCCCAGCGTCCTGAACAAGGCTTCGTCGTCCGGGTTCTGGAAAAACACCTTTTCGGTCCTGCGCAGGCCCAGGGAGTAGAGTCCCTGCACCAGGGAACGCAGCAGGCGGCGGGCCTTGCCGTCGCCGTCCTGATCCTGAAATGCGTAACCCAGGCCGGTCACCAGGGCAAACCTGTGGGGCACGCGGGCCAGCCATCCAGCCAGCGACCCGTAAATGACCGGTTTGATGGTGTAGCCCATGACGAAGTCCGGTTTCACCGCCCGCATCAGCCGCCATAGATGCAGCATGCATTTCAAGTCACCGACGGGACTCATGCCCGTGCGGCGCAGCGGGATGTCGTGAATGATCAGTCCTTTCGCTTCCAGGCGCTGGCGCATGGCATCGCCTTCCGGCAGGTCCGGCGCGGCGACATGCACTTCCAGGTTCGCGGCTTGCAGCGCATCGATCAGGGGGCCGCGAAACTGCAGCAAGGAGTCGGGAAAGCCCGCTATCAACAAGAATTTCATGATCCGGACTCTTTTGCCGCAATGACGCGGGATGCTTGGGGCGGGGGCTGGTGAGCTCGCGATTGGCGCGCTTTCGATTGGCGTCGCGGTTTGCCCAGCAAGGAGATGAAGAGGAAGATCAGCATGGGCGCGAACATCCATTTCTGCCTTACCGAGATTCCCAGGTTGGCCGTGGTCATGGCCAGGATGACCCAGGTCAGCAAGGAATACAGCCACAGGAAGGCGCGATTGCTCTCGACCGTGTACTTTCCTCGTTTCAGTATCTTCATGCCGCCGGCGATGAAGAGAAACAGCAGGACGACATTGTCGAGCGAGGCGGCCAGGGCGAATACGCTCGTGGCTTCGAAAGGCATGGGCCTGAATAGGTAGCTGTACAGTTGCAGGGGCAGGCTCATGGAAGCAATGTCAATACTGCTGCCGCCCTGTGTATTCACGGATTGCCGCTGCTCTACATAGTTCATCAGTTCATCGGTGCCCGCGCCTTCACCGACTCCGGCATAGTTCAAGGCAAACGGGACCATGGCGGCCGTCGCCGCAAGCGCCACGCCGCCCAGCATCAGGCGCTGCGGCAAGGGTATTTTTCCCTGGATGACAAGAGAGCCGGTCAGTGCGATGAGCATTGTTCCTGCTATGTGCGGGCGCACCAGCAGCATGATGCCTATCGAGCACGCCATCAGCAGCGTCCTGCGCCTCATGTCCATGGCGCACCACAGCGCCAGGCCGGCGGCCATGAATGCAAGCGAATCCTTGCCCAATGCGGCCGTCCAGAAACTGATGGACGGCAGGAAGATAACCAGTGTGGCAAAGTGGCGCATGAGCCGCGATTTGTCCGCGACCGCGGCGCGCAGACTGGCATCGAAAGCCAGCAATCCTATGCTGCCGAAGATGTTGAACAAGAGGCAAGCGCCCAGGAATGAAAGGTTCAGTCCTGTGACGAAAAGCGTGGCGATGCTGACGACGGCACCCGTGCCGACCGACAGCATGAATTCGCCGTTGGACGCCTTCATGTAATACACCAGGGCATCGGCGCCGTTGCTGATGGCGTAGACCGTATAGACAACACAAAACAGCGAGTGCCAGACATAAAGCGCCAAGGCCCGTCCGGTCGGTATGCTCAGGCGCCTGCCCACCGACAAAGAAATGAACAGGCCGGCCATGAGTACCAGCAAGGTGCTGGCGAGCTGGATTGGCGAATCGATCAGGGACATCCGGCTCAGCTTCCTTGCACAGGGGCTGCCCGCATCAACTCGGGCCCAAGCATGTTCTTGACCAGCCGGAATTTGCCGCTGGGTTCGCGCGGTATTTCCTTGACCAAGTCAAGATGGATGGCAACAGAGTCCCCCAGCCGCAAAGCCATCGCATCGAGGAAATGCTGCTGCTGTTCGCGTGTGAACTGCTCATTGGCCACGACGGCAATGTGCACCGCATTCGCTTCCTTTTGCATGACTTGAAAGCAGACGATGCCGTCGACGTCCTTGGTGCAATTGCTGATGTTGCCCAGGTTTACTTTGCCGTTTTCCGGCGACCAGATGAAGTCGGATGTCCGGCCGTCAATGTATTCGACCACCGGGAAGCTTGAGCCGCATGCGCACTGGAAAGATTCGGGCGCGAGCTTGATCCGGTCGCCGATGCGGTAGCGCACCAGAGGCGTACCGTGGGTGGTGAACGGCGTTACCAGGATTTCGCCTTCATTGGCGGGCTGCATGTTTTCGTCAACGACCTCGAACACACCTGTCAGGGGATGGATGTGCAGCGAGCCCTGAGGGCATTCCAATATGAATGGCGCACCTTCCGAGGCTGCATACTGGTCGACGACCTGGCAACCGAATACTTCCGATATGACCGAGCGGTACTGCGGCAACACCGTTTCCGCCGTGGGAAAGAACGTTGTGACGGCACCTTCATACTTCAGGTTTCGCTCCTGCGCCATCGTGCACAAGTCATACACGCTGGATGGGAAACCAACGATATATTCCGGCTTGAAGTCGCAGAATGCGCGCCAGTACGCGTCGAAGTTCTGCTGGCTGATATGGAAAGTGGAAAAGAAACGGATCTTGTTGATGTAGTCGTCCCGGAACACATTGCCGCTATCCAGGTCTTTGGGCCGCACGAGGCTCTTGCCGCTGAACCACGCGACTTTCTTGCCCAGGCGATAGCCATACCGTGCCCGGAAGTGATCCTTCAGGGCAAAGCGTTCCTGCATGTCCTTGTGCGCATAGATGACCTTCATCGATGCGCCGGTCGTGCCGCCGGTGAGACTCACTATCCCGTCTTTTTCCTCGATAGTCCGGATCGAGTCCATATGCGCCAGCAACTGCGCTTTTTCCAGAATGGGGAACTCGTGCAGGGGCTTGCCCTGGTGCTCCCTATACCAGGGGGAGTTTTGCGTGGCCGATTGAAGGAATTCGTCGAGCCGGTTCTTTGCTTCCTGCGCGACATCCTGCGCGCTGGCGTTCTCGAAACGCCGGTAGTAGTCGCCATAGGCTTTGTAATGACCTCTGTGGCGCTGCTTGTACAGGTAGGTGTTGTAGAGGCTGATGCCTATGTTCTGTCCGATGATAGGCGCGTACTTCAGTATGAGATTTTTCAAAGCCATTTTTTTCACCAATAAGCAGGTTAACAAGCAGCCGTCAAGCTTGCGGTTGGTAAAGCAATTCGAATTTGTTCACGGCATGGGCCAGTGTGAAGTTTTCCTCTATGCGCTCCCGGGCAAGCATGCCCAGCGCTTGGCGGTCGGCTTCAGACTTGCGCAGCATGCTCAAAAGGCCGCTGGCCAGCTCGGCCACGGAATCTTTCTGAACGATCAGGCCGGCGGGGCCCAGCAGCACGCCGGCATCGCCCACGTCCGTCGTCACGCAAGGCAGGCCTATGCACATGGCCTCGCCCAGGACGTTGGGGAAGCCTTCGGTCCGGGAATGCAGGCAGAAAACGTCCATGGCGCTCATGCAGGCGGCAATGTCGGCGCGCTCTCCAAGCAGAATGAAGCGTTCCGGAAACCCTGTCGCCGCGATCAGTTCTTGCAGCGTTTCGTTGGCCGCGGTCAGTTCACGGCCTACCAGCAGGAAATACGCATTGCTTTCCTGCCGGCCCGCGATGGCGGCGGCGCGCACAAAGCTCTCGTGATCCTTCGCGGCGCTATACCTTCCTACCGAACCCACGACAACCGCGCCGTCCGGCAACGCGAGCTCGCCGCGCAGCGCTTGCCTGGCTACGCCGGAGTATTGAAAAGCATGCGGGTCATAGCCGTTGTGTATCACCTGCATGCGCGCATTGTCATACCCCGCGGCGGCATGCACTGTTCGCGCCGATTCGGCAACGCAGACGATACGGCTCGGTATCACGTGAGACATCCAGGCGCATACTTTACGGATCAATCGTTTCAGTCGCGTGCCGCCCGATTCGAAATGGGAGTTCCGGATGCCCCACAATATGGTCTTCATGCCAAGTTGCCGGCCCGCCAGCCCTCCCAGCAAGTCGGCGTAGTACATCCAGCATTGCAGGACGTCGGGCCGGTCGGCGCGCAGGGCGCGCACCAGCCGAAGATACACTTTGGGGGCATCGGCAAGGCTGCGCATGCCCAGTGCGGTAACCGGTATGCCCATGCCTTCCAGGCCCGGGCCCAGGACGCCTTTTGTGGTCAGCGAGATCACCCGATGCTCAAAGCCTGGATTGTCCTGGTGGGCCTCGATGAGGCGAACCAGGAATCGCTCTGCGCCACCGACGTCCAGGCCTACGATGACGTGGGTAATTCTGATGGAATGCATGTCCGTCATTGCTGTTTTTCCAGCCAAGCCTGGAACATCAGCACGCTCCATAGCCGCGCCGAAGAATCCTGTTTTCCTTCCAGATGCAGACGCCATGCCTGGCGGACCGGCGCGGGGTAGAAGTAGCCTTCCCGGCGCAAGCGGCTCTCGTCCAGCAGTGCGTCGGCCCAGTCGCGCAGCGGCCCCCGCAGCCACGCGGCCAATGGTATCGAGAAACCTTTCTTGGGGCGCTCGATCAATTCGCGGGGAACGTGCCGGTACAGCACTTCGCGCAACAGCCACTTTCCTTTGCCCTCGCGCAGCTTGAGCTCGAGAGGCATGCGCCAGGCCAGCTCAATGACGCGGTGGTCCAGCATGGGAATCCTGACTTCCAGGCTGTTTGCCATGGCGGCACGATCAACCTTGGGCAAAATGTCATCGGCCATGTACGACTGCGTTCCCACCGCCATCATCCAGTGTTCGAAACTGTCGGTATGGGGCCAGTCATGCGGACTGTTGAGCAGGCTGGCCGGTTCCCGGGCGCCGATCGCAATGTGCTGCGGCTGCTCCCAGTGGCTGCTGAGCCGGTGATAAAAGGACTCACGGCTGCCGGAAGACAGCAGGCCGGCAGCCTTATGTATCTTCTCGCCGCTGAGCGAGCGCCTGGCGCGGCCAGGCATGAGCGGGTGCAGCGCTTTGAGCACCGTGTCCCATGACGATGCGGGCAGCTTTACCATGGCCGCCGCGGCGATGCTGCGCAGCGGCGCCGGCAGGCGGCTGATTTTTTGCCATAGCGCTGGCGCGAATTGATACGTGTTGTAGCCTCCGAACAGCTCGTCGCCGGCGTCGCCGCTCAAGGATACCGTGACGTGCTGCCTGGCCAGCTGGCAAACCAGAAAAGTAGGTATCTGGGAGCTGTCGGCAAATGGTTCGTCATAGATATCCGGAAGCCTTGGTATCACCGCCAATGCGTCTTCAGGCTGCACGTACAGCTCGGTATGGTCGGTGCCCAGATGTTTTGCGATGATGCTGGCGTGCTGCGCTTCGTTGTAGCGTGCATCGTCGAAGCCTATCGTGAAAGTGCGCACCGGCCGCGCGCTTTGAACTTGCATCAGGGCGACGATAGTGCTGCTGTCTATGCCACCGCTCAGGAAGGCGCCCAGCGGCACATCGGACAGCATTTGTGCGCCTATGCTGAAAGTCAACTGCTGTTCCAGTGCGTCGGTGGCGGCGGTTGCCGTACCCAGGAAGGGGTCGTTCAGGCCGGCATGGATGGTGTCGTTCATCCTCCAATAGGGGGTCGATCTGGCGGTTCGGGCAAGGCGCGCATCTTCCAGCGGGATGCTGATGTAATGGCCCGCGCACAGCTTGTTGATGCCTTGATAGATGCTGTGCGGCGCGCCGATGTAGCCGTGGCGCAGCAACAGCGCTATGGCGTCGCGATTCACTGTGGCCTGGAAGGCAGGGTGGGCCTTGAGGGCTTTCAGTTCGGAACCGAACAGCAGGGTGTCATTCTGCCATCCCCAATATAGCGGTTTCTCGCCCAGGCGGTCGCGTGCAAGTATCAGCACCTTATCCTGCCGATCCCATAGCGCGATGGCGAACATGCCGACCGCGGCCTGCAACGCTCTTTCCATGCCCCAGGCCGCAATGCAGGCCAGTAATGTTTCTGTATCGGAATGCCCGCGCCAGGCGGACTGTACGCCCTGGCTGCGCAAGTGCTCGCGCAACTCGCGATGATTGTAGATTTCACCATTGAAGGCGATCACATAACGGCTGCATGCCGAATGCATGGGCTGGTGGCCGGCAGGCGACAAGTCCAGAATAGACAGGCGACGGTGTGCCAGCGTCAGTCCCGACGCCGGGTCCGTCCATACGCCGGCATCATCAGGCCCGCGGTGCGAAATGGCCTGGGCCATATTCAGGCCGATGGCGTCTCTTTCGCTGGTGCTGCGGGGGGAGTAGAAGCCTGTCAGGCCGCACATAAATATCCTTGCGTGGTAATGATCAAATCGAACTCCGGCGTTCAGGGGCCAATACGTTCAGATAGGCATCGACGGCATGGTCAACGCCGAAGGCCTCCGCCCGCTGTTTCACGTCCGGTGGCGACGCGTCGGCGAGCGTCTGGTTAATGGCGTTGGCAAGCGCCTCGGCGTCGCCGACCGGAACCAGGCGGCCCCACCTTCCTTGTTCCAGTATTTCTTCCGGACCGCTGGGGCAGGCAGTACTGATGACGGGCGTGCCGCAAGCCATGGCTTCGACCAGCACGTTGCCGAACCCTTCCCATCGGGACGAGAGCACGAACACCGAAGCACCATGCATCCAGTTGTACGGGTTCTCTTGAAATCCCCCCAGCAATATGTCGGCGCGGTAGGGTGAGGCCTCTACCAGCGACTCCAGAAGAGGCCGCTCCGCGCCTTCGCCCAATATGACAAGGCGGGTACGCGTCGCGAGACGCACTTGGTTGAAAGCCTTGATCAGCGTAGGGAAGTCTTTTTCTTTGCTGAGCCGTCCGACGCCGATAATGACGGGCGGCGCGCCGTCAATGAACCAGGGGTGATCGAGCGCTACGCGGCTTTTTATTGCGAGCTCGTCAGTCTCGATCGGATTGTGGCGCGTACTGACTGCATCGCGGGGGTATCCCAGTGTCGCCGCAAGGTCGCCCGCCACGCCGTCGGATACGGCCACGATCGCATCGGCCCTGCGGTACGACACGGCCATGAGCCAGGGAAGTACTTTTGAGACCAGGCCAGAGGTATCGGCCAGGGCTTGCGACAAATTGGCATGCTCGGAAAGCACCAGGCGCGTATTGCCGCGAGACAGCATGCGGGCCCACACGGCCACGACGTTGACATAATTCATTGCCGAAAGCATTGCTCCGGGACGTTCGCGTCTGAGGTATCCCGCGAGGGCGAAGAGACTGGTCAACGCCCGTTTTCCTTTTAAGTCGACGACTCTTACCTTCGAATCGACGTGCGAGCGATAGACGCCGGCGTCTTTCACCAGAACCAGGTCCACCGGGATCCCGCGCCGTGCAAGCCCGTTGGCCAGCGACACGATTACGCGTTCGGCGCCGCCGCCGTGCAGCGAAGGAATGAACAGTGCAATCTTGCCTGTGCTCATTTCACATGCCCACCGCGGTCTGGAAGTCTTTCCTGAGACTTTCCCTGATGGCGTCCAGCCGTACCGGCGTTTCATTGAGCAGTGTGGCGGTGATATCCTGCGCCGACCGCTCCCTGAACTGCGCCATGGATACACAAGCGTCTTGCCGGCCGCAATAGGTGAACATATGCAAGACCTTGGGATCCCACTCGAAGCCGACTACCGGAACCTCCATTGCCATGGCGGTAACTGCCGCATGCATGCGATAAGCAGCCAGGGCACGATAGCTGCCTATCTTCGAGATCAAGTCCGTGGGGTCTTGTATGCTGGTGCACACGGTGATGCCGGGAAACTTTGACGCCAGGGCCGCCCAAAGTTCCTGGGCGAATTCATTGTCTGCGTTCGAACCGTTCGAGAGCACTTCGATACGGGCCGCACCGACTTGCGGTTCGAGTGCCCGAACAACGGCTTCCCACCAACCCAGCGCATATTGTTTGTCCGACATGGGATGTTCGGGGGTAAGCGTTTTCAGAATGGCCGGAGCAATCACGCCCAGTCCCACGACGCCGCCGGCCGTGTTTTCCCTGGCTTCTCTTTCCAGGTAAAGCGCACTGTCGAAACCGGCCTTCACCTTGTGGGCATGGCGTTTCCCGGCTGCGGCGCTGATCAGCTTGAAGGAATGGCTGTCGCGGCACATCACGCTGCGTACGGCTTCCGACTTCACGATTCTCGACACGATCAATCTGGCCAGCCAGCTATATTCTTTTCCCGCGCCTACCGAAAACAGTTTGACCGGAGTGCCGTTGCGTTCGCACTGCTGCACGATGCGCAGGATGAGCAGCGGGAAGTTCAGGAAATTGTCCATCATCAAATTGCCGCCGCCGATGATGACCTGCTTGTATTTCCAGGTGTCATAGCTCGCCGCGATCTTCTTGTAGCGCGTGAAATAGAACAATATCGAGATGGCGTAATTGACGGCAGCCGACTGCAGCAGCGTTTTCTTAAGTGTGTTCTTCTTGGGTTTGCCGTGAGGCAGCGTGAAGCTGCTGTCTTGTACAGGGTTGCCGTAGAAGTCCCTGAAATCCGCCTCGATGCCATGGTCGCGACAGAGTCGCTCGATGGCCAGCTTTATGATTCCGTCGCCCACGTTTCTGGAGGAGTATTCCCCAGCAAACAATGTCTTGCCCATTCCCGTATCCTTTTTCCCGCTCGTGTCCAGTGGCCTGTGTTCTTGCATGAGTACCCCTCAGGCCTGAGTCCCGCCGGTTCGCTTGCGCGAGGCGCCCGGCAGGACGGCTTTAAGTCTGTTCTTGATCAATACATAACCTTCGATATTGGCAAGGTGGCTGATGCCGATATACAGCACCGAAAAGGCAAGGCCGCCGACCACGGCCGCCCATGGGGCCGACCAGTCCATAAGATCCAATAGATACCAGCTGGCAGTTGCCGCGATGCCTGAGGCCGCGACTGGCTTGGACATGTCCTTCATTTGCTCGGCCAGGCGGTAGCCGATCATGCTGGTCGAGTAATACATATACGGTGCCGAGGACAGCACCACTGCAATGATCTGTCCGACGAGTATGCCTACGATGCCGTAGGGCACCGAAGCCGCCAACAACGCCAGATGCAGGCCTTTTTTCACCAGGCCCAGGTACAGGATCAAGTCTGTGCGTCCTTTGACCTTGAGCATATTGAAGTTCACGGTGTGGATGGGCAACAGAATTCCCGCCAGGCAAAGCAATTGCAAGTAAGGCACAGCGGGCAGCCAACGCTCGTTGAAGGCAATCTCGAATAGCGGCTGCGCCAGGACTGAAACGGCCAGTAGCCCAGGTGTGACCACGAAGAACAGCAACTGAATGACAAGGCGGTACATTCTCTTCAGATCGGTGTCGTCATCCTGGATGCGAGCCATGGCGGGGTAGGTCGCTTGCTGGACGGCACTGTTGGCCTGATCGACGATCAGGTCCCGGATGCGCTTGGCAAAGTAGTACAGGCCCGTGATCTCGGGGCTGAACAACTTGCCGATCACAAGAATGTAGGAGTTCTCGTAGAGCACATTCAAGGTGCTTTCCAGTGTCAGCTTGGAACCGAATCCGAACATGTATTTGAACGACGCCAGACTGAAAGACAGGCTGGGGCGCCAGGAACTGGACAACCACAGCATGCCCGTGGACACCAGCGCCGACACGGTGAACTGCGCAACCAGGCTCCAGACGCCAAAGCCTGCATAGGCCAGTGCGACGGCTACCAAGCCAGCGCAGACCGTGGCCGTCGAGTTGATGCGCATCAGGGACTTGAAGTCCATGTTTCGGTTCAACAGCGCCAGCTGGACGACTTTCAGCGAATTGATGAAAAGCACCAGTCCGGTGACCCGGATAAGTATGGTCAATTCCGGCTGTTCGTAGAAGCCGGCGGCCCAGGGAGCCGCCAGATACACCATCAGGTAGGCAAGGAGACTGAACGCGAGGTTGGTAAAGAAGGCGGTCGAGAGATCAAGCGGCGTAATCTTCTTCTGCCGGATGATGGCTTGGCCGAAGCCCGATGTCATCAAGGTGTCGGCCAGCGCATAGCAAATGGCAATCATGGCCATCAGCCCGAATGCTTCCGGCACCAGGAACTTGGCCAGGAACAGGGTGAATACGACCGAAGCCCCCCGGCTTACGAACATATTGGCCAGGTTCCAGACTATGCCTATTCCGATTTTGCTGTTCAGGCTCGTCACGACGTTGGGCCTTCGGCCTCGTACTCATAATTGGTGTATCGGTAGTTGCCATATTTGGAACCGTAGCGGCGGTTGCTGACTGTCTGGTCATTGAAGACGACACCCTTGACCTGCGTGCCTGCCTGCAGCAGGCGCTTGGAAGATTCCTCCAGCTCGCCCAGTGTGCTGACACCGGCGCGTGCCAGCAGGAATACCGTTCCGGCATGGGGCGCCAGGGCCATGGCGTCGGAGACGGCCAGTACGGGACTGGTATCCAGCAGCACCACGTCGTAGCTGGCCGAGAGACCGCGCAATATGGACACGGTCGTGGGCGACATCAATAGCTCTGCGGGATTGGGAGGCAGTACGCCGGTGGTCAGCAGGTCGACATTGGGCACCACATTCTTGTGCAGCACTTCCTCCAGGGGCAGGCTGCCGGCGATCAACTCGCTCAAACCATTACGGCGCTCGAGTCCGAAATACTGATTGATATACCCTTTGCGCAAGTCGGCGTCGATCAGGAGCACGCGCTTGTTCGCCGCTCCCAGTACCGCCGCAAAGTTGACGCTGGTAAACGACTTGCCGATGCTGGGGGTGGGACCTGTAAACAACACGATGTTATTTGAGGCGTCCAGCATGGCGAACTGCAGCGCGGTCCTCAGGCTGCGCAAACTCTCGATCGCGGGATCTTTGGGCGATATCTGGGCAAGAACATGGTTGCCCGGGACTCGCTCGGAAACCAGCTTGTGCAGATTGGATTGCGGAGGCGAGTGCGGGACGGTGGCGAACACATGCAGTCCCAACGCAGACTCGATATCGCTGGGGTCCTTGATACCGGGGCGCATCATATTGCGCAACAAGGCGATGCCTATGCCCAGTGCCAGGCCGAACAGTGCAGCGATGGTCAGGATCATCGTCTTGTTGGGCTTGATGGGAAACTCCGGCACCACGGCGGTATCCACGACGCGCACATTGCCGACCTTGCCTTCCTTGACCAGCCTGAGTTGCTGAGCGCTATTGAGCAGGTTTACATAGAGTTCGCCGTTCACTTTCACATCGCGGGTCAGGTTGAGCAACTGCTGCTCCAAGTCTGGCAATTGCTTGATCTGGCCGGTGATCTGGGCAATTTCTTTCCTGACGGCACTGATCTGCTGGTCTATGACACGCACGCTGGGGTGCGCATCGGTGTATTGCGCCGTCAGCTCGCGCCGCTCCTGCTCCAGTTCGAACAGCTTTGTCTGCAAGCCTACCGAGGTGTGCAGCGATAGGGTGCCTTCGGTCCCCAGGTCGAATGTTTCATTTGCGTCGCGGAACTGGGTATATTTGTCTGCCGCCTCGTCCATTCTCTTTTTCAGTTCCGGCAGGAAATCATCCAGGAAGGCCAGCGACTTTTCCGCTTCGGCCGCTTTTCGCTCCACATTCTGGCGTACGTACGCCGACCCCACTGCGTTCAGGATGCGCGTGATCCGAGCCGGATCCGTGCCTGCCAGCGTAAGCGACAGAACGCCAGACTGCTTGCCTTTTTCCGTAATGACCAGGCTGCCTTGCAGGCCATTTATCATTGCCAGCCTTGAGCGGCGCTGCACCGTGAATTCAGCGCCGGGCTTGCCCTCAAGCTTGTCGACCAGAATGCGACCGGTTTCACCGCCTGATTCGAATTCCGCGGGCACCCCAACCTTGCCGTCGACCAGTTTTCGTCCTTCGGGATCCAGCAGCTCGTAGCCTTGCGCCGTTGCCCGCACCGTAAGGCTTAGTCCTTCCAGTGGAGCAGGAACCTCAAGGCGTCCGAGTCGTATCGCTTCGGTCCCCGATACGTAGCCGCCCAAGCCCAGGAAACCAGGATTGGACAAGGAGCTGGCGCGTCCCGCCAGCCACGAGCCCACAAAGGGAAGGTATCGCGGGCTCGCACTGATATACAGCTGAAGGTCGTCGACAGCGTGGCCCACCACCAACCGGGAGCGGAGTATCTCGATTTCGGCGGACGCGGGAGATTGCACGTCGAAAAGCGTGGACATTTCGCTTAGCAAATTGGTGCTGGTTCCCTGGCTTTGTTCGACCTGTATCAGGCTGTCGGCCTGATACACCGGTTGACTCAGGAAAGCATAGACACCTCCAATGATCGCGGTGGCGACAGCTACGGAGATAATGAGCCAACGAGCCTCCAGAACCACGTCAAGCAGACCAAGAAAATCAAAGTCGTCCTTGTCGCGGAGATCGGATAGGGCAGGGGAGGCGTTGTCGGTAGGTGTGGTCATTCAATGTCTCTTAGCTCAATAGCTTGATGCGGTTGGCCCAGAAATTGACGCCGCGGTCAATCTCAGCGTGGGCGGCTTCGAATGCTGTTCTTGGTAGCCGGTAGGGGTCGGCGATCTGGAATGCCTGGTCCGAACCCAGGTCGCCCAGGCAATGGATTTTTCCGCGTGCCAGCGGATACTGATTTGCCAGCTCCTGCTTGTGGCCTTCCTCCATGACCAGCAACAGTTCGGCTTTCGCGCACATCCAGCTGGTCAACTGCTGCGCGCGGTGGGCCGATATGTCCAGACCGTGTTCCGCGGCGATAGCCTGCGCAAGCGGATCGGCCGGCTTGCCCACCAGCGCGGCCAGCCCTGCTGACCAAATATTCTTGTCGGGGAACTGCGCCTTCAGCAAGGCTTCCGCGACAGGACTGCGGCAAATATTGCCGACGCAGACGAGGAGAATGTTATCCATGGGATCGCGTTTACTTTGTAGTGTTTCGGGTGTTGATGAGCAGGCTGTCATAGCTTGGTATCAGATTGCCGATCACACGGTGCCAGCGCACAACGGGCGCAGCATCGATGTAGACAACGTCGCGTGGCTTGAGCTGGAAGTCATTCGCCAGCATGTACGCGGAAGGCGAGGCGGCATCCAGATGATAGATTTGGGCCTTTTCTTCGCCATCTTTTTCATGCGGAACCTTGCGTATGACGTATATCTGTCCCGCATCGGAAGTAAGCGGGCTTGCGCCGCCTGCTTCGCCAAGCGCCTCGGTGAGCGACAGCCGGCCATCCTGCATCTGCAGTGCGCGCGGCGTCCAAACCTCGCCCAGAACAAAGATCTTGGACTCGTTCCGGCTTACGACGCGGAGCAGGTCGCCGTCAGCCAGCATGATGCGATTGGGGTTCACGCCCAGGCGTGTAAGTTGCGGCAGGTTGATTTCTATCGATTTGTTCTTGCGGGTCAGAATCAGCGTTGACCGGTCCGCCTCGGGCGTAAACCCGCCGGCGCGGTTGATGGCCTCGGGCAATGTCATGGGTATGTCGTCCATGGTTTGCAGCCCTGGAGCCCGTACTTCGCCGTCTATATAGACACGGTCATGACGATAGGCCTGCACGCGCACCGTCAGTTGCGGATCTTTGATGTACTTGGAG
>JAKFDW010000070.1:0-2816 GCA_036675955.1 Orrella sp. | reverse complement strand
AAGCACCACCGGCGAAGACAACAACATGCTGGCCCAGGCGGCGCTGGGTCTGGGGCTGATGGGCAGCTCGAAGGTCACCGGCGATCTGGCCAGGAACCTGGGGATTCAGGATTTCCAGCTCGACACCCAAGGCACCGGCACCGCCACCAGCGTGGTCGCCAGCGGCAACATTTCCGAGAAGCTCAGTTTGCGTTATGGCGTTGGCGTGTTCGAACCGGCCAATACCATCGCGCTGCGCTACAAACTGAGCAAGAAGGTCTATCTGGAAGCGGCCAGCGGCATCGCCAGTTCTCTGGATATCTTCTACAAGCGGGATTTTTAATTTAAAACTTGCGGAAATTCTCCTTCTTCTTCATGTCATGAATGTATGAAGTAAGGAGGGAGAATTTGTTGTGTGGGAATATTCGCCTTCGGATATAGGCTAAGTTGTTTGGTGTTGAGGGGCTGGTCATTATTGGAGTGTGGGGTTGGTCTTTTTTTCAATGGAATATTGTCTATTTACTTGTATTTTTGAAGTGTTTTGTGTTCGTTGTTTATGCGTTTTTTAGTTTTTATACACTTGATTTATAACGTTTTATTGGTGTTTTTTATTTTCTGGAAGTTGGTTGATGCTCTTTTGTTATGTTTTTTGGTGACATGTTTTGATGTTTTTTTGAACGGCTGTGGTTGTTCTTTGAAATTCGAGTCTGTACTAAGGTGAGTTCATCGCAATTGACGCGATCTATTGATTTATCTGCCTGGGCTGAAAGCAAGTCGTAGATGGATGATGACTAAACTTAAAGTGCATACATGGAGTAACAAATATGACTGGAATGACCAAGAAAATTTCCGCTGGCGTAATCGTGATGATGGCATTGATGGCTAACGCCTATGCCAGCAACGCCTGCCCAACGGTCAGCAAGATCCAGCAGAAAGCATCTGAACATGGCGGCTTTGTTTACACGGCACCTGCGGGTAATGGTCTGCAATGGACCGGTGAAAACCCGATGGCTGACGAGACGGATCTGAAAAATGTAGCGTTCAAGGAAGCGTATGTCGTAAACGCGAAAAACTTTGTGGCCTGCGACTACGTCGGCTTGAAGCGTGAAGGTGTACGCATGGCGCTGAGAACCACGGGTTCCGTTCAACCGGGTGCGGCATGGAGCAATGAAACCCAGCCGGACGGCAGCGTTCTGCCTCGCTGTGCTGGCGTGATGCCAGATCAGTGCAAGTTCAACTGATCAGAGCTTCGCATCGGCTTATCCGTGAGTTGAATTGAATATCCCGCTCAGTCGAAAGACCGAGTCGCCCCGTTCGCGAGCAAGCCTGCTCCCAAAGGAATCACACTGAATCTGGGAAGCAGGCTTGCTCGCGAACGAAGGCGCCGCGGTATCCAAAGCAACATTCCCCGCCGCTCATCACTCAGGTACAAAGCATCCTAACTATTACGTTGACATTCGCTGCCTAGGCAGCAATATCTCGACACACACTCTCTGCCTAGGCCGCATCCTGATGTCGGACTTGCCGCCCAGCCAGATCGCCGATGGCGCGGGCCTGGCGACTTTCCTGCGGACCTTGGGCGGCAGTTTTGCGGCGTCGCTGACCACCTGGATCTGGATCCGTCGCGCCGATCAGCATCACGCTTATTTGAGTGAAAGTATCAGCACCTATGAGCCGGCAACCCGGGATGCGCTGCACAGTCTGGGCGGGGCGGGGACTGCGGCCTATGCGCAGCTCGACCATGTTCTCACCAGCCAGGCTTATATGTTCTCGACCGTGGATTACTTCACGTTGTTGGGGTGGGCTTTCATGGGCTTGATACTGCTGGTGTGGCTGGCCAAACCGCCGTTTGCGGCGAAGGCCGGGCCGGCGGCGGCAGGGCATTGACATGAGGTCCCGCCGTAGCAGCTGTCGAGCTTGCGAGGCGGCGTTCGGCTGCGAAGCAGTCGTAAAACCTGTGATCGCGGTTTAACAGAACAACCGCATGTACCGGACTACGACCGCTTCGCGGCCGAACGCAGCCTCGCAGGCTCGGCAGCTGCTACGAATGAGGTCGGTTATTTGGCAACGACAATTGCGGATTCACAAAATCAAACGCCGCCAGCTGAAACCCTTGCTCATCCACCTGCAACGCCCACCCTTGACGATCCCAATCCCCCAGCACAATGCGTTTGGCCGCTTGTTCGCCAATCTGCAGTTTGTGAATGGCCGGGCGGTGGGTATGGCCGTGGACCAGGGTGCGCACGCCGTACTGCTGCATGATCCGCGGGATTTCCTCGGGGGTCACGTCGACGATATCATTGGCTTTCATGCGGGTCTGGGTGCGGCTTTCATTGCGCAGCTTGCGCGCCAGCTTGTGCCGGGTGCGCAAGGGCAGATGCCGCAGGATGAACAGGGTAATGGGGTTGCGCAGATAACGACGCAGCTTCATATAGGCTTCGTCGCGGGTGCAGAGGCTGTCGCCGTGCATCAACAGCACGGGTTCGCCATTGAGTTCGACGACGCTCGGGTCTTTGAGCAGGGTAGCGCCTGCGGCCTTGCAGAAGGCCTGGCCGAGCATGAAGTCGCGATTGCCATGCATCAGGAAAATCTGCGTACCGTGGTCGCTTAAGTTCCGCAGTGCCTGGCAAATGGAAAGCTGGTAGGGGGTCATGGCATCGTCGCCGATCCATGCCTCGAAAAAATCTCCCAATATGTACAGCGCTTGCGCCGAGCGGGCACGCCCGTTCAGTAAATCCAGAAACGCCCGGGATATATCCGGGCGCTCCTCTTCCAGATGCAAATCTGAAATCAGCAATATCACTCAATGATCTCGGCTTTCTCGATGATCACGTCTT
>JAKFDW010000069.1:0-6470 GCA_036675955.1 Orrella sp. | reverse complement strand
TAATGCAGGTTGGAGGTTTTCGGCGGATAAGGCATGGTGCCTGTCTGGCCTTCCGCCACCGTCAAGAGCGCGTCGGCGGGCTTATTGAAAAAGAACGGATCTTCACGGCCGGTGAAACCCATTTCCTTGGCATGTTCCGCATAATTGCGGCCCACACAATACACACGCCTTACTGGAAAGACGGCATCTGACCCGTTTACGGGGATGGCTGCGACAGGATGTGCAGGAATGACTGTATTCATTTACTTATCACCTTGGCTGTAACGTTGAGCGCCATCACGGATTTCTTTCAGCGCCGATTCCCGGCCTTCCCAGCCTTTGACCTTGACCCACTTGCCTTTTTCGAGATCCTTGTAGTGTTCGAAAAAGTGCTGGATGCGCGCGAGATCTTCCTGCGGCAAGTCTTCCGGCTTCTGGATATGGCGGTACGGAGGATACAGCTTATCGACAGGAACCGCCAGGAGCTTTGCATCGCCACCGGCCTCGTCATCCATGATCAATACGCCGATTGCACGGCAGCGTATCACCGCGCCTATCTGTATCGGGAATGGAGCCAGCACCAGCACGTCGACTGGGTCGCCGTCATCGGATATGGTTTGAGGAATATAGCCATAGTTGCACGGGTAGTGCATGGCGGTGAGCATGAATCGGTCTACGAACACGGCGCCGGAGTCTTTGTCGACTTCGTACTTGACCGGGTCCGCATTCATGGGGATCTCTACAATGACATTGAATTCATCGGGCAAGTTGTTGCCCGCGGGTACTCGGTCTAAGCTCATACTTCGTTCAACCTCAAATATATAAAAGTAAGGAAAATCACTATCTTTCGGGACCGCGGCGCGGCCGGTCGGAGGTTTGCGACAAATCGACACCGGGAATCGGCGCGCTGTCGAAATACTCGTCCAATCCGGTATCGGAAGTTTCGGTGCGCGCATCGGCCGCGGGCGCATCGGCCGGCGCACGTGCCGGCGCAGGCTCGAAGCCTGTCATATCCTCGTCAATGAAGTCGGCGGCACTGGCCGCAACCGGCACGCTCGCATGGCGCGCCACACTGGTATCGGGTAGGCTTTCGACATCGATGAGAGTCGGGTCGCCACGCGTATCGGCGGCGGGCAAGGCGCGGTTGACAGGCAGTACGGGCAGCACCCCCGCCACGCCGGACGCCAGCCGCCAATGGGTCATGGCGTCGGCCGGGCGTCCCAGGCGATCGTACAAATTACCCAGCAAGGCGTGGATACGCATGTCGCTGCGTATCTTCATGCTGCGCAGCAGGTAATGCTCGCCCTGCCCCCACAGCTCTCCGGTCAGGCAAAGGTTGCCCAGCGCCGCCAACAATGCAGAATCGTCGGGATGCGACTTCAGCCACACTTCGGCCTTGGTAAGGCGGCGCGCGACGTACTCGGGCGGGCATTGCGAGTACGCGCTGAGCAACCGGGCGTCCAGCTTGATATTGATGGCTGCCTCGAGAATTTTCGATGCTTCGTCGTGGTTGCCCTGTGCAGCCTGAATGGAGGCGCCCGCCAATGCGATATCCGGCAAGACGCGTTCGTCGGCCTTCAGGTCGCTCCAGATGGATTTGAAACCTTCAGGACCCGCGGCATGCAGGCGAGCTGCCACCGACGTTTCTATCAGTTGCATGGCCTCGGTCTTGTCGATCACGCCACGGCGCAACAGCAAGCGGGTGAGCTCGTATACACGATCGTGGTTGCGCAACTGCCGGTGAGCGCGCAGCAGCAAGCGCGTCGCATGGAAATAACGCGAGCTGGCGTCCTGCAAAGGCTGCAATAACACCAGCGCGTCTTGCGGACGATTCTGGTCCAGGTACATTTCGGCAGCCACCGTAGCGGCCGCTTCACGCAGGCGCGGGTCATTGCCCGCGGTATCCTGGGCAAGGGCCAGCGCCTGATCGCGGCGCGTGAACTCGCCGAGATGATGCGACGCCCGTGCGGACGCCAGGCCCGCCAGCACCTTCCGGCTGCTGGACCGGGTGCGCCCCAGCAGCTTGGAAAGCTCTTTTTCCGCCTCGGTGTAGCGCCCTTCAAGCACATTGATCCAGCCGTTCTCCAGCAGTTGGTGATCGCGGTTTTCGGCTCGCAGGCTGCGCCACGAGCGGAAACGCTCCGGGCCGCCGGAGATCCATGCCAGTACCCGCAGCAGGACGTACGCAATAATGAAAGCGGCCAATATGAGCAAAACCGCCAGCGTGAGCGACAGCTCAATGCGCCAGGGCTGGGCAATGACAAGAACATTGCCACTGTGATCGCGCAAAAGGAGCGCCAGCGCTACGGCAGCCACGAATACAAGCAAGGTCCAGAACCAGGTTCTCATTGCTTACCCCCGAGACCTAGTAATTGCCGCGACGGCAGTCTGTGCAGAGGAAGGAGCGACGGACTGGGTCTGCGCTTCGGGAGCTTCAGGTGTTTCGGGCGCCGGTGATTGCGGTTCAGCCGGTTGCGGTGCTGAGGGCGACTCTGGTGCTGTTTGGGGTTCTGCTGCGGACGGCTCTGGCGCAGGTTGCTGCTCAGTGGCCGTGGGCGCGTCGCCGGCGCCTGCTTCTTGCGACGCAGGCGCCGCTTCATCGTCAGGCGCAATGGAGCCATCTTGCGCGGATTTCGCATTGGCTTCACGAAGCGCTTGCACGGCCTGCAGACTGTTGGTAACCGTAGGCAGCTTCAGTTCGATCGATGTATCGGACATTTGGCGCGCGAGCTTGAGGGCCTGCCTGCTGGGCTGCGCCCGGGGATCGTAGCGGCTTTCGATTGCCTTGACCAGCGCAGCGGTTTCCGACTCCCATACCTTGGGCTGGCGCATCATCAGCGCGAGCTGCGCCGTCATGATGCGCAAGCGCAGGTTCTCGCGGAAGCGGGTTGCCTGATCCGGCGACATCAACAATGCGGTCGGGTCGTCTACACGCCGTACCGTAATGAACTCGCCAAGGTCCTGGCGTACCGAGGTCCAGGCGGCGCGTGACCAGTTGTCTATCGTTGACAGCGATTTTTGCCACCACGGCGCGTTGGCGTCGACGCTGTCACGGTTATCGACGGAACTTTCGGGCGCTGTCGCCGGCGCGGCGTCGACAAGGCCAGGCGCGGCATCATCGGGAACCAGCAATGGCGCTTCGCTGACCAGTGCGCTCAGTTCGTCGAGTTGCGTGGACAAGAGCGCGACGTCGACCGTGGACGCGGCGCGCAGGCGCTCGAGGTCGCCATTGATGGTTTGAAGCAGCGAAGCCAATCCGGGCCGGTTGGCCCTGGCCAGCTGCGCCTGCGCCGTTTCAAGCGAGATGACAGCGTTCGCGACATTGCCGCTCAACTGCAACTGTTGCTGGGCGATCGTGAGCAAGTGATCGATATCGTTGATCAACACCAGATCGGAACCGCTGTCGGTAAGCGTGCGGAAAGCCTGCTCAAGGCTTGCCACCTGTTCGCGGGACTCGTCAAGAGCGCTTTGCAGGGATTCAAGTTGCGCGGCGTGATCCTGCAGCGCGGACAAGGCTTGCTGCGCCTGCTCGGCGGCCTGGCTGGCCGTGCTGGCGCTGCGCTGAGCCTCTGTGGCCAAGTTTGCGGAAGACTGCCGGAATTGCTGCTGCTGATACCAAAACGCAGCCGCCAGCGCCACGGCGATGAACAGGACAAGAATAAACGCCGGCACCAGAATCGGACGCGACTTTTTAACGGGCGATGTCTTCTTGGCCGAGGCAGTAGTTGCTGGCCCTGGTGAAGCCGAAGCACTTGGGGTAGAGGCCTGGGCAGCTTGAGAGATCTCGGGTTTTTTATCAGTCATGGCCAGATTGTAATCCTAGGAGTATTTCTTAACGCGACGCCATCTGGCCAATTGCCAGAAATATCGCGTCGTCATTCGGTGAGCATACTTTTACCATTGGCGGTTCTACATTACCAGAATCGCAAAGCACGGATTGTAATCGCCTCGCCACGCGCTCATGTATTGCCACGAAACGGGAACGGCGCCATGCAGCGCCCAGGCCCAGGCGGCTTATATTGGCATGTATCGCATCCACGCTGTCGCTGCTGGTCAACAGAAACACGCAGGATTCGGGCAGTGCAAGCGCCTCGGACACTTCCACCGCCTGAACGGCGCTCCACGACGCCGGTTCACGGCGATACAGGGCCAAGCGGTCAACCGCGGCGCCTGCGCGCTCGCATTGCTCGCCCAGCCATTCGCGTCCGGATTCGCCCCGGACGATCAATACCTTGCCGAGCGCCGCAAGCCTGGGTCCCAAACAGTGCCACAGCGCTTCGGAGTCTTGATTCTGAGTATCGGGATCCGGATGCACGATCTGGCTGGGCCCGATGCAAGCCGAGTCATAGAGCGGCTGCGCGCTGGACCTGCCTACTGTTGCGGCGAGAGTGCGCTCGGGCCATGCCTGACCGGGAGACTGGCCCGCCAACAAATCAAGATAAAGCCGGGCGGCATTGCGGCTTACAAACACCACCAGATCGTAATCGCCCGGCTCTGGCACGCGGTCGCCCTGCTGCAGCAGCGGCCGGATTGTCAATGCCGGCAATGCCAACGGCCTCCAGCCGGCCGCCAGCGCACGTACTGCCAGTTTTTCGTTCCTGCCGTCGGGTCGGGTAAGAAAAACGCTGACTTTCATGATCGTTTCAGCCGGGAAAAGGCCGCCACGTATCAGGAGGCCGTATCTGGATGCAAGAGCCGGGACAAGATGTCGTCGGCTCCTTTTTGCAGGAGTTCCTGGGCAGCTTGTTCGCCCAACTGTACTGCCGACGCAGCCGGACCCGAAACATGGGAACGCACAATGCGCGACCCGTCGGGCTCGGCAACGAGCGCATCGAGACGCAGCACGCCGTCATCCAGCCTGGCGTACGCTGCCAGCGGCACCTGGCATGAACCGCCCAGAACGCGCGAAACTGCGCGTTCTGCCAGGGTGCATGCCGTGGCTTCGGAAGAAGCCAGCGGTGCCAGCCACCGATGCATGTCGCTGCGGCTTTCCAGGACCTCAATGCCCAAGGCGCCCTGTCCCGCGGCAGGAAGGCTTTGTTCGACCGACAAACAGCTGCGGATCCGGGATTCGAGCCCCAGCCTTTTCAAGCCCACGGCAGCCAGAATGATGGCGGAGTAGTCGCCGCGATCGAGCTTGCCCAGACGGGTATCGAGGTTGCCGCGTAGCGGCTGTACCTTCAAATGAGGGTATTGCTGGCGGATCTGCGACTCGCGGCGCAGGCTGGAGGTGCCGACCACGGCGCCCGCCGGCATATCGTCCAGCGATGCGTAGTCGTTGGAAACGAAGGCATCGCGCGGATCGTCGCGCTCCAGGATGACAGGCAATGCAAACGGACTGTGCATGTCGACCGGCACGTCTTTCAGGGAATGAACGGCCAGGTCGGCACGGCCATCGAGCAAGGCCGTTTCCAGTTCTTTGACGAATAAGCCTTTTCCGCCGATCTTCGATAGTGTGCGGTCCAGTATCTGGTCTCCCCGGGTCGTCATGGTCAGCAATGTGACTTGGCAGTCCGGATAAAGAACCTGGAGACGGTCGCGGACATGCTCGGCTTGCCACAAGGCAAGCCGGCTGGCACGGGTCGCAATAACCAACGTAGCGGGAACTAGCGTCATGCCCTAGCCTGCCAGTTGGTTGAACACGATGGCCAGAATAATACCGACGACCGCCAGGATGAACAGGCCTTGCAGTAGGCTCAGGCCTGATTCGTCGGGCTTTTTACGCCCGGAGTGTTTAAACAGACCCATTTGCTTTTTCCTTGGCAGTGCTTTTGCGGTTGGCTATCCATTTTCCGATGAGGACAACCAGCAACGCACCAATTACTTCAGCGGCCAGCTTGACCGTACCGGGAACGACGCCCCACTGATTCACGACAACGATGTCAGTGACAACCATGCCGCCGGCGATCCAGCCCAGCAAGCCCGCGCCCAATGTGACCACAAGAGGGAAGCGATCGATGAGCTTCAGAACAATCGTGCTGCCCCAGATGATGATAGGCACGCTGACCAGCAGACCAAAGATTACATAGCCAAGTTGGTGGTCAGGGATGGTGTTTTGCGCCGCGCCTGCGATTGCAATGACGTTATCCAGGCTCATGACGAAATCGGCGATGATGATGGTCTTGACCGCCGCCCAGATCGAGGCGTTGGCCTTGATATTGTCGTGATGGCCGTCTTCCGGAACCAGAAGCTTGATGCCGATCCACAGCAACAGCAAGCCGCCTACGATCTTGAGGAAAGGGATGGCCAGCAATGTGAGGGCAAAGGCAATGAGCACCACACGCAGGAAGATAGCGCCCGCAGTTCCCCAGAGAATTCCCTGAACGCGTTGCTTGGGCCCTAGATTGCGGCACGCCAGAGCAATGACCACGGCATTGTCGCCGCCCAGCAAGATATCGATCATCACGATCTGAAATAGTGCGCCCCAATGCAGCGTGTCAATAAACTCTAACATGTGAATTCCTGTGTATTCTTGAAAAGCGATAAAAAGC
>JAKFDW010000068.1:0-11988 GCA_036675955.1 Orrella sp. | reverse complement strand
CGCCGTATTGGCGCTGGAGCCGCAAATCATGGCGTGGGCGGATCGCTTCGCCAGCAAGGAAAACGCCTTGTTCCTGGGCCGCGGCATGCACTATCCGATCGCCCTGGAAGGCGCGCTAAAGCTAAAGGAAATCAGCTATATCCACGCCGAAGCCTATCCGGCGGGGGAGCTGAAACACGGACCGTTGGCGCTGGTGACGGAAGCCATGCCCGTGGTGACTATTGCTCCGCGGGATGAGTTGCTGGAGAAGTTGAAATCCAATATGCAGGAAGTCCATGCGCGCGGCGGGGAGCTGTATGTGTTTGCCGATGCGGACACGAAGATTGGAAGCAGCGAGGGTATACACGTGATACGCATGCCGGAGAATTACGGAAAGCTGTCGCCGATTCTGCATACGATACCGCTGCAGTTGCTGGCGTATCATACGGCGTGTGCACGGGGGACGGATGTGGATAAGCCGAGGAATCTGGCTAAGAGTGTGACGGTGGAGTAGGGAGGGTGGCTAATGCTCTCCGCGTGGCTGAACGATGACGGGCAGTTCGACTATCTGGGGTCGTTCCGCCGGGGTGATGGACTTTGTGCATACGGGTGCAATGTCCTTGCGCGGATTGACTTTGTTGATTTGGGTTTTTACGAAGTCCAATGTGCAATGCACGCTCGAAGGCCGGTGCATCTTCAGACCAGATCATTGCGTGAACATTAAAGGGGAAAGGCGCACTGGCATCACCCAGCTCACGCACCGATCCAACGATTCAAGCTGCGCGTCATACCAACTGGGTCTCGTATTTCTCCTTCTGCTCGGCGCTGGCCTTGTCGATCTGCTGGCGCGTCTTAGCCATGGGCCAAGCAGCGCAGCACCTTCAATACGCCATCGACATTTGCCACATAGCCAGTCGCAAGCTACGAAAAAGAGGAATGAGCGTGGACATGGGCGTATCTACACCCAATCCATCACAATCAATGTTGCACCTCTTTCTCTACAAAACTCATGAAGGCCTTGGCTGCCGGAGAGAGCGATGTCATGGATCGGTAGAGAAAGCCCAGGGGCCGAGAAACGGTCGGCTCTCGTATGCCGAGCAAAGTCACGCCATCAAGATTGCATACCTGGGCTGCCGAATCGGGCAGCACGGCTACGCCTAGGTCGTGTTTCGCTAATCCTACAGCTGTCGTAATGAGGCTCACCGGTCCGTACGGGTGCTTGGACACGCCGATCTTGGCAAAAGCGTCGTCGGTGAGTTGTCTGATATAGCTATTCTTACTTAATCCAATGACTTGCTCACCCACCAAGTCAGACCAGCTTATGTGTCCACGACACGCTAGTCGATGTCCAGAGCTCACTATGGCTACGAGTTCGTCCTCAAAGAGGAACTTAAACAGTAGCCCGGCCGATTCAATAGGACTTGCCAGGCCGAAATCTATGAGCCCCGTGCGAAGCATATCGATGATGCCTTGGTTTTCAACCATGGCATCTCGCAATTCGATCTTTACCTGCGGATGCAGTGCCTGAAACTTTGCAATCAGAGGCGGCATGAACAAGGCTGCCACCGAGGGGATGCAAGCCATGGACACAACCCCGCCTCGCGGCGATGTCGCGTGCAGCACCGCAGCCACCGTTTCGTTCAGTTCATTAAGTGCCTTTCTGATTGAAGGCAAGAGCTCGCGCCCGGTGGTTGTAATGCTGACGCCGCGCGGATCGCGCTCAAATAGTTGCGCCCCCAGCTGTCCTTCCAAGTTTTGAATAAGCGACGAGAGCGCTGGCTGGGAGACATGGATTGCTTGCGCGGCAGCGGTAAAGCTCCCAGTATCGGCAACCGCCACAAAGGCTTCGAGCTGCTTAAGCGTTACGTTCATAAGGTCACTTTATGGTTCGATTCGAAAAACCGATTTCCAGGTCCCGCCTTTCTTTCCTATCATTACAGTAAGCTTACCGATATTCGAACGGTATCCCTTCGCTAAATGACTATAAGTCTATTTTATGCCAGAAATGAACATTACTACTGAACACACTCAAGGCAGTGAACAAGCGCGAGGACGCAACACCTGGGCCCGGCAAGACATGGACGGATACCGCGCGGCGCACGCAATTGTCGATGTACTCAGGGCCGCAGGCGTTAAGCGCATTTATGGCCAAAGTTGCCCCACAGCGGTATTTCTGGCGGCGCAGGAGGCAGGCATTGAGCAGTACGGCTATCGCACCGAGAATGCCGGTGCTGCCATGGCCGACGGCGCCGCACGTGTCAGTCGACGCATCTCAGTCATCACAGCTCAAAATGGTCCGGCTGCGTGCTTACTTGTTGCTGGCCTTGCCGAGGCGTTAAAGGCCTCCGTACCGGTGCTTGCTATCGTTCAAGAAGTGCCCTTGGACTCAGCCGACAGAAACGCGTTTCAAGAGCTGGACCACGAAAAGATTTTCAGCGGCTGTACCAAGTGGATTAGGCGCATCAACGTGGCTGACCGGGCTGCAGAGTATGTGGAAAAGGCCATTCGCACAGCCACGAGCGGCAGGCCTGGCCCCGTCGTGCTGCTCGTCTCACCCGATGTGCTGGTTACCCCGATTCAGAAGTCACGCATGGAGCAGACGTTTGAGCCTGAGTTTGGTCAATTTCCGAGTGATCGCATGGTGCCCACCGCCGATAAGATCGATGCGTTGGCGGCCATGTTGATGCACGCTGAGCGCCCCCTTATAGTTGCGGGTGGAGGCATACACCTCTCTGGCGCGTGCGAGGCCCTAGCCGATTTGCAAGCGATAGCACACCTGCCGGTTGCCACAACCAACATGGGCAAAGGCGCGGTCGATGAAGTGAATCCGCTCTCCATCGGAACGATCGGCAACGCCATGGGCACCCGCAGTCCAGCGAAGTTCTTTAAAGACTATGTCCGGTCCGCAGATGTCGTCGTCTTTGTGGGCTCGCGCACCAACGAAAACGGTACGGCCGGCTGGTCGCTTTTTCCGCCAAGCGCACGATACGCCCAGATCGACATAGATCCCACAGAACTTGGACGCAACTATCCCTGTTTGCGCCTGCTTGGCGATGCGCGTGAGACGCTAAAAGCCCTATGCGAGCGATTGGGTGGACTCGCGGGACGCGATACGCGTGCGCGCACTGAGCGCATTACGAACACATTTAAGCAGGCTCGAGAAGCGCATGCAAAGGAAATTACGCCCATGCATGCCAAGACGTCGCAGCTGCTCAGCCCCGAGCAGCTTATGCGCGGGCTGGACCGCTTTGATGACGAAACGATTTGGGTGGCGGATGCGAGCTACTCCTCGATTTGGCTAGTTCAGTTCATCAAGAGCCTAAAGGGGGGCGCGCGTTTTATTACACCGCGCGGCCTCGCAGGTCTTGGCTGGGGATTTCCGATGGCGATAGGCGCAAAACTCGCGCAACCCAGCGCTCGTGTGGTTTGTATTACTGGAGACGGGGGTTTTGCTCACTGCTGGGCCGAACTCGAGTCAGCCAAACGGCACGGCGTACCGATTATTGTGGTTGTGCTCAATAATGGCGTGCTCGGCTTTCAGATTAATGCCGAAGAAAGCCGCTTTGACACCCACACCGACGTGTGCCACTTTGGTCCCATCGATCACGTGGGCATTGCGAGAGCCTGCGGATGTGACGGTATGGGTGTGAGCAACCTAGATGAACTTACTCTCGCTCTGGATGCTGCGCGCGATACGCGAGCTCCTTACGTGATAGACGTTATGGTCGACCCACAAGCCTTCCCGCCGCTCACAGCGTTCGAATCCCAATTGGCCCGCGCAGCGCAATCCGACACCTTCTTGGCTGAATGACCATGGATAACGAGGATGGTTTCAGCGGAAAAACGGCGCTTGTCACAGGCGCAGCAAGCGGCATCGGTTTAGAGATAGCGACTTGTTTGTCTCGCGCTGGCGCGCACGTTTGCGTGTTAGACGTCAATAAGGAGCAGGCACAGCATGCTGCCAAAACGATGGGCTCTGCATTGGGGAACGCTGGCGCCATAGTGGGTTCAGTGTCCGAACCTGGCATCAGTGAGGCCATCCGTGCGTATCCGCTGGAGCATGGCCGCCGGCACTTTGATCTTCTGGTTAACGCGGCGGCCATCTCTCCGAAGAAGGAAGACGGCCTTCGCTATTCGGCCTGGCAGACCAGCCCGTTGCAGTGGAATGAAGTCATTCAGGTGAACTTGAATGGCGTTTTTCATACGATGCATGCGGTGCTCCCGGCAATGATTGATTCAGGCGCCGGGGCGATCGTAAACATCAGTTCGCTTGCCGGGCGTCGATACTCGAGTATTGCAGGCGCCGCATACGCTACATCGAAAGCGGCTGTCGAAGCCATGACCCGTCAGTTTGCAGGCGAAGTGGCAGAGTTTGGCGTTCGCATTAATGCGGTCTCGCCCGGGCGCATCCAAACACCGATGGCCGCTCAAGCAGGGGGTGAGTTTAACGAAAACATTCGGCTTCAAACCCCACTTCGCCGTCTGGGCATGCCGCGCGATGTTGCCAATGCCGTCTTGTTTCTGCTCTCGGATGAGGCGAACTTTATTACTGGCGAAACCTTGGTCGTCTCAGGCGGAAGAGGACTGTAAACCCGAGGGCGGCAAGTCTTGAGCCACTTTCACAACACTAAAACCACTGGAGCTATTCTCATGAGGAAGACATTCACGCTTTTCGCCGCATCTGCCACGCTTGCCTTTGCAGGCGCGGTCAGCGCCCAGGTCTATCCCACTAAACCAATCAAAATCATCGTGCCCTACCCTCCGGGTGGCATCACTGACATCGTTGGGCGAACGGTAGGAGATCGGATCAGCCGCGATCTTGGCCAATCGGTCATCATCGAGAATCGCTCGGGCGCAGGCGGCTCGATCGGCGCATCCGAGGCGGCGCGTGCCAAAGCCGACGGCTACACGCTCTTTATCGGCACGAGCGCCACAAATGGGACCAATCCCAGCACCTACGCCAATCTATCGTACGATCCTGCCAAGGATTTCGATCCGGTGGCGCTTGTAGCTTCGGCACCGCTCATGATCATTGTGAGTCCCGATGTGCCGGCCGCCACTATCGGCGAATTCATCGACTACGCCAAGGCGCATCCCGGAGACGTTTCGTATGCTACAACAGGCACCGGCGGGTCTGTTCACCTTACAACCGAATCATTTGCCATGCAAACCGGTATCGAGATGACGCACGTGCCATACAAGGGAAGCTCTCCTGCCCTTACCGACCTGATGGGCGGGCATGTAAAGGTAATGTTCGATAACGTTCCATCGGCCGCACCCCTGGCCGAAGCAGGCAAAGTTCGTGCATTGGCAGTCACAGGAAGTACACGTTCGGTGCTTGCGCCAGAAGTGCCCACCGTGGCCGAAACGGCAGTACCCGGGTTTGACTCGGCGTCATGGATCGCGCTTTATGCGCCCGATGGCACACCGCAAAACATAATCGATACGGTTAACAACTCAGTTAACAAGGCTCTTACTGACCAGGGGTTGCTGGAAACGTTCAAAAAGGCTGGGCTCTCACCGCGCGGAGGAAGCCCGGACGACTTGGCACAGCACCAAAAAACCGAGATTGAAAAGTGGGCGCAGGTGGTCAAGGCCATTGGGTACGAGCCCAAGTAAATCTAGCACGAAGTTGAGGTCGTGGTCTTGCCGCCGATAGGACGGCGCTACCTTGTCGACGTACAGAAAGCGCCCCACTTTCTCGATGCCAAAACAGGCTATCGCTCGCCAATCGCCTCTATAGTGGTCGCCAGTTGCCGGCAGCGTGGCGTTTCCATAGCGGCTGGGGCTCGGGCTCACGATTTACGTTCGAATTTACTTCGTAAATGGTTTCAGGAGCATGAACGGTTCGGCCACCGTGATCCCGTTCCAGTCGAGATTCAGATTTATTTGTTCCGCCATGCGGAGGAGGCCTCTTTTGCCGTCCGTCCATTGGAATCAAAGGTGGATATACTACAACAGCTCGGGGCCTGCTTCAGTAAGGCCGGTTGTCGTCGCTACGCGGACGGGGAGGCCCGACGCTCCAACAATAAATACCCCACGCGTGACGGACGTTTTCTTTCGATTAATTGGAGACTAAATTGAAAATGAAGATGAAAGTTAAATTCCTTAAAGCCGGCCTCGTGGCTGCGCTGACTGCATCGGCTTTCTCGATGCCTGTGGTGGCGCAGGTGAAAATCGGCGTCATTAATAGCCTGTCCGGCAACTTCGCCGCATTCGGTTCTCGGTACAACACCGGTATGCAGGTCGCCTTGGAAGAGATCAACGCGAACGGCGGCATCAAAGGCCAGAAGCTCGAACTCATCACTCAGGATGATCGTTCCGAGGCGCAGAGTGCACTGGCGGCGCTGGAATCGCTGAACAAACAAGGCGTTCCGCTGATTATCGGCTCTTACGCCTCGGGCATCACCGGGCCGCTGTCCAAAGTCGCCACCCGCCAGAAGATTCCCCTGATCGTGCTGGGCAGCGCCGACGACTCTATCACCAAGCCGGGCTCGGACTGGGTCTTCCGCGCAAAACACAATTCCACCATCGTCGCCAACGTCTACTTCGACTATTTCGACAATCTGCGCAAGAAGCACCCCGAGCTGAAAAAGATTGCTTTGATGTACGGCAATGGCGCATGGCCGACCTCAGTCAGTGAAGAGGGCGCCCGACAGGCAGAGAAGCGGGGTTACGAAGTTGTTGGGAAGCAGGCGTACGACCAGGGCACTACGGATTTCCGTCCCATACTTAACAAGTTTCGTGCGTCCAGCCCAGACATCCTGTTGACGAGTTCCTATGCTGACGACGGCATTGCCATTGCCCGCCAGATCAAGGAAGTCGGACTGAATACCAAAGTCGTGGCCATTGACACGGCCTCATCGATGATCAGCTTCATTCAGCAAGTGGGCGACCAGTCCGACAACATCGTGTCCGCCGTGAGCTGGAGCCCCGACGTCAAGTACGAAGGCACGCCACAGCTCTATGAGCGCCTGAAGGCCAAGGCCAAGGAAGAGCCCTCGTTCTACGAGGCGGAGGGCTACCTGGCCCTGACGGTCGCGGCCGATGCCCTGCGCCGCGCAGAATCCCTGGACCGCGAGAAGGTGCGTGACGCACTTGCAAAGACGGATCTCAAGACGCCCGTGACCGATGTCACTTTTGAAAGCTTCGATGGCTTCAAGGGCCAGAACCCGATCAAGAGCGTCATTATCCAGATCCAGGATGGAAAGCACGTGACCGTGTTTCCCGAAAATCTTGCATCGCAGGCAGCGAAGCTTTCCAACTGACGGCATTTGAAACCTGAAACGCATGTCGGCCCATGCCGACATGCGCACCTGTTTTTTGAAGAACGCCGCTAGAAACACTGCCGGCCCGCTCTCGTTGGCCAAAGGTCTTCCATGTTTGACTACGTTTCGTTCTTTCAGAACCTCTCCAACGGGGTGCTGATAGGAGCCGTCTACGCTTTGATCGGCGTTGGGCTCACCCTGGTTTTCGGTGTCATGCGAACCATCAATTTCGCTCACGGCGACTTCGTGGTTCTCGGTATGTACTTCGCTGTGGTCCTCAATGGCGCATTCGGGTGGGACCCCTATCTGACCCTGGTGCTCGCCATTCCGCTGGGCTTCATTGTTGGCGCGTTGATACAGAAGTGCGTCCTGACACGGGTTATCGATGCCAAGCCCGAAACCATGATGTTGGCGACACTCGGTGTCTCCCTGGTCATTGGGAATCTGCTGCTTCTGGCATTCGGCGGCGAACCCAAGTCGGTGAATATGCCGTATGCAGCCAGCACGCTTAAGCTGGGCGAAATCCGAATTTCTGTCGTCCTCCTCTATGCAGGCCTCGCCACGCTCGGCGTGATCCTCGCGTTGTACCTGCTGCTGAATAAAACAGAAGTGGGTCGAGCCATCAAGGCGACGGCTGAGAACCGTCTGGGCGCTGAATTGGTAGGAATCAATACGAAGAGGATCCAGGCCATCGTTTTCGGGCTGGGTATGGCGCTCGCGGTTACTGCGGGTGTGTCCCTGATTCCCCTGCTGTTCGCCTCACCGGTTACCACGGGGGCGCTATTTACGCTCAAAGCGTTCGTCGTGACCGTATTGGGCGGACTTGGAAATATCGGCGCCGCCATTATTGGCGGGTTGCTGCTTGGTGTGGTCGAAGTGATGGGCGCTTCGTACCTGGATTCCGCATATCGCGATGCCTACGGCCTTCTGGTCTTCGTTGTCGTGTTGCTGGTCAAGCCCGAAGGGCTCTTTGGTGCATCGGTGAAAAGAGTATGAGCAAGCATATGCTGTTTCTGGTGGCGATGGTTGTCCTTGCCGCGCTCTATCCCCTGACGCTGTCCGCCTACATAACAGTCGGAATCTCGGTGCTGCTTTTCACCGGATGGGCGACCTCGTGGAATCTGCTGGGCGGGTGGGCCGGCCAACTGAGCCTGGGGCATGCCAGCTTCGTCGGCCTGGGCGCTTACATCGTCGCCATTGGCGCTTCGCAGTTTGGCCTGGCTCCGTGGTGGTCGGTCTTGATCGCAATGGCTGTCGCGGGAGTTCTGGCCCTTATCTGGGGAAAGCTCACGTTTGGTCTGCGTGGTCCGTATTTCAGCCTGTCGACCATCGCCATCGCCGAAATCATGCGCTTGGTGGCAATCAATGAAGGGTGGCTCACCGGCGGCGCTTCCGGCGTGTTCATCGACACTCTGCCAGAGCCCTTTGGAATCGACTTGTTCGACAAGACGACCCAATATTATATGGCGCTGTTTTATGCCGCGATCACCATTGCCATCACGATCCTCATCTCAACAAGGCGGTTCGGCTATCAGCTCAAGGCCGTAAGAGACAATGAAGAAGCGGCGATGGCGGCGGGTATCGACCCCACCGTGATCAAGCTGAAAGCGTTCGTCCTGTCGGGAGTCCTCACCGCCCTGGGCGGCGGCATCTACGGCATTTTCCTGTCGTTCATCGAGCCGCACATCATCTTCAATCTGCTGCTGTCCATTCAGATCGCGTTAACCGTGATCATTGGCGGGCGCGGCACGATCTGGGGACCCGCCGCCGGCGCTGCCCTGCTCGTGATCTCCGGTGAAGCATTCCGAACCGCCTTCGCCCAAGCGAATTTGCTGGTCTATGGCGTGTTGATTTTGGTTGTCATCCTTGTGCTGCCACGCGGAATCGTCGGGGAGTATGTGCATAAGCTGGTCAGGAGGAAGTATGCAAACCGTGCTTAAGGCAGACAGCATCAAGGTCCAATATGGCGGGCTGATCGCCGTGAACAACGTTACCCTGTCCCTCGAAAAAGGCCAGGTGCTCGGCTTGATCGGCCCGAACGGGGCCGGGAAGTCGACATTGTTCAATGCAATTACCGGGTTCGCTCCCGTGATATCGGGCAATGTGACTTTCCTCGATCAGGACGTCACGAATGTTCCCCCGTATGTCCGGACACGCAAGGGAATGGGGCGTACCTTCCAGACGGAGCGGCCGTACGAGGATCTGACGGTACTCGAGAACGTGTTGGTCGCAGCGTTCTTGAAAAACCCGAAACGCAAGGACGCTGAACGGGTGGCAATGTCCGCGCTCGACAAAGTTGGGCTGCATGACCGGGCGAATCAGCTTTCTTCCGACCTGAATCTTGCAAGACTACGGCGGCTGGAACTCGCGAAGGCGCTCGCCCTGGAACCGCGGGTTTTATTCCTGGATGAAATCATGGCCGGGCTGAACCCGCCGGCCTTGAAGGAGATGATCGAATTTCTTCGCACGCTGACTGCTACGGGCATGTCCATCGTCATGGTAGAGCACATCATGGAAGCCATCATTCAGCTTGCAGACCACGTCATTGTTCTGGCCAGCGGAAACAAAATTGCGGAAGGTTCGGCTTCTGACGTCATTAACGATGAGCGGGTCATCGAGGCCTATCTGGGGACGGACTAAATAAGATGAACATTGTTGATGAAGTCGTATTGAAGGTCGAAGGCGTCGACCTCGGATACAGCGCTCTCCAAGTCGTTTTCGACGTTTCCCTGGAGGTCGGAAAGAAGGAGTTGGTGGGGCTGGTCGGCGGCAACGGCAGCGGCAAATCCACCA
The DNA here is from genome assembly GCA_036675955.1 of Orrella sp. Taxonomy (GTDB): domain Bacteria; phylum Pseudomonadota; class Gammaproteobacteria; order Burkholderiales; family Burkholderiaceae_B; genus Pollutimonas. The sequence continues at coordinate 1,948 of JAKFDW010000068.1, read as the reverse complement.
TATTGCGTGCGGTCTCAGGCATGATCAAGCCTTGGAAGGGCAGCATCCTTTTCAAGGGCGAGGAAATATCAGGGCTCGAGCCGCACCAGATGGCAGAGCGGGGCCTGGCGCATGTGCCAATGGGCCGCCAGCTCTTTCCCAACCTCACGGTAAAGGACAACATCCTGCTTGGCAGCTACTTGCCGCGCCTGCGCGCCAACCGCGAGCGGAATCTCGAGAAGGTCTTTTCGCTGTTTCCCGACGTCAAGAAGTTTTCTCAAACGGAAGCCGGTGCGCTCTCGGGCGGCCAGCAGCAGATGGTTGCCATCGGCCGTGCTCTGATGCTCGAGCCCGACCTGCTCATCATGGACGAACCCAGCCTTGGTTTGTCCCCGCTGTATGTAAAACAGGTCATGCAGGCAATTCGGCAAGTAGCTGATCTCGGTTTCCCGGTTCTGCTCGTGGAGCAAAACATCAAGCAGGTGCTTCAGTTCAGCCACCGCAGCTACGTGCTGGAAAACGGCCGATTGGTCCTGCAGGGGCCGTCGTCCGAGTTGGAAGGCCATCCTATGATCAGGAAGGCATATTTGGGTCTGTAAGCAACCCTGAGTTCGTCTGTAAACACACTCTGTGAGCAATTCAATACGTAGTTCGGAGAAAAGTGATGAAGGATATACCGTTGGACCCCTTCAGTGAAAATGGCCTAGAAGGCTTTGCCAAAGACTTCCGCGAAGGAAAAGTGACTTCGGAAGAGGTCACAAGAATCTATCTCGAACGCATCGAAAAGCTCGACCCCAAGCTGGGGGCCTACGAGTTTGTCGCGGCAGAAAGTGCGCTTGCGACTGCGCGCGCAATGGACCTATTGATCAAATCGGGAACCGATTTGGGGCCCTTGATGGGTGTGCCCGTTGCGATCAAGGACGTGTTCGTGATTTCGCAGATGCCGGCGCCTCGTGTGGGTTCGAACATGGAGCTGCCCGATATTCTCGGCACCGAGGAAGCCACTTTCATCAAGGCCCTCCGACAGGCGGGATGCGTATTTCTTGGGCTGACCAAAGCCGTGGAGCTGTGCCTGGGCATCACCGGCCATTCAGCGCCTCGCGGAACACCGTGGAATCCCACCGACATGGAAAACCGCCGGGCGCCGGGCGGCTCGAGCTCCGGCTCGGGCGTGGCCATGGCTGCAGGGCTGTGCGCCTTCGCCATCGGTTCCGATTCGGGGGGATCGGTTCGCGTGCCAGCTGCCTTCAACGGTGTCTTCGGACTGAAGACGACCACCGGGCTATGGCCCACCGCCGGCGCATTTCCGCTGGATCTGCGCGTCGACTCAATCGGGCTGCTCACCCGATCGGCGAAGGACGCCTTGCTGGCTTTCAAAACTATTTCCTCGGTTCTGTTCGGATGCGGTTACCAGCCGCGCCGTTCCGGCGTCCGTCTCGACCGGCTGTGTCTCGGCGTCCCGCAAAATCACTTTGGCGATAACCTGAACCCGAAGATCAGCGAGGCCTTCCAGGCCGCCAACGAGCAGTTGAAGGCGCAGGGATGCTTGCTGGAAAACATCGTCGTGCCCGAGGCTTCCGAACGTGCGGGGTACTTCCCGGTATCCATGCCGTCATCCCTGCTGTCCGTATTGGGCAAGGAAAACTTCCTGGCACAAAAACATCTAATGGATCCGGTGATCGCAAAGCGCGTCGAGTCCGGACTCGATGTCAAGGCGTACATGTTTCTTGCACTGGAAGACAAACGCACCAAGAGCCGCGCCGCCGTTGAGGAAAAGTTCATCGGCTACGATGCCTGGGTCAGCCCCACGACCGCCGACTTCGCGCCGCTGGTTTCCGACCTCGAAGACCCCGAGAAAGGCATGCAACTCGCATTGGGCATGACCCAGAACACGCAGCCATCGAACCACCTGGGTCTATGTTCGATCTCGCTGCCGCTGCCTGTCGACGGCCTGCCTATCGGCTACCAA
>JAKFDW010000067.1:0-5523 GCA_036675955.1 Orrella sp. | reverse complement strand
ACGTGAAACGCCTTTGCGCCGATGATAGTGGACGTACGTCTGTGAAAGTAGGTCATCGTCAAGCTCTTATAGTGAAGAAAACCCCCGCACGTCCATACGTGCGGGGGTTTTTGCTTTGGGCGCCCGTGTTATAACGGGCCAGGCGTCTGGATATCAGTATTTGATTCTTTGAGACATATAATCATCGCGCTATGTCTATTAACCTACGTGCCCAGCCCATTACCCCTGCTGCATTTGCCTCTTATGGCTGGATGCTGGGCAAGTCGTTTCCTGCCGATCCAGCCATTCCGGCATTCACCAATGCCGCTACCGACTTTTGGCGGGAGCACATCTTCGATGCCGGGCAGGATGGCGAGCCGGAGATCCTTTGGGTCAATTATCGCAGCACGAACAGCATCAGCCAGTTGGAAAAGCATTTGCGTACCCAGCAAGCCATTGTGCCGCTCACCGGATCAATCATTCATATCGTCGCCCGAAGCGCGGCTGACGGTAACCCGAACCTGAGTACTCTTTCGGCCTTTACGGTGAAGCCTGGACAGGGTTTGTGTATGGCGCCCGATTGCTGGCACGCAAGTCGAGTGCAATCCGCGGAGGTTACCTGCCTGATGCTGACTCGCCGGTCCACCACCATGGATTTGATCGGGCTGATGCAGGATGGACAGGCTGCGCAAGAAAGTATGCTTGTTGACGTGCCTACTATTGAACTGCTCTTCTGACACTGGCATGCTACACGCATCTAGGCATGTGGCCGGACATCGCTGTCTTACCCGAATTTCTTGTTGGTAATCCGTACAATGGCGTTCACCTGGTCGGCAATCGCCCGGGGCACGGGAATGTTTCCTTCAATAACCTCCGCTATCCAGCGCGCCGTCATGGCGGCGTCGTGAGTTTCTGGAAGCGCAGGCGTGTCGCGATCGTCTTTTTCGGTCGCAGGAATCAGTGTTTCGCTGCCTTGTTCATGCAACCATAGTGCTTCGCGGGCGAGTGCCGTATCGGCGGCGGCTTCGCCCTCGGTGCCTCGGCTCAACAGGACGCCGGCAGGGCCAGCGGCGCCTGGCCGGCTGAAGTATTCGGCGAGCGTGTCGCGGTAGGCGGTATGCGTATAGTTGACGAGCCTTAGGGCTGGTTGGCTGAAGGGTTGCAACATCTTGGCCAAGGTGTGGGCCGAGTTGCGCACACCTAGAACGGTGCGCAGGGACAATTGGCGGGCAAGCGCCGGCGCCAGGGTTTCAATGGAGGCGAAGGCCAACCGGCTACGGACAAGTGAGGCTTCAATTCCCGCGGCATCAGGCTCCGGTTGAATGCCCAGTTCGTTCAGTATTTCAGCTGTGGTCACTCTGCCCGCATCGCTCAGTACTCCGTGTATGAATACGGGGATGCCTCGTTTGGCCAGTAGTAGCGCCAGCAAGGGGACCAGGTTGGGACGGCGGCGGGCGCCGTTATAGCTCGGAATGATCACGGGTGTGGCAATGGGACAATGCAGGCCGGCTATCGTGTCATGTACTGCCTCCAGCATGCCCGCGAGTTCTTCGGCCGTTTCTCCTTTGACGCGATATGCGATCAGCAGTGCTCCGAGCTCGAGGTCGCTGACGCGATTTGCGAGCACTGCGCCGTAGACTGCGTTGGCATCGTCGCGGCTAAGGCCCCGTCGGCCGCGCGCGCCGCGGCCGACTTCTCGAATATAGGCTGCGCAAGGAAAAGGTTCTTGAAAATTCGGCATGAAGAGCAGTAACAGGAAGTGGATTGAAATTCACGAGCCGAGGTCGGTCAGGAAACGGTCGCGCCAGACAGAAAGGTTATTCTTCTTGAGTACGCCCATCATATGCTCATACCGCTGCTTTCTTTCTTCAAGCGGCATGTTCAGGGCGCGATCCAGGCCATCCGCCATGCCCTGCACGTCGTAGGGGTTGACCATCAGCGCACCTTCGGACATTTCGGCCGCGGCGCCCGCGAATTCGGATAATACAAGCACGCCGGGATCATGTGCCGGTTGTGAGGCCACGTACTCCTTGGCGACGAGGTTCATGCCATCGCGCAAAGGCGTAACAAGGCCTACCTGAGACACCCGGAAAAATGACATCAGCAGTGTCCGCTCGTATGAGCGGTTCATGTAGCGAATGGGCGTCCACGAGAGTTCGGTCCATTTTCCGTTGATGCGTCCGGCGGTGCTTTCAAGCTGACGTCGTATCTGGCGGTAGCCTTGGACGTCCTGCCGCGAGGGCGGGGCGATCTGGACCAGTGTGACTTTACCGCGATGGGCAGCAGAGCTTTCGAGCAGGCATTCGAATGCATTGAATCGTTCGATAAGGCCTTTGCTGTAGTCAAGACGGTCGACGCTGACGATGAGCTTGCGATGTTGCAGGCCCTCTTTCAGCGCATCCAGCGGTTTGGAATGCCGGGATTCCTTGGACAGCGCCCTTATTTGTTCGGGCTGAATCCCGATCGGGTAGGCGCCCACCTTTATGCTTCGGTCGCCCATTCTGATTGTGTCGCCGTTGGTCGTTGCATCGAGATACCGGGTTGCATAGTCAATAAACGCTTGTACGTCGCTTTGTGTCTGGAAACCGACGAGATCGTATGCGCACATCGATTCGACGAGTTCCCGGTGCGATGGGATCGTTCGCAGTACCGAAGGACTGGGAAAAGGGATATGAAGGAAGAAGCCGATCTTGTTTTTTATGCCCAGGCTGCGGCAGGCCTGGCCAAAGGGGATCAGATGATAATCGTGGACCCAGACGATATCGTCGTTGGTGATCGATGACCTCAGTAGTTGAGCGAACCGCCGGTTGACGGCGCGGTAACCAGTGTAATCACGGCGGATATAGCGGCTCAGGTCGATGCGATAGTGGAATGTGGGCCAGAGCACGCCGTTGGAAAAGCCGCGATAATATTGGTCATACTCCCGTTGCGTCAGCGCTACCGTCACGAAATCGATGTTTTTTTCGCTGTGGGTCAAGGGAGGCTGTACGGGATCGGTTTCGATCTCTCCATTCCAGCCCAGCCAGATTCCCCCCATTTCCCGCAAGGCGTCAAGGACGCCCACGACCAGCCCTCCCGCTGAACTCTTGCCTTCGGTGATAGACGCGACGCGGTTTGATACGACTATTAGCCTACTCATGGCTGGGCCTCCCGTCTATTGGAGCAGTTTGGTTGCCGTAAACGTGATCAGCAAGTAGCGAGCTTAACCATGCAACCAGTGCTGGCGGATCATCGAGCCGCCAGCAAGCCTGCGTGCGGCCCTCGCCAATCTTGATGCTTATTCCGTTCAGGCTATTGACGATCCGGAAAGCGGATTCATCGGTAAGGTCGTCTCCGACGTAGAGCGGAATGCGGCCCTGAAAGGGCGGCATTCCCATGAATCGTTCGATGGCGAGCGCTTTGCTTGCCCCACGGGGTTTTATTTCAACGACCATCTTGCCATCCTGAATTTCGAATATAGCCCCATGTTTGCGCAGCACGTCGGCGGCGAGTTGGCGTATTTCAGGTTCGAACCCAGGCGCGTTCCGGTAATGGAGCGCGACGGACAAGGTTTTGCGTTCAAGTATCGTGCCGGGCAGGCTGCGCATTCGGTTTTCTGCCGCGATGCATATGTCTCTTAGGCTTTCTTGCGGCACAGCCAAAGTTTCGGTTTTTCCGTCCGGCAATTTTATCCGTGCTCCGTGCAGGGCGGCGTAGGGCAGAAGCAGCGGTCCCATAAGCCGGTCGATGTCGGGTGTGTCGCGACCCGACACGATAGCGAGTGAGCCGGCATTTGCTCGACATAGGTCGTCGAGCAAATGAAGCGTAGCCGCCGGGACATGTGCCTCGTCCGGTGTCTGCGCAATGGGCGCCAGGGTGCCATCGAGATCAAGGAATATGGCCAGTCCTGCCAGTGCGGGCCGGGGCGGCGGCGCGGCGGGCAAGGTTGCGGCGCTGTGCAGCGGCTGATTTCCTGCAGGTTTGTTGTTCGGGTCTGTTGGCATGATAGGATCTCGCTCAATAGATGCTGTAGGCAGGAATGCATACTATAGATACCAGTCATGCGCATCGGGCGCAAGCACCTTGCGCCCGGTGTGAGTCCTATTCGATATTCTGCGCCTGTTCGCGCATCTGCTCAATAAGCAGTTTTAGGTCGATGGCCGCCCGTGTGACACTTAGGGCGCTGGCCTTGGATCCCAATGTGTTGGCTTCGCGGTTCATTTCCTGGAACAGGAAATCCAGGCGCTTGCCGGCGCTGCCGCTGTTCTTCTTGTCTTTGCGGCCCAGGGTTTCGCCGGTGCTGAGCAAATGCTGAAGTTCGGCGATGTGCGAGCGCAAGCGGGATAATTCTTCGGCCACATCGATGCGGAGGGAAAAAAGCGATGATTCCTGGGCAATGCGTGCGGAAAGCTCGGGGCCGCTGATCTGGGCAAAGCCGCCGGGACTCACGGCCATCAAGGTATCGCGCAACTTGTTGCTGATTTTATCCTGGTGCTCGGCAAGCAGGGCCGGCAGTTGCTCTTCTACCTGGTCGACAATGGCGCTGATCTGAACCGCGCATTCGTCCATCATGGTCGCCAGGCGCTGGCCCTCCCGCTCGCGGGCTGCCTGCAATTCGGCAAGCGCCTGGACTGTAGCTTCCAGGCACATTGCGGTCCAGATTTCGGGGTCGAAGCCGGCGTTTTCGGTGGCGCCCGGTCCGTTCAGCAACTCTGACAGGCGCGGGGCCGGCACATCCGGGATGACGCGGCGCGCGGCCTGCAGCTGTGCCGCCAGCATAGCCAGATAGTCGGGATCGAGGCTCGCGGTTGCGCGGGTATCGGCTCGCACATAATTGACGCGTATTTCGACCTTACCCCGCGTAACCGCCGCAGCGAGTTTTTCCCGGATGATTCCCTCCGTCATGCGAAGATCTTCCGGCAAACGGAAGTTGACGTCCAGGAACCTGCTATTGACGGTACGGAATTCGATGGTGACGCTGCCCTGTGCGGATTCGGCGCGCGCATTGCCGAAGGCGGTCATGCTACGGATCATGAGGAGGAATTCCTGTAGTGTGCGTAAACCGCTATTGTAAGGCGCGACGGATAGGCCGCGATGCATGCTGCGCTGGTGCTGCACTGATACCGCGATGGTGCCGCGATGACGCCGTTATCGGCCCGGCGCAGGCGGCCCCGCCACGGCGTTTTTTGCGTGAAGTATGATTCCTTCCTGATCCTCGACATTCTATTGGAGTCTCTCTTGTCCGAACCAACGCCTACGTCTGCATCTCATACCCCTCGCCCGACGGGCCGCAGCACGACTGAATTGCGGCCACTGTCCATCGAGACTGGTTATACCCGCCACGCCGAAGGCTCGGTATTGATCAAGGCGGGCGATACGCATGTGCTGTGCAATGCCAGCGTGCTTGAAAAAGTGCCGCCTTTCCTGAAAGGAAAGGGCCAGGGATGGGTCACCGCGGAATACGGGATGCTTCCGCGGTCAACGCATACGCGCTCCGATCGCGAAGCGGCGCGCGGAAAGCAGAGCGGGCGCACCCAGGAGATCCAGCGTTTGATTGGCCGCAGC
>JAKFDW010000066.1:0-1570 GCA_036675955.1 Orrella sp. | reverse complement strand
ACTGCCCAACAACGATCCCGACGGACTCCTGGAATACTCAGTCGTTTATACCGACCGCGCACTAAACCATATGTCGCAGGCTTTCCAAGGGGTGATGAACGATATCTCCAGGACGCTGAAGCAGGTCTACAAGGCGGACGCCGCCATTATCGTTCCCGGCAGCGGCACCTTCGGCATGGAAGCTGTGGCGCGGCAGTTCGCTACAAATAAACAATGTCTCGTCATCCGGACCGGATGGTTCAGTTACCGCTGGACCCAGATTTTCGACATGGGCCGCATCCCCTCCGGCACGGCAGTGCTCAAGGCAAGCCCCGTTGCACAAGGTCCACAAGCCGCCTTTGCGCCACCGCCCATAGAAGAGGTGGTCGCGGCCATCAGGGAAAACAAGCCGGCGGTGGTATTTGCGCCGCACGTCGAGACATCGTCGGGCATCTTGCTCCCCGACGACTATCTGCGCCAGGTGGCTGCGGCGGTCCATGCCGAAGGCGGGTTATTTGTACTGGACTGCATCGCATCGGGAACGCTGTGGATAGATATGCAGGACATCGGCGTGGATGTCCTGATCAGTGCGCCGCAAAAGGGCTGGACGTCCTCGGCATGCTGCGCCCTGGTCATGCTGAGCGCCTTGGCGCTCCAGAAGATCGATTCCACGGTCAGCACCAGCTTCTCCTGCGATTTGCGCAAGTGGCTGCAAATCATGCAGGCGTATGAGCAAGGCGGTTTCGCCTACCATGCCACGATGCCCACCGACTCGCTTACCGTATTGCGCGATGTCATGGCCGAAACCGAGGCCTATGGCTTCGAGAAGGTACGAACTGAACAGCAGCAACTGGGCGCCGAAGTGCGCGCGCTGCTGCGCGACAAGGGTTTCAAGAGCGTAGCCGCTCAAGGCTACGAGGCGCCCGGCGTGGTGGTGAGCTACACCGACGATGACGCCATACAGTCGGCCAAGAAATTTACGCAAGCGGGAATACAGGCCGCCGCCGGCGTGCCCCTGCAATGCGACGAGCCGGCCGATTTCAAGACCTTCCGGATCGGGCTGTTCGGACTGGACAAGCTGCACAACATTGACCGCACAGTGAACACACTGGATAAAGCATTGAACACAATAGGTCATTAAGATATGGCGAACAAGCATCGCATTGAAGGGGCCGAAGCCGTCGCGGCCTTTGTTCGCGATACCCGGCTGCCCTTCAGCCCCGAACAAAACGCAAAAGTCGACCTGTTGGTCTCGGCCAAAGCGGGAGACAAATGGAGGCTCATACGTGCCACCCTGCCCGTGGGTTTCATCTATGGCGATGACGCCCTCGAAGTCGTCATCGAGTCCATCGCGACGCCTTTCTACCGGAAGTATCGCTCGATTCCCGGAACACAGTTTGTCTACGACACCCTGAAATCGAAGCTGTTCATCGAGGGCCACCTGAACAAGGGACGCGGCGACCCCTACGTTATCTGTCTGTCGCGTTAATTTTCCGGTCGGGCATGCTAATTGCCGCTATGTCGTGACCGCAAACGACATAGGAGCTGCCATGGCTACGAAGCAAAGCGACGACACCAAGAAAGAAAATCT
>JAKFDW010000065.1:0-7957 GCA_036675955.1 Orrella sp. | reverse complement strand
CTTCCCCGGAGAACATTTGATTGTGTTCGGTACGGGCCTGTTCCTGCTTTGGGCGGCCACGCGCAGCCGCTCCACATTGGGCAAGCTCGTGATAGGCGCCGCGGCCAGCGCGGTTATCGGCCGTGCAGCGAGCGGGACCGGCGGCATTGCGCGCATTGCCGGCGTGTTGCAAGGGGGGCGGCGCTAAGCATTGGCGCCCATCGCCGACCATTTCGCGGCATGCAGCTTGCTAGTCCCCAGGGACTGCACGGTTGGCCCTGGCGGCGCCTGAAGAAGCCTTGCTGATTCCACTTGAATGCTATTCCAAGGAGCAACATATGTTTGTCCACAATAAGCGATTGCAGTACACGGTACGGGTAAGCGAGACCAATCCAGGCCTCGCGAATCTGATGCTTGAGCAATTCGGCGGTCCACAAGGCGAGCTGGCAGCAGCCTGTCGCTACTTCACCCAGGCACTTGGAGAGGACGATCCAGGCCGCAAGGACATGTTGCTTGATATCGCCACCGAAGAGCTCAGCCATCTCGAGATTATCGGAACGATAGTTGCCCTGCTGAACAAGGGAGCCAAGGGCCGACTTGCCGAAGGCATTGAAGAAGAAGCGGAAATGTACCGCTCCATTACCGGAGCGGGAAACGACTCCCACGTTACGCAAGTCCTGTATGGCGGCGGGCCTCCATTGACGAACTCGGGGGGCGTACCCTGGTCCGCTGCCTATATCGATACCATCGGCGAACCGACGGCGGATCTGCGCTCGAATATCGCCGCGGAAGCCCGTGCGAAAATAGTCTACGAACGATTGATCAACGTGACCGACGATCCCGGCATCAAGGAAGCGCTTGGGTTCCTGATGACGCGCGAGGCGGCTCACCTTAAATCGTTCGAAAAAGCCCTGTATGCCATCAGCCCCAATTTCCCGCCTGGAAAGATGCTGGTCGATCCCAACTATGCGGCGAAGTACTTCAACATGTCTCAAGGCCAGGGCGATATGCGCGGCCCCTGGAACAGCGACGAGAACTTCGACTATGTAACGGACGGCGACCAGGAAGTGCCGGCCGACGACGATGACGGATTGCCGACGGTTGCGCTTAGCCAGAATGAAACAAGCACACTGGAAGCCATGGCGGCCCGTACGCTGTCTGACCCCAAATCCAATCCGGTGACCGGCGCGGAGCTGGGTGAGGAAGACGGAGAAGCGCTGGACAAAGACCTCTAAGGCCATCTCCATGAAGACATAGAAACAGGCCCTCAAACGGGGCCTGTAGCAATCCCGGCCTGCTTTGCTTCAACAGCCCTACTTCGCTGCTTTTTGGCCGCGTCCTGCCTGGGCGGCATCCTGATTGCTTTCCGTTTCGGCCAGGACAGTCAGTTTTTCATCCGTCGCCTTCTCTTCGGCCATCGTCTCTTTCAATAGACGCAAGGCGTCGTTCATGCCCAACTGCTTGGCGAACGTGCAAAGCGTGCCGTAACTGGCAATTTCGTAGTGTTCCACCTTTTGTGCAGCGGCAATCAGCGCGGCGTCCAGGACCGGGCCTTTCTCGATCTCGTCTATAACCTCCTTGCCCTCTTCGACCAGGCCCTCCATGGCGGCGCACTTCATGCGCTTCAACCTGATTTCAGTCGTTTCGACGATCTGGTCTATGCGTTCGATCTGGCCCTGGGTTTCTTCCAGGTGAACCTGGAAGGCTTCGGACAGCTTGGGGTTGGTGGCCGCCCGGGCCATCTTGGGCAATGCTTTAGTCAATTGCTTTTCAGCGCTATACATATCCGACAGCATATGAATGAACAGGTCCTTCAAGGTTTTAGAAGCCATGCCTATCTCCCGAACAATGGTTTTGGGAACTGCGAATCAAACTCGCGAGCAAACCCTGTGCCCATATGTGCGGGAAAACACTGTAATAACAGCGCAATAGTTGATGTCTAATATGAAATCGTTTTCATCATGTGCCGCGCCACAAGCAATAAGCAGAACCTGCCGCACGCACAAAATGACTGGCCTGTTCAACGGGGCGCTACTCCCGGCCCTCACCCACGCTAACTATGTCTTCCATTACTCTTGATAACATCAGCAAGCAATATGGTGGCGCAGCGCCCGCCGTCGATCGCGTCAGCTTTACCGTAGAGGCAGGTACATTCACTGTCCTGCTGGGGCCTTCGGGTTGCGGCAAATCCACCACGCTGAGAATGATCGCCGGACTGGACGAACCGACGTCAGGACGCATCCACATCGGGGGGCGCGATGTGACAGAACTTGCACCGGCACAGCGCAAGATTTCCATGGTGTTCCAGTCCTACGCCCTGTTCCCGCATTTGTCGGTCAAGGAGAACATCCTGTTCGGACTGAAAGTGCGCAAGGAACCAAGGTCGGAGTACGCTGGCCGCCTGAACCATGTGGCCCAATTGCTGGGCCTGGAAAAACTGCTGGATCGCAAGCCCTCCCAACTGTCCGGCGGACAGCAGCAGCGTGTCGCGCTGGGGCGTGCCGTCATTTCGCAAGCGCCCGTCTGCCTGATGGACGAGCCTTTGTCGAATCTGGATGCGCAGCTGCGGCACGAGATGCGCCGCGAGATTCGCGCGCTGCAGCAAAGCCTGGGCATTACCATGGTCTATGTCACGCACGACCAGACCGAAGCCATGAGCATGGCCGATCGCGTAGTGCTGTTGAATGGCGGCCGAATCGAACAGAACGACAGCCCGGACATGCTTTATGCGAACCCGGGCTCGGAATTTTCCGCGCGCTTCATCGGCACCCCGCCAATGAATCTGTTGAAACTGGATCCCCGTAGCGGCGGAGTGCTGGGCCGCGAAGACGCCGGATCGTTAAGCGGAATAGTGCGCAGCGCGCAAAAGCTGGGATTGCGGCCCGAACACATCGCCATCCATGAAAACGGCGGCTTCCCCGCCACGGTTGAAAGCGTCGAGTATTTCGGCGCCGATTCCATCGTCATTTGTAAAGTTGGGGCCAACAGCGGCATAGCGGTACGGGCCGCCGGCCACCAGCGTGCCCAGCCCGGCGCACGCATCAAGCTTCATTGGAACAACACGAATCAACATTTCTTTGACGCCTCGGGCAAAGCGCTGGCGCGCGCGCCCTTTACTTCTTGACAGGAAAAAACCATGCGACGTACTTTGTTAAAAGCTTTGGCGCTCAGCCTTGCAGGCGCTTTCTGTGCTGCTCCGGCCTGGTCCCAGGACAAGCCCGTGGAACTCGAATTCTATTACCCCGTGGCAGTCGGCGGCCCCATCACCAAAATCGTCGACGGCATGGTCGACAGATTTGAAAAAGAACATCCGGACGTCAAGATCAAATCTATTTATGCCGGCTCCTACCAGGATTCGGTCGCCAAGGCGCTGACGGCACACAAAGGCGGAAATGCACCGCAGCTGGCGGTGCTGTTGTCCACCGACATGTTCACACTGATCGATGAAGGCGCCGTCGTTCCCTTCGATCCACTGGTGCAGACAGATGCCGACAAGAAGTGGCTGAACGGTTTCTATAAGGGCTTTATGGCCAACAGCCAGACCGGCGGCAAGACCTGGGGTATTCCGTTCCAGCGCTCGACTATCGTGATGTACTACAACAAAGACTTGTTCAAAGAAGCAGGCCTGGATCCCGACAGCCCTCCCGCAACATGGGCCGAACTGGTCAGCAAGGCCGAAAAACTGACCAAAAAAGACAGCTCGGGCCAGGTCACGCAGTGGGGGCTGGAGATCCCCTCCGGCGGCAGCTTTGCCTACTGGCTGTTCCAGGCCCTGACCACGCCGAACGACGCCATCCTGATGAACGAGGCGGGCAATGAAGTGTATCTGGATAAACCCGCGGTCATTGAATCGCTGCAATTCTGGCATGACCTGGCCTACAAGCATAAAGTCATGCCGGCCGGCACCATAGACTGGGGCACCACGCCCAAGGATTTCCTGGTGGGCAAAACCGCCATCATGTGGACGACCACCGGCAACCTGACCAATGTGCGCAAGAACGCCAAGTTCGACTTCGGCGTAGCGCCCATGCCCAAGGCCAAAAGAGGCGGCAGTCCCACCGGCGGCGGCAATTTCTATCTGTTCAAGTCGGCCACGCCAGAGCAGCAGAAAGCGGCCTATACCTTCGTCAAATGGATGACCAGCCCTGAAAACGCCGCAGCCTGGAGCATAGACACGGGCTATGTTGCGGTGACTCCGGCGGCCTGGGAAACGGAACAAATGAAAAACTACGTGAAGGAAGTACCTGCCGCTGCCGTTGCGCGCGATCAACTGCAGGTCAGCGTGGCCGAGTTCTCGACCCACGACAACCAGCGCATCACCAAGCTGCTCAACGACAATATCCAGGCGGTCCTGACCAACTCCAAATCCGCTGACCAGGCCATGAAAGATGCGCAGCGCGATGCCGACCGCCTGTTGCGTTCCTATAAGTAAACATGAAAGTATCGCTACATGCGGTGTATGGCTGGCTGCTTCTGCTGCCGGCCATCGTGCTGCTCGCCGCCTTCACCCATTACCCCGCACTGGCCACGCTTTGGCATAGTTTCTTTACCACGCCCAAAGCCAATCGTCCGGCCTCCTTCGCGGGCCTGGATAACTACGCGGCGATGCGCGATGATCCCGTGTTCTGGCAAGCCCTGTGGAACAATCTGTTTTTCGCGCTGGGCACCATTCCCACTTCAGTGGCGATTGCGCTGGTCATGGCCTTGTGGGTCAACCGGCAATTGGTCGGGCGCAGTTTTCTGCGCCTGGCCTATTTCACCCCCACCATCCTCCCCATGGTGGCCGTGGCCAATATCTGGCTGTTCTTCTACACCCCGCAATATGGGCTTGTCGATCAGATCGCCGATGTATTCAATTTCCCGGGGATGAACTGGCTGGGCAACCGGTCCACGGCGCTGCCGGCGCTGATGCTGGTCACTATCTGGAAAGAAGCCGGCTTCTTCATGATTTTCTACCTGGCCGCACTGCAGCAAATATCGCCTTCGCTGCGGGAAGCGGCCCTGCTGGAAGGAGCGTCGCGCTGGCAGTACTTCTGGCGAGTGCTGCTGCCGCTGCTTATGCCGACCACGCTGTTTGTTCTGATCAACGCATTGATCAACGCTTTCCGGCTGGTCGATCACGTATTGGTCATGACTAAAGGCGGCCCCGACAATGCCAGTACGCTCCTGCTGTTCTATATCTACGAGGTCGGCTTCAGCTACTGGGACACGTCGTACGCGGCAACACTTTCTGTCGTCCTGCTGCTGATCCTGTCCATTACGGCCTTTTTGAAATTCCGCTGGCTGGATCGCCGGACGCACTACCAATGACCCATAAACTCGACACTGCCGGCGCCTGGCTACTGGGCATACTGTGGTTCCTGCCGCTGGCCTACACCTTGTGGGCCGCCTTCCACCCTTCTGCCTACTCCACCAGCTTCGACCTGACCGCGCCGCTGACGCTGGAAAACTTCGTTGCCGCCTGGAACGCCGCGCCGTTCGGCCGCTATTTCCTGAACACCTTCGTTCTGGTCACCATGGTGCTGGTGGCCCAGTTCATTTTGTCCACACTGGCCGCCTATGCATTCGCGCGCTTTGAGTTCCGCGGGCGCGACTTTGTCTTCATGCTGGTCTTGCTGCAATTGATGATCATGCCAGACGTGCTGATTGTGGAAAACTACCGCCTGATGTCCTGGCTGGGCGTGCGCGACACCATTTTCGCCGTGGGCCTGCCCTATTTTGCCTCGGCCTTCGGTATATTCCTTTTACGCCAGACCTTCAAGACCGTGCCGCGCGAGCTTGAAGAAGCCGCCCGCGTCGAGGGCGCCAGCCGCTGGCAGATACTGATGAAGGTATACGTGCCCCTGGCCAAGCCCATTTACGTCGCCTATGGACTGGTGTCGGTCAGCCATCACTGGAATAATTTCCTGTGGCCATTGATCATCACGAATTCGGTCGAATCGCGGCCGCTGACGGTAGGTTTGCAGGTGTTTGCGTCGACCGACCAGGGCATAGACTGGTCTATCATTACGGCCGCAACGCTGCTCAGCGCCGCGCCCCTGCTGATTGCCTTCCTGTTGTTCCAGCGGCAATTCGTGCAGTCTTTCATGCGGGCCGGCATACGGTAGCGGCCGGGCTTGGGCTGTTGCTTCGGTTGCTGCCTAATACCCTACTGTTAGCCCCGGAAGGTCTACGGTTATTCGTGACTTTTCCAGCGCCATGGCCGCCTGCACCGCAAATTCGCGCGCCGTATCGCCATTGCCGGATAGCTCGGAATAACCCAGTGCGACGGCCACGCCGAGTATCTTGTCGAGCATTAGCACCTTGCCACTGGCGCGCAGCGGCTCGCAGCCAAGTCGTACCCACGTCGTTTCGAACCACTCGCGGGCCGCCGCCGAGCCGGCGCCTCCGGGTTCTACATCGACTGCCAGCTCGACCGTTTGCCGGGCGTTGAAAATTACGGTGACCACACTGCGCATACGCACTCCATTCAGGCGGGTTCGAGACAATGGCAAGCGTACGCAAAGCCAGCACAACTGACTGTCAGATGCATGACATTGCCGCCTTACCGCGTTGCCGCCTGCTACCAGGTAGGCGCGGGTTCCCAGATGACGTCGGCGTCGTGTTCGCGCGATAGCCGCAACATTGCCAGCAACGGAAAGGCACGGCGCCGGAAGCTTACCGGTTGCGCAATAGGGTGCTCTTTCGAGTCGTTGTCGTCGCGGTGATCCTCGGGAAACTCGGATTCGGTGTCGGCGGAAATGGCCGCTTCGATGCCCTTGATGGCATCGTCGAGCTGATCGCGTGTAATGACGCCCCGTTCAGGCAGCGTATCGGTGTACGGCTTGCCTGCGGCCTTCAGTATGGGCAAGGCATGTTTCGAGAACATGAGCACTTCGGCAGCGGCCTTAGAGTGAAAGACAACTAACATATTCGGTTTCCCTCAGTAGACACATCCATACACTACCCTAACTTCTGGACGCTGCCAAGCGGCAACATAACCCGGTCTGGTTCAAGGTCGAATCGTTATGTTCCGAATCCTATATTTCCTGATTCTGCTCGCCCTGCCTGCTGCGGCTTGCGCCCAGGCGGCAGGCACTTGCGGCCCGTCGCAATTGGGACAGCCCTGCGCAGAAGGCGGTCTTGCCGTGGCAAGCCAGGCCGAACCTGCGCTGAACCTGGGCGCCGGCAACCCCATACACGTTGTCACCGGCAACAAATACCAGCACGAGACCGATCTCCCGCCCAATGCCTCCGTACCAGGCCTGGAGATCGTCCGTCACTACAACGCGCTGGACCGCCGCATATCAAGCGCGGGATACGGCTGGCAGTTGTCTTATGACACGCAGCTTTCCTACGCAGGAAACCGCTGGCAAATCCTCCAGGCAGACGGCAGCCGCGTCGACTTTTCCAACATCGCGAACAAGCCTGCGCCCAACCGGCATGGAACGCTTGAAACCGCAGGCAAATACTGGGTCTGGACCTGGCCCACCGGCAGGCAATTGTGGTTCAACGCCAGCGGCCATTTGGTACGTCTGCGCGAGGGCCGGCACCTGGCGCTGCGCATTGAACGAAACACGCGGCCCGGGCCGCTGGCCGGCACGATAACAAGAGTCACCAACAGGCAGGGTCACACGCTGTCTTTTTCCTATCGCGCGGCTGGCGGGCGGGCATACCTGGCTTATATTGATACGCCCCTGGGCCGCTTCCAATACCAACACGAACCCTTTGACTCTGCCTCGCCCGCCGTGCAGCGCCTGACGCGCATGATCCGCCCCGACGGCATGCAGCGGCGCTATCTCTACGAACCGGAATTGCAGTCGGGCAATACCGGTGCGCTCACCGGCATTGAAACCGTGTCGGCCGACGGCACAAAGGCAAGCCGCGACAATACCTGGGGCTACGATGCCCAGGCCCGTGCCGTGCTGTCCGTGCGCGGCGCGCCGGCAAGCCAGCTCGATAAAATCAGCGTCCGCTACGTACGGCGAGCCACGCCGCA
>JAKFDW010000064.1:0-2600 GCA_036675955.1 Orrella sp. | reverse complement strand
CCGGATCCGCCTTTGGACGAGATCAGGAAGATCCTCGCCGACATACGCCGCGACGGCCTGCGTGCGAGCGATGTCATTCGACACGTGCGCAGGCTGGTTCGGAGGCGGGAACTGGAGCTGGAAAAACTCGACGCCAACGCCATCGCAGCGGATGTCATTGCCTTGCTAGAGCCGGAAACGCGCCGGCGCCGGATATCCCTGGCAAGCGTGTCGTTGCCGCATTCCGCCTGGCTTCGCGGTGACCGCGCGCTTCTGGAGCAATTGCTGATCAACCTGATATTGAATGCCATGGATGCCGTGGAGGCCGTGGGCGCCACTGGCAATGTGCCATTGAGCGACTCACCTGTTGCCCTTAGCATCTCGACCACGACCCATGGCGAAGTCGAGTTCCAGATCGTCGACGCTGGTACCGGTATTCCAACGGAACGCCTGAGCCACCTGTTCGATTCGTTCTATACCTCGAAGTCGCATGGCATGGGTCTGGGGTTGTCCATCGCGCGCTCCATCGTCGAGGCGCACGGCGGACGTATCCGGGCCGAGAACAACCGTGAGGGGGGAGCCAAATTCCGGGTCACCCTGCCGCCCTATGACGAGCGCCACGAATAGGGTTCGCCCGTGCGGCCCACCGCTCGCCCTCCTACCGTTCGTCGGTTGCAGGATGGTTTCTGGCCTGTATGCCTAGCAGACCCCGTTCGAGGCGTGTAATACGTAATACGCCGCGGGGGCGGCATTACAAGCTGTCGCGGCTCGGCGTGGGTGATCTATCCCGACAAGAGAGGCATGACATGGCTGTCAGTAATGCTGTGATTCACGTGGTCGATGATGATGCTTCCATGCGCGAGGCGCTCAGCCGCTTGCTGAGCGTGCTGGGCTTTGAAGTCCGCCAATATGCTTCTGCCGGCGAATTCCTTTTGGTATGGCCCGTCGATGCGCCGGGTTGCTTGCTGCTCGATGTGCGCATGCCCGGGCCCAGCGGTCTGGATCTGCAACTTGCGCTGACACGGCGCGCGGATGCTCCCCCGGTCGTGTTCCTGACCGGCTACGGCGATATTCCGAGCAGCGTCCTGGCCATCAAGCGCGGCGCGGTGGATTTCCTCACCAAACCGGTCGAGCGGGAGACCCTGCTTGCCGCGGTGACCGCCGCGCTCGAACGGGACGCCGAGCGGCGCGAAGGCAATCGCACGCGGCAGGAAGTGCGTCGGCGATTCGAGACGCTGACGTCGCGCGAGCGGACAGTCTTCGCGCAGGTCGTCCTTGGCCGCCTCAACAAACAGATAGCCACGTACCTGGGCACCTGCGAACGCACCGTCAAGGCCCATCGTGCGCATGTCATGGAAAAAATGCAGGTGCACTCGGTCGCCGAACTGGTCCATCACGCCGTGCAGCTGGAACTAGGCACGGTTCTTAGTCCGCCGTCGACGGCGTCCGAAGAGATGGTCGCCTGACCGATCAGGCGGCGCTGCGTATTCAAAGCAACAACTCGCTTTTGCCCACAGGGGCACCCTTGGCGCGCCCCAATGAGCAATTACCCTTGCCCAGCGCATGGCCGATTATTTGTGGGCAACCAGATTCCGCACCGATGAGTCTCGCCAATAGGGCCCAGCATCGTGCATGTGAACCCAGAGATCGTACTGATCGAAGACGACGGAGGCGTGCGCCGGGCCCTTGAGCGCGTCCTGCGCGGATCCGGGTACCAGGTGATCGCCTTCGAATCCGCGGAATCCCTTCAGGGCGCGCTCGTGGGGGCGGGATTGTGGAATTCGTGTCGCTGCCTGGTCTGCGACGTGCGCCTGCCCGGCGTGTCCGGCTTCGAACTGCATCGGCGGCTGGCGGAACAGGGTCCGATCCCGCCCTGGATCTTCATCACCGCCCATGACGATCCAGCCGTGCGCAGGCAAGCCGAGCGCGATGGCGCTGCTTATCTCCTGAAGCCATTCGAGGGCAGGGCCTTGCTTGCCCTGGTCGCGCAAGCCGTTCATCCCCCATGAAATTGCACGACGCACGTGCAGGCGACGCTTCCACGCTGCCCCAAAGGGCATTCGTGCTTCCCCGAGAGCCAATTCCAGTGCGATGGCCGTTACCACCAGAATTCGAATTACAGAGGTTGGGCGGTTTGCAAGGGGGTCTTCGCGAAGCCCATGTCAGGACGTCGGCACCGGACAAGGACAGCCGCGCTCGCAAGTGATGTGCAGATCGAACCAGACAAGTCAAAAGGAGACAACACCATGAAATTTGTCATGACAATCACCAGGTCGCTCACCATCTTGGGCTTCGGCATCCTTGTGGGTTGTACCAGCAATATCCGCGATACCCCGCCGGGAGAGGATCGTTCGGTCGCGCTGGAAGAGGCGCGCAACGACGCGCGCGCGATGGCGCGCGACACTTTGCAGGACCTCTATGCCAAACAACCAGCCGCGAAACAGGCGGTGGAAAACTCGGCGGGGTACGCAGTGTTCAGCAATTTCGGACTGAAGATCCTGGTCGCCGGTAGCGGCATGGGCGAAGGGTTGGCCGTGAACAACAAAACCCGGAAAGAAGTCTTCATGAAGATGGCCGAGGTGCAGGCCGGGCTCGGCTTCGGCGTGAAGAAGTTCCGCCAG
>JAKFDW010000063.1:0-4025 GCA_036675955.1 Orrella sp. | reverse complement strand
GCGCGACTCGAACGCGCGACCATCGGATTAAAAGTCCGGTGCTCTACCAACTGAGCTAACGACCCGACCGAAGAACGAGATTATGACGCCATTTAAAAAACCTGTCAAATGACTACTGCAACAGCACAAAGAACCCCCATGAACTGTTCCCCAAGACCTGTACGCCTCAATATACTGTCGGATCTTCACCTTGGCAGTGCCGGCCTGCCCCTTCCCCGTACCGACGCCGACATCGTCATCCTGGCCGGCGATATTGCGCGCCCGAAAGAAGCGCTGCAATGGGCGCAAGGTTTCAGCAAGCCCGTGTTGTACGTAGCGGGGAACCACGAATTCTACGGAGGCAACCTCGATACCACGATTGAAGACCTCAAGACGTATGCGAGCGGCACCAATATACACATCCTGCACAACACAGAGATCATGCTGGAAGGCATACGCTTCCTGGGTTCCACGCTATGGAGCAATTTCAACTTGTATGGGCGTGCATCCCGCGAACAGGCGATCGCGGAGTCGGTGGCATTTATACGGGATTTCACGCGAATCAAGTCAGGCATGTCGTCAGACAAGACGTTCTCGCCGTCCGATATGGAAGTGCTGTTCAATGCCAATATTGCATGGCTGGATGAAAAACTGGGTCAGGCCTGCCAGGCTCCCACTGTAGTCATTACGCACCACTCGCCCTCGCCGCAAAGCATCCACTCCCGATTCGACGGCTCGCTGATCAACAACTGCTTTGTCTCCAACAGCGAACACCTTATGGGTGCGGACAGGGCCGTGCTATGGATACACGGACATACCCACGACAGTTTCGACTACCAGGTCAATGGCACCCGCGTCGTATGCAATCCGCGAGGCTATGCCCGCGACGGCGTCAATGAAAACCCCGCTTTCGATCCCGGCCTGGTCATAGAAGTGCCTGTCCCGTGAATGACATGGCAAACGGCCTTGCGGGAACGCACAAGAAATCAATGCCCGTTTATCGCCGCCTCTCGTAGCCGGGCCATCACCGATGCCACGATCCGGTCGCAACGCGCGCCGGCAAACGCGAAGGCGGTATCGACCATCTCGCCCATGTCCGCGCCCAGTGACTTGCGCAACAGCTTTCGCGCACGGAAATAGCGTGTACGCACTGTGGCAGGCGGGATTCCCAGGCAGGTCGCGGTTTCCTCCACCGTAAGATCCTCCACCGCCCGCAATATGAACACGGCGCGAAACAGGTCGGGCAACTGGTCGATGCCGGCCTCAAGCGCGTGCCGAGCCTGGGCACGCGCAAGTGCCGATTCAGGCTGCCTCGAGGAATATTCGTCTGCTGTCATAGTCGTCGTGACATCGCCACGCTCAGCGTCATTATTGAACTCCAACCACGTGGCAAGCCGATTTATCTTGCGCAAACGCTGGTTGGATTCGTTGACCACAATACGCACCAGCCAGGTGGATAAGCCGGAATCCCCCCGAAAGCTCGAAATGGCGCGATAGGCTTTGTAAAACGCCTCTTGCACCGCCTCTTCCGCATCGGCGTCGTTGCGCAGGATACTGCGCGCCACCCGATAAAGACGCTGGTTATAGCGCCGCATCAAGACCTGCAGCGCCACAATGTCTTCCATTGCGAGGCGCTGCGCCAGTTGCGCGTCGGTGCACGAACCCGCGGCAGGCTTTACAAGAGCAAGAGGCATGATACCCAATCAGAAAGAGAGTCAGTTACGACATTAG
Organism: Orrella sp.; assembly: GCA_036675955.1. GTDB lineage: Bacteria > Pseudomonadota > Gammaproteobacteria > Burkholderiales > Burkholderiaceae_B > Pollutimonas. The sequence goes on along the minus strand of JAKFDW010000063.1, from coordinate 2,315 downwards.
ATGCCGTGCCGACGGCCCGCGTTCCCGATATTGAAAAAGGGAGGCATCGCCCCCCCTTTTTTCCGCTACGGCAAGCCGATGATGACACCGCCGGGTGTCATCGGGCCCTGGAAATTCGCACTTCCGCGCCGCGGCGTTTCACTTCCAGGCCTTCAGCCGGCAAAATGCGCAAGCCTTCCAGCCCCTTGATGTAACTGGAACCCTGCATCTGCATGACGCGTATCTTGTTGCGCATGACGACTGGGCTATGTTCGGGCATGCCGAACATCCAGACTTCATCGAGGATACGCGCCGAGTTGAAATCGCCCGTATGCTGCGCGGCGGGCCCCAGGCACAGCATATGGCCTTCGCGGCCGAATACCGGCAGGGTGTCGAGGCCCGCCTCTACCGTCCAGGTAGTGCCGCCTTCGTAACGCCAGCCCGTATTCAGGTCCCACCAGGCATCGCCCTTGGGCAGATACACTTCGATCTGCGTTCCGGGTTTGACCGCCGGCGCCACAAGCAATGCCGGCCCGAGCAAATACTGGGTATCCCATACCTGAGCCACGGGGTCTCCCGGAAAAGCCAGTGCCATTGAACGTTGCACAGGCAGGCCCGTACGGACAGCGTCTTCGACGATGCCCAGGACGTATGGAATAAGCCTGTAACGCCACTGCAGCCAATGCTGTACAAGTTCACGGGTTGCGGCATCGAATGCGGTGGGCAGCAGCGCCGGTATGCCCTGGAATGTAAAGTTGCCTGAGAACACGCTCATGGCCAGCCAGCGCAGGTAAAGCTCGGGCGTCATGCCCGCAACGGAGTGCTGAACTGAACCCAGATTATGAGTCTGTACCGGAACACCGCTGTCGGCCAGCGATAAGGCGGTGCGCAAGGTATGTTCCAGGCCCGCCCAGTCGTTGCTGACCTGCGGTCCGGTTTGCCACGCGAAACGCTGAACGGCGGGAAACAGATCCGCGCTGCAGATCACACCTTCCTGCGGCGTCTTATGCCCCGCCACGGCGCCGAACAAGGCCTGCCGCGCCAATAAGGGATATATCGTGCGCAGGACCGCGCCGGACTCGCCGCCGCGCGCCGTTATACCGTCGGGGATATTGAACTGCGCGTTGCAGACGGGGGAGGCGGAGCCTTCATCCAGCAATTGCCGCTGCCGCTCGGACCAGAGCTTGTAAACATCTTTATTGGTCAGGTCGAGCAGACCGAATTCCAGTCCGCCCGTAAAGTCATTGCCGGGGAAAACCTGCGCGTTGCCGTCTTCGTCGATGAGCAGCCAGCCGCGGTCTTCCCATTCAGCGAACAAATTTGTGTCACGAAGGACGCCCGGAAAAGAAGGCGCCGCAAGCTGTACGTTCAGTTCCTGCGCGCGAGCGAAAATGTCGCGCGCATCTGCAATGCGGTCGGATGCCCATTCGAATGCCGGCTTGTCGGCCTGAAAGCCGTATACGGCCGGCGGCGCAAGGCGCAATACATCGAGGCCCCACTGGTTATCGCGGAATTCCTGCACGATCCTGAGCGTTTCGTCGATGGGCTGGCCGGGCGCCTGCTCGAGCCATACACCCATGGGCCGCAGCCCCGGCTGTCCGGAACGGCCAGTGAGCGCCGTATATTGATTGATGATTTCCGCGGGTTCGCCGGCAAACAGGAACAAGTCGAAAATTGCATCGTGAACCCTCGCCTGATACAGGTCGGCATCGTTGCGGCCCAGATCGTGCTCGACGCGCTGCAGCGTATTGACATAGAGTCCCCACCCCTTGGGGCTCCATACCAGCGGCAGTGCCCTGGCCCCCGGGTCGTCGGAAACCAGGGATCCGCCGCGGCGGTCCTGTTCGCCGCTGGATTCGCCCAATCCATGCAAGGCATCGTCGCCGTCCAGCTCGAAGCCGAAACTCCAGGCAATGGAATCGTTGCTTCGATCGCACGACAGCGCCATGCCCTGCCGTGTACGAAGAATGCACTCACTGCCGCGGTACAAGGAGAGCTGAAACGGCGAACTCAGGACTTCCAGCACCACATCACCCTGCTCGAGGCGCCAGCCCAACCCCGCCGCTTCGGCGATCGAACTTACCGCCAACTCGCCCACGGGTTCCTGCCGGGCCAGCAACATTTCGGCATGCGCGCGGGCACGCGCGCTGGGCTTCTCGCTTTGAAGCGACTCGCCGGCAGCGCAACGCAATCTGTAGACACCCGGAGCGTGTGCTTCCACTTGAAGCTGCAGCTCGGTATCCAGAAATGCGAAATCGGCTCGCGTCGATTTTGCGGTCAGAAAATTCAGAGTAGTAAGTTGCGTCACGTGAGCAAGGTCAGACTTGGGCGGCACA
>JAKFDW010000062.1:0-1661 GCA_036675955.1 Orrella sp. | reverse complement strand
GGACTTCAGTTTAGCCAACATAGCCGCTTACTGGCCCGAGATCCTGCAGGGATTCCTGACCACGATAGGCACCTGGCTGGCAGCGGTGGCGCTGGGGCTGGTACTGGGTTTCATCATCGCCGTGGTGCAGCGATACAGCGGGCGCTGGGTACGTGCGGTCCTGCGTGTCTATATCGAGGTGCTGCGCACAACGCCTTTCCTCGTACAGCTGTTCATTCTCTATTATGGAGGACCCAGCGTGGGCATCGAGCTCTCCGCCATGACGGCGGGTGTGGCCGCACTGGCGGTATATGGCAGCGCGTATTTTGCAGAAGCATTCCGATCCGGCTTCAATTCCGTGTCGCGCGGCCATATCGAGGCGGCCCAATGCCTGGGGTTTTCGCGATTCGACATCGTATGGCGCATACAGTTGCCTCAGATGCTGGTCATCATTACACCAACGCTCATCAATCTGATCATCATCCTCAGCAAGGAGACGTCGATATTGTCGATTGTCACCGTGCCGGAGTTGACAGCGGTGCTGACCCAGATCGGTTCGGAGCAGTTCATGTATGTCGAAACGACGCTGATTCTATGCGTGTGCTACCTGCTGCTCGTCGCAGTGACGGGGCGCATCGGACGTTGGGCGGAGATCCGCGCCAGCCGTTATCTGCTGCGGTAGGCCTGCCACCTGCGGCAAACTACAATGTCTACATTATTCTCGAGCAAGCTTTCCATGGAACAGGACTATCTGGTCGAAGCACGCGGCCTGAGCAAGCATTACGGCACGCACCGCGTGCTCAACAATATTTCGCTTGGCGTACGCAAGTCGGAAGTGACCTGCATTATCGGTCCGTCCGGCTCGGGTAAAAGCACCTTGCTGCGCTCCCTGGCTTTCCTGGAAGAATATGACGCAGGCGAGGTCCTGATCGAAGGAGAGCTCTTGGGCTATGTCGATAAGGAAGGGCGCCGCGTCAAAGCCAGCCTGGCCGAACTGAATCGCGTGCGCCGCCACGTGGGCATGGTGTTCCAGCAGTTCAACCTGTGGCCGCACATGACGGCTTTGAGCAATGTCGCCGAGGCGCTTATCCGCGTCAAGCGCACGCCGCGCAATCAGGCGCGCGCAACGGCGTTGCGCATGCTGCAGAAAGTAGGGTTGGCTGATAAGGCGGATTCGTATCCCGCGCGTTTGTCGGGCGGTCAGCAGCAGCGGGTGGCCATTGCCCGGGCGCTGGCCATGGAACCGCATATCATGCTGTTCGATGAGCCGACCTCGGCGCTGGATCCGGAACTGGTAGGCGAAGTATTGCAAGTCATGAAAGACCTGGCGCGCGAAGGCATGACCATGGTGGTCGTTACTCACGAAATGGGCTTTGCCGCGCAAGTTGCCGACAAGGTCCTGTTCCTGGACCAGGGCGAAATCGCCGCCAGCGGTTCGCCCGAAGAAATTTTCCGCAGTCCGCAACACGCGCGCCTGCAGCAGTTTCTACAGAACTACCTGGACCGCAACGCCTTCTGGAGCGCAGGCAATATGCCCGAAGGCGCTCCGGCGGCGCATGGCGCAACACTACGATAGTATTTGACAGGACAGCCGAAACCCTATGTTTCATCATCTGGCCCCCTTTGCGGGCGATCCTATTTTCAGCCTCGGCGAAGCCTTCCATCGGGATGCCCGGACACAG
>JAKFDW010000061.1:0-5822 GCA_036675955.1 Orrella sp. | reverse complement strand
ATCGTAGCTGCCATTATGCAGCATGCAGGGGCCCATTCCGTGTCCCGCGCTGCGGTGATCGCCCTGACCGTTGCCTATCCACACATAGCAGCCGGGTTTTTCCTTGAGCATGAAGGCAAAGTCCTCGGCGCCCATGGATGGCTGCACGGCCTGGTCGACCTTTTCTGCGCCGACAATACCAGTCAGTACCTGGGTGCAGAAGGCCGCTTCGCGCTCGTGATTGACCGTAGGCGGATATTTGCGGACAAAATCGAACTCGGCTGAGCAGTTCAATGCCCGGCTGGTGTGTTCGGTGATTTCCGCCATGCGCTTTTCGATGAGATCGAGCGTTTGTTCGGAAAAAGTGCGCACCGTGCCGCGCAGGATGGCGTCATTTGGAATGACATTGTCGGCGGATCCCGAGTGGATTTGGGTAACGCTCAGCACGGCAGGATCCAGCGGATTGCGATCCCGGCTGATGATGGTCTGGAGGCTTTGTGCCAGCTGGACGGCTGCCATGACCGGATCCACTCCCAGGTGAGGCATGGCCCCATGTGCCCCTTTGCCTTCAAGGCGGATGGTAAAAGTGTTGCTCGAAGCCATGATAGGTCCGGGAATAACGCCGAAGGTGCCTACCTCCATGCCGGGCCAGTTGTGCATGCCAAACACGGCATCCATGGGGAATAAATCGAACAGGCCGTCGTCTATCATGGCCTTTGCACCGCTGAACCCTTCTTCGGCGGGCTGGAATATGACGTACACCGTGCCATCGAAATTGCGGTTTTCCGCAAGATAGCGCGCGGCACCCAACAGCATGGCGGTGTGCCCATCGTGTCCGCAGGCGTGCATTTTTCCTGGGTTCTTGCTGGCATGCTCGAAGGTATTGAGCTCTTGCATGGGCAAGGCATCCATATCGGCGCGCAGGCCAAGCGCGCGGCCGTTCTGGTTTTTGCCCTGTATGGTGCCCACTACGCCGGTGACCCCAAGCCCACGGTGCACCGGTATTCCCCAGGATTCGAGTTTGCCGGCGACCACATCGGCTGTTCTGACCTCTTCGTAGGCCAGTTCGGGATGAGCGTGGATATCACGACGGATTGCGGCGATTTCGGATTTCCATCCGACGATAGGCTCAGATAGTTTCATGATTTCGGTCCCTGTGGAGTGCGTCGGAAAACTTTATGTCAGTGACAGCGTATCATCAAATTCTCGAAACAAAAAAGGGCGGATAGCCCATCAAGCGTATGGATAAGGCTCGCGTGCAGTTGCCTCCCGAAAAACCCATTGCGGAAATCGATGTGGGCGCCTATGCCTCATTGGCGGACATGCTGGATCAGGCATGTCGCAAGCATGGTTCTCGCCGCGCGCTCACCCTGATGGGACACGACCTCAGTTATCGTCAGCTTGACCGCAAAGCCGCGGCCATAGCCGCCTGGCTGCAGCACCAGGGCCTGCCGCAGGGCAGCCGTGTCGCACTGATGATGCCCAATGTCATGCCCTACATGGTGGCTTTCCTGGGAGCGCTGCGCGCCGGAATGGTGATCGTGAACATCAACCCCTTGTATACTGAGCGCGAGCTCGAGTATCAGCTGCGCGATAGCGGCGCCCAGGCCATTTTCATACTCGAGAATTTTGCGCCCACGCTGGCCGGGGTACCCATGGACATCAGGCCGTCCTGTGTGGTCAAGGTGATGGCAGGCGATATGCTGGGCTGGAAAGGTCGGGCCATCAACTTCGCACTGCGCCATATCAAAAAGGCCATTCCGCCCTGCGAGCTACCCGGCGCGGTGCGATTCGACACTGCATTGGCGCAAGGTGCCGGCCTGCAATTGAAGAGGCCGGAAATCGCCATGGATGACGTCGCGTTGCTGCAGTACACCGGCGGCACGACGGGCGTGCCCAAAGGGGCGATGCTTACACACCGCAATCTGGTCGCCAACGTCCTGCAGGTCGAGGCCGTTGCGCAACCCGCCCTGGGCGAGTTGGCGGGGCAGCCCCTGACCATACTCAGCGCCTTGCCGCTTTATCATATATTCGCGTTGACTTTATGCGGGCTGTTTGCGGCCCATGCGGGAATGTGCAGCGTGCTTATTCCCAATCCTCGCGATCTGGCCAGCATCCTGAAGGCATGGCGCCGCGATCCGGTCAACATATTTCCTGGCGTCAATACGCTGTTCAATAGTCTGGTGAATCGCGCGGAATATGCGGCGCTTGACTTCTCCGGGCTGCGCTTGTGCCTGGGCGGGGGCTCGGCGGTACTCAGGCCAGTTGCCGACAAGTGGCAATCCGTCACAGGTGTTCCCCTGATTGAAGGTTACGGCCTGTCCGAGACCTCCCCAGTGGTCTCGGCCAACCCGACCAATGCCACGGAGTACTCCGGCGATATCGGATTCCCTGTGCCTTCTACCGAGATCATGCTGCTGGACCACCAAGGCCGGGAGGTATCCGGCGGCGAGCCGGGCGAACTGGCGGTGCGCGGTCCGCAAGTCATGCCGGGGTACTGGCAGCGGCCCGACGAGACCAGACAGGCCTTCACCCGTCTCGGCTTTTTCAAGACGGGCGATATCGCAACAATGAGTCCCGAAGGGCGGTTGCGGATAGTCGACCGCAAGAAAGACATGATTCTCGTCTCCGGATTCAATGTCTACCCTACCGAGATAGAAGAAGTCGTAGCCGAACATCCTGGCGTGCTGGAATGCGCGGCAATAGGCGTGCCGGACGATCGCACCGGCGAGGTGGTCAAATTGTTTGTCGTCAGGAAAGATCCCGGCCTGGATGACCACGCGCTGCGGGCGTGGTGCAGCGAGCGGCTGGCTGCCTACAAGCGTCCACGCCTGTTCGAGTACCGGACCGAGCTGCCCAAGAGCAATGTGGGCAAGATTTTGCGCAGGAGTTTGCGCGATGAAGTACCGGCCGGCTCGGCGCCCGCGGTTTGATCGGGGCGGGCCGGCGGCTGGCGTGTTCTATTTCTTATCGAGGTGAGGTTGGATCATGGCATCGAGTGCGGGGGCGGTATGCAGGTTGCCGGCATAGACATAACCCTTGATGGGCCACGGGTCGCGATGATGGATGTCTTCGCAGATGCCGCCCGCTTCGCGCACGATGACGGTGCCCGCTGCGACGTCCCACGGCGCGAGCCCCATTTCCCAATAGCCGTCGTATCGGCCGCAAGCAACCCATGCGAGGTCCAGGGCGGCTGAGCCAAGCCGGCGCACACCGCGGGTGTTGTTGATGGCGTAGTCCAGGGTGGGCATGTATTGCTCGGAGAACGAGAAGTCCCGGAAGGGAAAGCCTGTCGCGACGACTGATTCGTCCAGCGATTCGGCTTGCGAGCAGTTGATGCGCCGTTCGTTGAGCCATGCGCCGACCTCATGCATGGCGGTAAAGAGTTCTTCGCGGTTCGGATCGTAGATGACGCCGATGACCGGTGTATCGTGTTCCAGCGGCGTGTCGCCCGTAATGACCGCGCCGGCGTGTGCAATGAGTGCAATCGATACGGCGTATTGCGGTATGCCATGCAGGAAGTTGGTCGTGCCGTCCAGGGGATCTATATACCAGGTCGCGATTCCGGAGGTTTGGCCTCCGCTTTCTTCGGCGACGATGCCAAGCTGGGGTGTGCGTTCGCGCAGGATCTCGATAACAGCTTCTTCGGCTTCGCGGTCGGCCTGGGATACCAGGTCGTTGCGCATTTTTTTATCGATGACCAATTCGGCCCGGTTATGGGCGTACGATTGTAAAATAGCGGCGCCGGCGTGGGCGGCGGTGACGGCGGCGTCCAGGCAGTCACTGAGCGGAAGTCGGAGAGATTGCATACATGCGTCCAGGTCAACAAAAGTGTGTCGTGTGCTCCAGCAGGCATCATTGTACGTGACGATTGTTTCTTTTATGGGGTTGCGGCAAGCGATGTATGTCCGATAGCTACGAAGCGCTGATTCCCGCGAAGGTCGCGTTCAATGACCAGGGTGTTCCTCTCAGTACGGTATATGGCGACGTATATCATCCTGAATGGGGAGCATTGGAGCAGGCCGCAAGAGTCTTTCTTCACGGCAATCGCCTTCCCGATCGATGGCAGGGCAAAGACACGTTCACCGTATGCGAGACCGGATTCGGACTGGGCAATAATTTTCTGGCGTTGTGGCAGGCGTGGCGCAGTGATCCGCGCCGCAGCAAGCGGCTGCATGTCATCTCCTTCGAAGCCCATCCCTTCACGCGGCAAAATCTCCAAGGCGTGCTCCTGCGCGGTGTGCCCGAGCCGGAAAAAGCGCTTGCAAGGCAACTCGTCGATGCCTGGCCCCCCTTGCTGCCGGGGCTGCACAGGCTCGAATTCGAAGGCGGCAGCGTCACGCTCACCCTGGCATTTGGATCGGTTGCGCGGCTTGCGCGACAGGTCAGTGCCAATGTCGACGCGTTCTTTCTGGATGGCTTCGCACCCAAGTTGAATCCCGATATGTGGACGCGTGCGCTGTTCGGTCAGTTGGTTCGCATGGCCAATGCCGGCGCCACCGCGGCGACCTGGTGCTGTACCGGCGACGTGCGGCGGGGACTTCGGGACGCTGGATTCCTGGTCTCTAAAATACCCGGTTACGGGGGCAAGCGCGAGATTACCGTCGCGACCCTGCGCCCCGGCATGGGCCGACACCGCAGCGTCCATCTTGAACCGGCTGGCGTGCTCGTTGTGGGGGGAGGCCTGGCGGGTGCTGGCGCCGCGTATGCCCTGGCGATCCGCGGGCACCAGGTAACGGTGGTAGATCCAGTCTTTGCGCAAGGCCTGGGCGCCAGCCACCAGGGACATATTGCGGCTGCAATAACGCCCGTCATCAGCCGGGATGACGACATTCGTGCGCGGCTGAGCCGTGCCGGCGTGGCGCGCGCCCTGCATCGATGGCAAGGCCTGGCCGATGAAGCACGTCCGCAGCGCTGCGGCACCATCGAGCTGGTGCCCGATATGGCGGACGCCGCCTTGCGGCGCGAATCGCTGGCCCGACTGGGTTTTCCAAGTGATTGGGTGCGGTGGCTGGATACCGTTGAGGCCTCGCAGCGCGCGGGGATAGCCCTGGGCAGCGGAGGCCTGTGGTTTGGCGACGGTCAGCGGGTGCGGCCGCAGGCGCTGATCGAGGCCCTGTTGTCTCATTCCGGTATACGCTGTATGGTGGGCGAAGTGGGGGCATTAAAACGCGATAATACCGATTGCTGGCTCGCCCTGGATACGCAAGGCAAAGCGCTGGCCTCTGCCGGCCAGGTGATAGTGGCCAACGCCGCGCGGGCGGTCGATTTGCTGGCCACTGTGTCCGGAGTTGCGCCGCGCGCCAAGTTTGATGCCATGTACCGCCTGGCAGGACAGGTCGCCTTTTATTCCGCAGCCAGCGTCGAGCCTCCGCGGGTAATTCTGGCGGGCGACGGCTATTGTCTGCCACCTGATCACGGCCGTTTCGTCGGCGGCAGTACTTATTTGCCCGGCGTTGAGATCAGCGAAGTAAGCGAAGAAGGCCAGGTTGAAGTCGATAAAAAAGTGGCGGGCTTGTTAAATGTGCTACCTTCCCGGCTTGCCCATTCGTCGGTCGCCGCCGATGGCTGGGCGGGGTGGCGCGCCGCGGTCGGCGACCGCTTGCCGGTAATTGGCCGTATTGACGAGGTTCCGGGATTGTGGCTTGCTTGCGCATATGGATCCAGGGGGCTTAGCTGGGCGCCCCTGGCCGGTGACATAATTGGCGCCACCCTGGATCAGGAACCTTTGCCGCTGGAACGAGAGTTGTTACGCCGGATTTCCCCGAGATGATCTGTTTTTGCGGTTTTGAAAGGCGCATAAAGCCACGCCATTTTATTTTATAGCGTAAATCCGTCAAAAT
>JAKFDW010000060.1:0-26823 GCA_036675955.1 Orrella sp. | reverse complement strand
AACGCTCGTCGTTGGCGTTTGTAGTGTTCCAGTGGATTTACGAGCTTACTGGTGCTCGGCATGCCCTACTCTGTTTCGCGACCCACGTCGAAGCCGGATCGACCCCAGAACAGCAATTATACAGTTTATCTGCCGTAAAGGACAGTGTTGCGGCGATGGTAAAATCCGATAGGCCTGTTTGAGAGGCATTTACGCCCACAATTACCTGAGACAAGGCGGCATTCCGGTGTAATGCTGCCCATAAGCATCCAGAAATCAGAACATGGCGCAGCAAGTGGCAAGAAAAAATTTATTTTATGCAAGCCTCAGGGCTTGGTTCCGGAGTTGGTATGAATCGTCGCCCCATGAGGCAAAATCCGCTTTTGCAGTTTGTCAGCAATGGCAGCCTGGTGGTGCAGATCCTTGTCGGTCTGGTGGCAGGAGTACTTTTAGCGTACTTTTTTCCTGGCGCGGCAAAGTACGTCGAATTGCTTGGCGAGTTGTTCATCAATGCGCTAAAGTCGGTCGCTCCCATTCTGGTCTTCGTTCTGGTGGCGGCGTCTATCGCCAATCACAAGCGGGGTGAGAAAACTCGTATAGGATCGATTTTGTTCCTGTACCTCATCGGCACCTTCGCTGCTGCTCTGGTGGCCGTGACTGCCAGCTTCCTGTTCCCGTTGACGCTTCAGCTGAAGGCAGGCACCGAGGCAATCAGTCCGCCGGGTAATATCGTGGACGTTCTGACCACATTGCTCATGAACATTGTCGATAACCCCGTCCGGGCACTGGCCAACGGCAACTATATTGGCATCCTGGCATGGGCCATCGCAATCGGAATTGCTTTGCGCCATGCGCATGGCGCGACCAAGAACGTCATTGCCGACTTGTCGCTGAGCGTGTCCTATATCGTGAAGATCGTCATCCGCATGGCGCCCATCGGCATTTTCGGGCTGGTTGCCTCCACGATCGCCAACACAGGTTTTGATGCTTTGCTCGACTATGCGCGTTTGTTGGCGCTTTTGATTGGCTGCATGGTGTTCGTGGCGCTGGTCGTCAACCCCTTGATTGTCTTCGCCAAGCTGCGCCGCAATCCTTATCCTCTTGTGTTCACGTGTTTGCGGGAAAGCGGGATAACCGCTTTTTTCACGCGTAGCTCCGCTGCCAATATTCCAGTCAATATGGCCTTATGCAAACGCCTGGGACTGCATGAAGATACTTACTCCGTGTCCATACCGCTGGGGGCGACTATAAATATGGCTGGAGCCGCCGTTACCATTACCGTGCTCACGCTCGCGGCGGTCAACACACTGGGGATCGTGGTGGATCTGCCAACGGCGCTTTTGTTAAGTGTTGTCGCCAGCATCTGCGCATGCGGGGCATCGGGGGTGGCTGGCGGCTCTTTGCTGCTTATCCCGCTGGCTTGCAGCTTGTTCGGGATTTCCGACGACCTTGCCATTCAGGTGGTGGGGGTCGGATTTATTATCGGGGTACTGCAAGACTCGTCCGAGACGGCCTTGAATTCGTCTACCGATGTGCTATTCACTGCGGCGGGTTCGTATTCTCCCGGAGACGAACCGCTGAGAATAAAACAGTCCTGAGGCTAGCCGGCCAATGCCGGTGAATACCGGCATTGGCACGCCATGTCGCGTGCTTATCGGGCAGCCCACTGCTGAATGGCTGGCCAGATTTCCTGTGGCGATTGCGCTATGGCGTCTGCCTGCCACTTGTGCAGGGCGGTTTCCTTGCCGCAATACCCGTAAGCCGCCACAATAGTCGCCATTCCCGCAGCCTTGCCTGCGACGATATCCCGTTCGTCATCGCCCACGTAGATGCAGTCGGCCGGTGCAAATCCCGCTTCCTTGGCGGCGTGAAGCAGCGGAGCCGGGTGGGGTTTGGCATGGCTGGTTGTGTCGCCGCCCACGGTGACCGCGCACTCGGTAAACAGGCCCAAATGCACCACTAGCGGTACCGCCAGATATTCCATTTTATTGGTGACTATGCCCCAGGCGTAGCCCTTGTCTTTCAAGGTGACAAGAAGTTCTTTCACCCCTGAAAACAAGGTGGTGAGCGAGGTCATGTCTTGCTCGTAGTCTTCCAGAAACTGCTGGCGGCAGGCTTCGTAGTCGGGATGGCCAGGCTCGATGTCGAGCGCCATCTTGAGCAAGCCGCGCGCACCGTGCGAGGCATATGGACGAAACGTATCGTAGGGCAGGGGAGGCAGGCCCTTACGGCTGCGTTGTTTGTTGGCGGCGGCGGCAAGGTCGGGAGCCGTATCGGCCAGCGTTCCATCGAAGTCGAACAGGACGAGTTTTTGCATGAGATTTAGCTTTCGTGGCGGCTGGCCTTGCGGCGGCTGGCCTCGCGGCGGCTGGCCATGAGGTAATTGACGGAAGTGTCCCGGGAGATCTTGTACAGGTCGGTAATCGGGTTGTATTCGAGGCCGGCCAGGTCGGTTGTGGTCAGGCCTGCCTGGCGGACTGCCGCGGCAAGTTCGCTGGGCTTGATGAAGTTTTCATAGCTGTGCGTGCCGCGAGGTAGCAGACGCAGCAGGTATTCGGCTCCCACGATGGCGAACAGGAAAGACTTCGGATTGCGGTTGAGCGTGGAGAAGAATACCCAGCCGCCCGGCTTGACCAGGTTGGCGCAGGCTTGAACGATCGAAGCCGGGTCTGGCACGTGTTCCAGCATTTCCATGCAGGTTACGATATCGAACTGGCCTGCGTGCTCGGCAGCCATCTGCTCGGCGCTGATAGCTTGGTAGGTGACGGGCACACCCGATTCCAGGCCGTGCAGGCGCGCTACCGTCAAGGATTTTTCGGCCAGATCTATGCCTGTGACCTGCGCTCCAGCCTTGGCCATGCTTTCTGCCAATATGCCCCCGCCACAGCCCACGTCGAGCACTTTCCTGGCATTGAGCGCGCCGGCGTGCTGCTGGATCCAGTCCAGGCGCAATGGATTTATGGCATGCAGGGGCTTGAATTCACTTTCAGGATCCCACCAGCGCGATGCCAGGGCGCTGAACTTTTCGAGTTCGGCCTGATCCACGTTAGGAGCACGGGTGGTAGTGGAATTTGCAGTGGCGTTCATAGGCTATCCGAAGCTTGCATTAGAAAGGCGAAGGTGCCGCCCGCGCAAGCACGCAGGCTGACCTTCAATGAATAAGGGCCCCGCAATGCGGAGCCCTTATTGTAGCGTTTAACGCAGGCAAGTATTACTTGCGAACGCCAACGATTTCGATCTCTACGCGACGGTTCTGTGCGCGGCCTTCGCGAGTACTGTTGTCAGCAACAGGGCTCGTTTCGCCTTTACCTTCAGCATAGATACGGTCGGCAGGGATGCCTTTCGAGACCAGGTAGTTCTTGACCGTGTTGGCACGACGCTCGGACAGGCCTTGGTTGTACTCTTCAGTACCGATGGAGTCTGTGTGCCCGACTGCGATGAGCGTTTCCAGATTGATCGTTTCGGCTTGTGCGGCGACTTGATCAAGAACCTGGCGACCTTCCGGTTTCAGTGTTGCTTTGTCAAAGTCGAAGAATGTGTCAGCGTTCAACACAACTTTAGTGGCGGTAGGAGCAACCACGGGCGCTTGAGCTTGCGCAACTGGTACACCGTCGCAGCCGGGGATGCCGGTAGCGGGGGTCCAGAAATTGTCGCGCCAGCACAATTCGTTAGTGCCGTTTTTCCAAACGTCACCAAACGGATTTTGCCAGTTATCGACAGTTTGCGCAGATACTGCACCAGAAGCCGAAGTGGCTGCAATGGCGAGTGCTAGTGCGATTTTGGAGGGTTTATTCATGTTTCTCCTCGTTGAGCTTAATGCTGGTAAGTGACCGCAGCGAACCCCCGCCGCATATCAAGAAAACGGAGCCAGTATAGCAACGCTATGGGTTAATAGTATTGCACTGGGTTTCATGCGTGTTAGGGCGAATCTTACGGCATTTCTGGGCGCTTGGTTAAGCCTCCGCTGCGCATATCGCTCAGATATTAGGATTTCTACGCTATCTCCCCAATTAATGTTGGTTTTTGCCAACATTGCCCTGGGTCAGCGTGCATTCCGGGCCGGTGTTTGGGCGTGAGCCGAAAAATGGGCGATGAACGTTTCCCGGCCGCTGCTTCATCACTAAGGCGTCTACATAGGCGCAAGTGTTAGAATTTCCCATTCGCCCGTCATCGGTCCAGTTTCTCGATTTTTACGTTTTAGACAATCTATGGATTCCTTTGCCAAGGAGACCCTTCCAACTTCGTTGGAAGAGGAAATGCGCCGCAGTTATCTTGATTACGCCATGAGCGTGATCGTGGGGCGAGCCCTTCCGGACGTCCGGGATGGCCTGAAGCCGGTGCACCGGCGCGTGCTGTTCGCCATGCACGAGCTTAATAATGACTGGAACCGGGCGTACAAGAAGTCGGCGCGTATCGTCGGTGACGTGATCGGTAAGTATCATCCCCATGGAGATTCCGCCGTCTACGACACCATTGTTCGTATGGCCCAGGACTTCTCGTTGCGCTACATGCTGGTCGACGGCCAGGGCAACTTCGGTTCCATCGACGGCGACAACGCCGCCGCCATGCGTTACACCGAAATCCGCCTGGCCAAGATCGCGCACGAGCTTCTGGCCGATATCGATCAGGAAACGGTCGACTTCGGGCCCAACTACGACGGCAGCGAACAAGAGCCTCTGTTGCTGCCATCGCGGCTGCCCAATCTGTTGGTCAACGGCAGTTCGGGCATTGCCGTGGGCATGGCAACCAATATCCCTCCGCATAATTTGTCCGAGGTAATAGAAGGGTGTCTGTATTGCCTTCGCAATCCGGCCTGCACAATAGACGAGCTCATCGAGCTGATACCTGCACCCGATTTCCCCACGGGCGGCATCATCTATGGCATGTCGGGGGTGCGTGAAGGTTATCGTACCGGCCGCGGGCGCGTCATCATGCGCGCCAAGACGCACTTCGAGGACATGGAGAAGGGCAACCGCCAGTCCATTGTGATCGACGCGCTTCCTTACCAGGTAAACAAAAAGACCTTGCAGGAACGTATTGCCGAACTGGTCAACGAAAAGAAAATCGAAGGTATTTCCGATATTCGCGACGAGTCCGACAAAGACGGCATGCGCCTGGTCATCGAGCTCAAGCGCGGCGAAGTTCCGGAAGTCATACTGAACAATCTGTACAAGCATACGCAGCTCCAGGACACCTTCGGCATGAACATGGTGTCGCTGGTCGATGGGCAGCCGCGCCTGCTCAACTTGAAGCAAATGGTGGAATACTTCCTTTTCCACCGCCGGGAGGTCGTCACACGCCGCACCGTTTTCCAGTTGCGCAAGGCACGAGAGCGTGGCCACGTACTGGAAGGCCTGGCCGTGGCATTGGCCAACATCGACGACTTCATTGCCATCATCAAGGCGGCACCGACACCGCCCGTGGCACGCCAGGACCTCATGGCGCGCACCTGGGATTCGTCACTGGTACGTGAAATGCTGGCGCGTGCCGACGACGGAACCACCCCCGGCGGCCAGGCGGCCTATCGGCCCGAAACGCTGCCTGCCGGTTTTGGCTTGCAGGGCGATGGTCTGTACCGCCTAAGCGATGTGCAGGCTCAGGAAATCCTGAACATGCGCCTGCAACGCCTGACAGGCCTGGAGCAGGACAAGATTGTCGGCGAGTACAAAGACATCATGGCGACTATCGCCGATTTGCTCGACATCCTGGCGCGTCCGGAGCGCGTTACCACCATCATCGGCGATGAACTTCTTGCCATCAAGCTTGAGTTCGCGACCAACGCCAAAGACTTCCGGCGCTCGGAAATCGAGCACAACGCCACCGAGCTCGACACCGAAGACCTGATTACGCCAATGGACATGGTCGTTACGCTGTCGCAATCGGGATACATCAAGAGCCAACCCTTGTCCGAGTATCGCTCGCAGAAACGCGGCGGCCGGGGCAAGCAGGCCACCACCATGAAAGAGAACGACTGGATAGACCAGTTGTTCATTGCCAATACGCACGATTATCTTCTTTGCTTCTCCGATCGAGGGCGCCTCTATTGGCTCAAGGTCTGGGAGGTCCCGCAGGGTTCGCGCGGTTCCCGTGGTCGACCCATCGTCAATATGTTCCCCCTGATCGATGGCGAGAAAATCACGGTGGTTCTGGCGGTCAAGGAATTCAGCGATGATCACTACGTGTTCATGGCAACGTCGCGCGGCACGGTCAAGAAGACGCCTCTGTCCGATTTTTCCAACCCCCGCAAGGCAGGCATTATTGCCGTCGCCCTCGACGAAGGCGACTATCTGATAGGCGCCGACCTCACCGACGGCAAGCACGATGTCATGCTCTTCTCGGATTCCGGCAAGGCCGTGCGCTTCGACGAGAACGATGTGCGCCCCATGGGCCGCACGGCACGCGGTGTGCGCGGCATGATGCTGGAGGAAACGCAGTCGGTCATTGCCATGCTCGTGGCAGGCGATGAAACGCAAAGCGTGCTGACGGCTACCGAGAATGGGTTCGGCAAACGTACCTCCATCACCGAATATACGCGTCATGGACGCGGCACCAAGGGCATGATCGCCATCCAGACTTCCGCCCGCAATGGCAAGGTCGTGGGCGCTGTGCTTGTCGAACCGTCAGACGAAATCATGCTCATTACTACGGGCGGCGTGCTGGTTCGCACCCGGGTCTCTGAGATTCGCGAAATGGGCCGTGCCACGCAAGGCGTAACCCTTATCAGTGTGGATGACAACACCGTATTGCAAGGTGTGCGTCGCGTTGTCGAAAGCGATGCCGATACGGACGAGGAATCGGCGCCGCTCGATGAAGGCTTGGCGGCCGACGGTACGCCAGACGCTCAGGCCGCCGCGGCGGACGAAACCGATGCCGATGATCGCGGTGCCGATGCCGATGAATCCGGCGATTCCGATAATAGCGACGACACCAAGGACGACAACTGATGCGCCCCTGGAATTTCTCGGCAGGCCCATCGGCCTTGCCGCTGGAAGTGCTGCAGCACGCGGCTGCGGAAATGACGGATTGGCATGGCTGCGGCATGTCGGTAATGGAAATGAGTCATCGGGGCAAGCAGTTCACCCAGATACGCGACGAAGCCGAAGCCGACTTGCGCGAGCTGTTGGCCATACCGAGCGACTACGAGGTCCTGTTCATGCAGGGCGGGGCAAGCGCAGAGAATGCGATTGTGCCGCTGAACCTGATCGGCCGCGGCGGGGCGGGCAAGGCCGACTATATTCTGTCAGGCATCTGGTCGAACAAGTCCCACAAAGAAGCGCAGCGCTATGGCGATATCGCCGTGGCGGCTTCCAGCGGTAGCGCAACAGTGCTGGATGGCGCGGCGCAGGAGCCATGGACCTGGTTTCCGGGTGTCGACACCTGGAGAGTGCGCCCCGACGCCTCCTATTTGCACTTGTGCAGCAACGAGACCATAGGCGGTGTCGAGTTTTCCGATTGGCCACATCTCGCTGCGCTGGGTGCATCCGATGTCCCGCTGGTGGTCGATGCTTCTTCGCATTTCCTGTCACGCCCCATCGACTTCTCGAAAGCCGCCATGGTTTATGCAGGCGCCCAGAAAAACGCCGGGCCGGCGGGCGTTACCATGGTCATCGTCCGCAAAGACCTTCTGGGACACGCCCTGGCTGTGTGCCCCTCGGCTTTCGACTACAGCAATGTTGCAGGCGCAAGTTCCATGTTCAATACGCCTCCGACCTATGCCATATACATGGCGGGCCTGGTCTTCAAATGGCTGAAAAAACAAGGCGGTGTGGCGTCCATCGAAGCGGCCAACGCTGCCAAGGCGCAGGCGCTGTACTCTTACCTGGATACGGCGGACTTCTACGTCAGCACCGTCCACGCGGAATCGCGCTCACGCATGAATGTGCCGTTCTTCCTGCGTGACGAGTCCTTGAACAGTGAGTTTCTGGCGCAGGCGGACGCAGCCGGGTTGATGCAGCTCAAGGGGCATAAAAGCGTCGGAGGCATGCGTGCCTCGATCTATAACGCCGTGCCCATGGAAGGTGTCCAAGCCCTCATTTCATTCCTGAAGACCTTCGCACAACGACATGGATAACTCTTTACAAGCCCGTTTGCTGCCTTTGCGCCACCAGATCGATACCCTGGATGAGCAAATCTTGGGGCTGCTGAATCAGCGCGCCATGGCGGCGCAGGAAGTCGGCAAAATCAAACAGGATTTCGACCTTGATGGTCCAGTACTCAAGCCCGAACGTGAAGCGATGGTCATTCGTCGTTTGCAGGCACTGAACAAAGGGCCGTTTACAGAGCAAGCCATAGACGCCGTCTGGACGCAGATCATTTCCACCTGCCGCGGGCTCGAGAGCGTGCTTACGGTGGCCTATCTGGGCCCGCAAGGTTCGTTTTCCGAACAGGCGGCCTTGGAGCACTTTGGCCATGCCGTGAATCGCTTGCGATGCGATTCCTTCGATGAAGTCTTTCGCGCCGTCGAGGCAGGCCAGGCGGATGTGGGCATGGTGCCGGTCGAGAACTCCACTGAAGGTGCCGTAAACCGCACGCTGGACCTGCTGCTGAATTCGCCCCTGAAGGTGCTGGGCGAGCGTTCCATAAAGATTCACCATAATCTGATGTCGCGGTCTGGCTCGCTCGAAGGCGTTACGCGCATCATGGCGCATCCACAGGCACTGGCGCAGTGCCAGGCGTGGCTGACCCAACATTACCCCAAGCTCGCGCGCGACGCCGCCTCCAGCAATGGCGAGGCGGCGCGCATTGCCTCCCAGGACGCCACCGTGGCAGCCATCGCCGGCGCGGGAGCCGCACAGGCGTGGGATCTGCAAATAGTGGCTTCCGGCATACAGGACGATCCGCAGAACAGGACTCGTTTTCTTGCCGTCGGCGCCATCGAAACCCTCCCCAGCGACAAGGACAAAACCAGTATTATCCTGGCCGTTCCAAATCGGGCGGGTGCCGTGTACGACATGCTTGCGCCTCTGGCGGCCAACAAAGTCTCCATGACGCGCCTGGAGTCCAGGCCTGCGCGCACCGGGCAGTGGGAATATTATTTCTACGTCGATTTGCAGGGTCACCGCAATGAGCCTGCTGTGGCCCAGGCTTTGGCCGACCTGAAGAAACAGGTCGCCTTTTTCAAAGTGCTGGGTTCATATCCCAGCCAGTAAACAGACTTTGCATGAATATCTATATGCTCCATCGCACAGGCGCAGGCCGGACAACAGCTTTCTTCAACGCTCATGAGTGCTGATCCCCAGGCGTCCGCGGCGCCTTTGGTGCCTGTTCTTGCTATCGTGGGCGTCGGCCTCATCGGCGGGTCGTTCGCCGCGGCGCTGCGCCGTTGCGGCGCCGTAGGGCGTGTACTGGGTGTCGGCCGCCAGCCTTCGTCGCTGGCGCGGGCGCGCGAACTGGGACTGATCGACGAAGCCGTTACTCTTGAGCAGGCCGCGCAGCAGGCGGATCTCATTTTCCTGTCGACCCCCGTGGGCGCTACCGAAACAATACTGTCGCGTCTTCAGCCCCTCCTGCGTCCCGGCACCCTTGTCACTGATGCAGGCAGCACCAAGGCGGACGTCGTGGCGGCGGCCCGCGCCGCTCTGGGCGGGCATATCGGGCAATTCATTCCCGGCCATCCCATAGCGGGGGCCGAAAGCACCGGGCCGGAGGCCGCCGAGGCGGCTCTCTATCAAGGGCGCACGGTGGTGCTGACTCCCCTGGACGAGAACACCAGCGCGGCGAAAACCTTACTGACGCGGGTGTGGGAATGTTGCGGCGCCCGTGTCATGGCCATGGACCCGGAAGTCCACGATACGGTGCTTGCTTCGGTAAGTCATGTGCCGCACCTGCTGTCTTCAGTATTCATGTGGCAGGTGGCGACGGCGCACGACTCTGATATACGCATGGCGCTGGCAGGCAGCGGATTCCGGGATTTCACGCGGATCGCCGCGGGTTCGCCCGAAGTCTGGCGCGATATCTTTCTTGCCAACCGCTCCGCGGTCCTGGCCGAATTGCAAGAGGTCAAGGCGGCATTGACACGCGCGGAACAGGCGTTGCAGGACGCCGATGGCGAAGGGCTTGAAAATTTTCTGGAACGCGCAGCATTGGCGCGTCGGTTCTGGGGCAGCAGGAGTGGTTTGACATGACAAAAAGTCCCAGTTTGCATTTGCCTGCGGCCAGCCTCGCGGCAGGCCAACTGCACTTGCCAGGATCCAAGAGTATTTCCAACCGCGTGTTATTGCTGGCGGCTCTGGCCGAGGGCACTACCCAACTGGACGGCTTGCTTGATTCCGACGATACCCGGGTGATGTTGGCCGCCTTGCGCCAACTGGGTGTCGGAGTCGCGGAAATTGGTCCCGCCAAGGTTGAGGTTCAAGGCGGCAGTCCGTTTGCGGTACAGCAGGCGGATCTTTTCCTGGGAAATGCCGGTACGGCATTCCGCCCCTTGACGGCGGCGTTGGCGTTGATGGGCGGCCAATACCGCTTGTCGGGTGTTCCACGCATGCATGAAAGACCCATAGGCGACCTGGTCGACGCGTTGAACGCGCTCGGCGCCCAGATCCAGTATGAGGGTAATCCGGGTTATCCGCCCTTGAGGATAGGCAAAGGTGTGATCCATGCGGGAAAGCCGGTCAGCGTCAAAGGTACGGTCTCCAGCCAGTTCCTGACGGCCCTGTTGCTTGCAGCCCCGTTGTACGCCGCCCAGGCATCCGACGATGTGCTGATCGATGTGGAAGGCAACCTGATCTCCAAGCCCTACATCCTTATTACGCTGAACCTGATGGCGCAATTCGGCGTGCAGGTTCAACGACGTGAATGGACGCGGTTCATCATTCCGGCAGGTTCCCGCTACCGGTCTCCCGGTCGGGTGGGTATCGAAGGCGATGCGTCCACGGCTTCATATTTCATGGCACTGGGCGCCATAGCCGGCGGGCCCGTTCATATCCACGGCGCGGGTTCGCAAAGCATACAGGGCGATATGGCGTTTGCCGAGGTCATCGAGGCCATGGGTGCCACCGTCATTCGCCACCCCCATTCGGTGGAAGTGCGCGGAGTCCGCGTGGCGAAGGGCGACAGGCTCAAGGCCTTCGACCGCGATTTCAACCTTATCCCGGATGCGGCGATGACGGCCGCCACGCTGGCCCTGTATGCCGACGGTCCCTGCACGCTACGCAATATCGGCAGTTGGCGGGTCAAGGAAACCGATCGGATCCACGCCATGCATACCGAACTGGAGAAGCTGGGTGCCAGGGTGGAATCCGGTCCCGACTGGATACGGGTTCATCCCATGCAGCCGACACACTGGAAGAGCGCAAGCATAGAAACGTATGACGACCATCGCATGGCCATGTGTTTTGCGCTGGCGGCCTTCGGACCCGTGCCCATCACTATTCTCGATCCCGGCTGCGTCAGCAAGACATTCCCGGAATTTTTTTCCGTCTTCCAGGAGCTGATCCAAGCATGAGTGCGTCGCCGACCCGTATTCCCGTCATTGCCATCGACGGTCCCACTGCTTCCGGTAAGGGCACAATTGCGCACCGTGTGGCGCAGGCCCTGGGATGGGCGGTTCTTGACAGCGGGGCGCTGTATCGCCTGACCGCGCTCGCGGTCCAGCAGCAAGGCGTGGATCCCGACGACGAGCATGCCGTGGCGCGGGTCGCCCAAGACCTCGATGTTGCCTTTCAGGGCGACCATGTCCTGCTGTCCGGAATCGATGTCGCCAGCCTGATACGCCAGGAAAGTGTCGGGAACCTGGCATCGAAAATTGCGGCCTATCCGCCATTGCGGCAGGCCTTGCTGGATCGGCAGCGGGCATTCCGCCTGGCTCCGGGTCTGGTGGCGGACGGGCGCGATATGGGCACGGTTGTCTTTCCCGATGCGCCCTTGAAAATATTTTTGGAGGCCGATGTCCGGGCCCGCGCGGAAAGGCGTTGTAAGCAGTTGAAGGAAAAGGGGTTTTCTGCTAACCTTATGCGCTTATTGGAAGACATGCGAGAGCGCGATGAGCGCGACCGCACACGGGCCAATGCGCCGCTTGTTGCGGCGCCCGACGCCAAAACGGTCGATTCATCGGCATTAAGTATCGATGAAACGGTCAATGTAGTGCTCGATTATTGGTCGAGTCTGGGGTTCCCGGCGGCACAATAGCAATATTTGCCATATCTGCAGCCTGGAATTATTTTTTACTCCACTGGGGCCTTTTACCCTGGTGTGTTTTTAACAGCCATCCTGGCTTATGGATTTCATTTAATGTCCACCATTCCCACCTCTGCCGCCGCCGGCGGTGAAAGCTTTGCCGACCTGTTTGCCGAAAGTATCAAGAACCAGGACATGAAGTCCGGTGAGGTCATTTCCGCAGAGGTCGTGCGCATCGATCACAATTTTGTGGTGGTCAATGCCGGCCTCAAGTCCGAGGCACTGATTCCTCTTGAAGAATTCCTGAACGACCAAGGCGAGCTCGAAGTCCAACCTGGCGACTTTGTGTCCGTTGCCATTGATTCGCTCGAAAACGGTTATGGCGACACCATCCTGTCGCGTGACCGCGCCAAGCGCCTGTCGGCCTGGCTGCAACTTGAACAAGCGCTCGAATCGGGTGAAATGGTTACCGGCACCATCACTGGCAAGGTAAAGGGCGGCCTGACGGTCATGACCAACGGCATCCGCGCGTTCCTTCCCGGTTCGCTGGTTGACTTGCGTCCCGTCAAGGACACCACGCCCTACGAGGGCAAGACCATGGAATTCAAGGTCATCAAGCTTGATCGCAAGCGCAACAACGTTGTGCTGTCGCGTCGCTCGGTGCTTGAAGCAAGCATGGGCGAAGAGCGTCAAAAACTGCTCGAAACCCTCAGCGAAGGCGCTGTGGTCAAGGGCGTGGTCAAGAACATCACCGATTACGGCGCTTTCGTCGACCTCGGCGGTATCGACGGCTTGCTGCACATCACCGACATGGCATGGCGCCGTGTTCGCCATCCTTCGGAAGTCTTGCAAGTAGGCCAGGAAGTCGAAGCCAAGGTGCTCAAGTTCGACCAGGAAAAAAGCCGCGTCTCCCTGGGCGTCAAGCAACTGGGCGAAGACCCATGGGTCGGTCTTGCCCGTCGCTACCCGCAAGGTACGCGTCTGTTCGGCAAGGTCACAAACCTTACTGATTACGGCGCATTCGTTGAAGTCGAAGCCGGCATCGAGGGCCTCGTGCACGTCTCCGAAATGGACTGGACCAACAAGAACGTCGATCCGCGCAAGGTTGTCACCCTGGGCGAAGAAGTCGAAGTCATGGTCCTGGAAATCGACGAAGACCGTCGCCGCATCTCGCTGGGCATGAAACAATGCCGTGCCAATCCATGGGAAGAGTTCTCCATCAACTTCAAGCGCGGCGACAAGGTCCGCGGCGCCATCAAGTCCATTACCGACTTCGGCGTGT
Organism: Orrella sp.; assembly: GCA_036675955.1. Classification (GTDB taxonomy): domain Bacteria; phylum Pseudomonadota; class Gammaproteobacteria; order Burkholderiales; family Burkholderiaceae_B; genus Pollutimonas. The sequence goes on along the minus strand of JAKFDW010000060.1, from coordinate 13,448 downwards.
TTGTTGGTTTGCCTGGCGGCATCGACGGCCTGGTCCACTTGTCCGACCTGTCCTGGACCGAAACCGGTGAAGAAGCGGTTCGCAACTTCAAGAAGGGCGACGAGATCGACGCCGTGGTTCTGGGTATCGACACCGACAAGGAACGCATCTCGCTGGGTATCAAACAGCTTGAAGGCGATCCGTTCAACAACTTCGTGGCAACTTACGACAAGGGCGCTGTCGTTCCTGGCGTCATCAAGTCGGTCGAGGCCAAGGGTGCTGTTGTAACGCTGTCGCTCGACGTTGAAGGCTATCTGCGTGCATCCGAAATCTCCACTGGCCGCGTCGAAGACGCTACGACGGCGCTCAAGGCCGGCGAAAACGTCGAAACCATGATCGTCAATATCGACCGCAAGACGCGTTCGATCCAGTTGTCGATCAAGGCCCGCGATACCGCCGATACAGCCGAAACTATCCAGCGCATGTCCGATGCCAGCGCTTCGTCCGGCACTACCAACTTGGGAGCCTTGCTCAAAGCCAAGCTTGATCAAGCACGTGACGACGGTTAATTGATGTGACCAAGTCTGAACTGATAGCGATCCTTGCCAGTCGTTACCCGCAATTAGCTGTGCGCGACACGGATTACGCCGTCAAGACAGTGCTCGAAGCGATGACCCAGGCTTTGGCCGGAGGTCAACGCATCGAGATTCGGGGTTTCGGAAGTTTTTCCCTGTCCGAACGTTCGCCACGCGTAGGTCGCAATCCCAAGTCGGGCGAAAAGGTGCTGGTGCCTGGTAAACAGGTGCCGCACTTCAAGGCCGGCAAGGAATTGCGCGAACGCGTCGACTCTGCCTACGACGACGAAGTCAAGGCAGCCGCGAACGAACCCTCCGTCGCACTAGGCGAATTCGATACGCGCATCATGCACGGGTAGGTCGGTTTAGCCGGGCGGCATCATGCAACTCGGCCGACATTTACGGGCTCTCTATTCGAGGGCCCGTTTTTTATGCGGCCGCCTCGAAGCATTGCGCAGGATTCCCCTTACAATTGTCCAAATCCCGGTTTATTGGAGTGTTCGTTATGCGCTATCTCGTATGGATATTGCGGCTGGTGGTATTTGTTGTCGTCCTGATGTTCGCCCTTAAAAATACGGGTCCGGTGGACGTCAGGTTTTTTGCCGATCACGTGGTAACGGATGTGCCGCTTATCGTGGTGATGCTGACCGTTTTTGTACTGGGCGTAGTGCTTGGCCTGCTGATCGCGGCACCAGCCATCATGCGGCGCCGTCGCGAGGCGAACAAGCTGCGGCGCGATGTTGCGCGTCTTGAAGACCAGCTCAAGTACCCCAACGTTCCCGGCGCAGCGGTGGCACCAGAAACGGTTGCTCCCCTGGCGCCACTCTAAACTACCCCGAGGTTATGAATAGTGGATTTTGAACCCTGGTGGTTGATATTTTTACCATTGCTGTTTGCCTTGGGCTGGATAGCCGCGCGTGTCGACATCCGGCAAATGCTGTCCGAAACACGCAGCTTGCCCAACTCCTATTTCAAGGGACTGAATTTCCTGCTCAACGAAGAGCCGGACCGTGCCATTGATGCCTTCGTCGAAGTGGCCAAGCTCGATCCCGAGACAACGGAATTGCATTTTGCGTTGGGCAGCCTGTTTCGCCGTCGCGGCGAGATGGAGCGTGCCATACGTGTCCATCAGAGCCTTCTGTCGCGGGCCGACCTGGCGCAGGCCGATCGCGAAAATGCCCAGCATGAACTGGCGCAGGACTTCCTCAAGGCCGGGATGCTCGACCGCGCAGAACAGGCTTTCGAACAGGTTCTCGACAGCCGCTTTGCCGTGCCAGCGGTCAGGGCGCTGATACGAATTTACGAATCCGAACACGATTGGCCCCGCGCCATCGAAGCGGTAAAGCGCCTGCGCGCACTGGTGGACGAGCCGGTACCGCAACTGATCCACTACCAGTGCGAGCGCGCCGTCGCCGCCATGGCCTCCAAACCGCCCGATATTCCTGCCGCCGAAGAGGCGCTCGACGCGGCAGACAATGCGGCTGCGGCATTGGGCACGAAGGCCGGAGGCCAGGCCTCTGAAGCGCGCATTGCCATGGAGCGCGCGCACCTGGCACGGCTCAACAACAAGCCTGAGCGCGAGCGCAGTTATCTGGTTTCCATTCTGGACATTGCGCCCGAATACGTCAGCCTGGTGGCTGCCGATATCCTGGAGAGCTACCGGCGTGTCGGTCAAGAGCATGAAGGCTTGCAGTTGCTTCGCAATCACTATATGCGGTATCCCTCGCTCGATACGTTCAACGTCGTATTTCGCGAGCTTCGCGCTCAGGAAGGCCACAAACCGGCCTGGACATTTGCGCGCGAGGCATTGCGTGCGCATCCATCATTGCTCGGGCTGGATCGCCTGCTTGAAGCCGAGCTGGCCAGCAGCGGCGCAACCGATGCCGGCAGTTCGCCCGCTGGCGCCGGCACCGCGGCGGCCGGCAGTGCGCTTGCAACGGCGGCTTCCGCAAAGGAGATCGCCGCGGGTGCCGATCTCAGCCTTCTGCGCTCTCTCATTCATAAACACACCCAGCGGCTCGACCGTTATTCGTGCCGCGTATGCGGGTTTGAAGCGCGCAATTTCTATTGGCAGTGCCCCGGTTGCAATTCCTGGGAAACCTATGAGCCGCGTCGCCTGGAGGAAATGAAATGACGCCTTTTCCGGCAAAGGCGGTCAGCCGCGTAAAAATCCTGGTGGCGGGCGATGTCATGCTTGATCGCTATTGGTTCGGCGAGGTCGAGCGTATTTCGCCCGAGGCGCCCGTGCCCGTGGTGCGTGTTGCCCGCCGCGAAGACCGGCTGGGCGGTGCAGCCAATGTGGCGCGCAATATCGTGGCTCTGGGTGCCCAGGCCAGCTTGCTGGGCCTGGTCGGTAACGATGAAGCCGGCGACAAGGTGCAGGCGCTGGTCCACGAGGCCGGAATTCGACCTTGCCTGATCGTCGATTCAGTCGCGCCGACCACGCTCAAAATGCGCGTCCTTGGTCGGCAGCAGCAGTTGCTGCGGGTCGATTTCGAAGAGGGGCCTGGCACGCAAGGCATCGCCGACTTCGATGCGCGGGCACGCGAGCTGATCGGCCAGCACGATATCCTGGTCTTGTCCGATTACGCCAAAGGGGCGCTGGCGCAGGTCGGCTCCCTGATACGCATGGCGCGCGAAGCCGGTATTCCAGTGCTTGTCGACCCCAAAGGACATCTGTACCAGCGTTATAGCGGTGCCACCATGATCACGCCGAACCGCTCCGAAATGCAGGAGGCCGTCGGCCGCTGGCAGTCTGAACAGGAACTCGAGGACCGCGCCCAGAAGCTTCGGGCCGATCTGAACCTCGAAGCCCTGCTTGTTACCCGGTCCGAGCAGGGAATGACCTTGTTCACCGAGCATGGACGTCAGCACACTGATGCGCATGCCCATGAAGTGTTTGACGTTTCGGGCGCCGGCGACACGGTATTGGCCACGCTGGCCGTTACCCGCGCAACTGGGCTTAGCTGGTTTGATGCCGTGCTATGGGCCAATCGCGCGGGCGGTGTTGTTGTAGGCAAACTGGGAACGTCAGTCGTTACCGCGGAGGAATTAGCATGATAGTAGTAACCGGAGGCGCTGGCTTCATAGGAAGCAATCTTGTCCGTGGCTTGAATCGTCGCGGCCACACCGATATTCTCGTCGTCGACGACCTGACTGAAGGCGACAAATTCGTGAATCTGGTCAAAGGGCAGATTTCCGACTACATGCACAAGGACGAGTTTCGCCGGCGCATCGCGTTGGGCGAGCTGGGCAAGGTCGAAGCCGTGCTGCATCAGGGCGCGTGCTCGGACACCACCGAGCGCAATGGCCAGTACATGCTCGATAACAACTACCGCGTCACGCTCGAGCTGTTCCAGTACTGCCAGGCAAACAAGATCCCGATGCTGTACGCGTCATCGGCGGCTGTCTACGGCGCCGGACCGGTATATGCGGAAAACATCCAGTATGAGTCGCCGCTGAATGTCTACGGCTATTCCAAGTTTCTGTTCGATCAGGTATTGCGCCGCCATCTCGCGTCGCTGACCGCGCCGGTCGTGGGCTTGCGTTACTTCAACGTCTACGGGCCGCAGGAACAGCACAAAGGGCGCATGGCGTCCGTGGCATTCCATAACATGAACCAGTTCAAGGCAGAAGGGCATGTGCGGCTGTTCGGCGGCTGGGACGGCTATGGCGACGGCGGCCAGTCGCGGGATTTCATCTACGTGGACGACGTGGTGGACGTGAATCTGTTCTTTCTCGATCATCCCGAAAAGTCCGGCGTGTTCAATTGCGGTACGGGCCGCGCGCAGCCATTCAATGACGTGGCCCGAACGGTCGTCAACACGATGCGCGCACATGGCGGCATGCCGGAGCTGCCGCTGGAAGACTTAGTGGCACAGGGACTGCTGCGGTACATCCCGTTTCCAGACGATCTCAAGGGACGCTACCAAAGCCATACCGAAGCCGACCTGACCCAACTCCGCGCAGCAGGCTACGACAAGCCATTCAACGATGTGCAGACCGGCGTCTCGGCCTATGTGAACGCGCTGCTGGCCGCCTAGGACAAGAGCTCGGCGGGTAGCTTTACGCATGGACTATATGCCGCCGAGCGACTGTGGCTGAGTGCCAAATAAAAGGATCATTGCGTTTCTGACAACTCTTCCGGAGACCGCAATGAATCCCTTCACGCAATCTACCGTGGCACGCCCAGTGCCGCATGGCGAGGCCGGCTCTGCGACGCCGTCGAGCCCGAGCGCTTGCCAGACGAAACGCCGCTCTTTGGTCGGATTGACACTGGGCGCCATGAGTCTTGCCACCGGCATGGGCCTTCCGGCGGCAAGTGCGCTGCCGGCAGCATCGGGAACCCTGCTCGCGCGCGCAGGCATCCTGGCCAGTGCTCTTGCGCCAACCCTGGCATTGGCCATCGACGTCAATAATGCGACACAGCAGCAACTGCAAAGCGTGCGCGGCATAGGCCCCCGGACGGCACAAATCATCATCGACGAGCGCAAGCGCGGAGGCCGGTACGAATCCTTTGAAGACCTGTCCGATCGCGTCAAAGGCATAGGGCCGAAAAAGGCAGCCTCATTGCAGGCGGCCGGACTGACAGTGGGTGGAAACGGCGCCGCTGCGGTGCAGAGCTCATCCTCGAAGAAGTGACCAAGGCATCGGCTTTTTATCCAACGGTAAGCATGATGGGTGTATTATTTCGAGCATGAAAACGTATCCCACTATCGAAGACACCATAGGTGCCACGCCTCTTGTTCGCCTGCAACGCATTCCTGGCGAAGCCGGAGAGCAGCGCGGCAATGTCATTCTGGCAAAGCTCGAGGGAAATAACCCTGCAGGCTCCGTCAAAGACCGCGCGGCCAGCTCCATGATCCGTCATGCCGAAGCGCGCGGCGATATCAAGCCGGGCGATACCCTCATCGAGGCAACCAGCGGCAATACCGGCATTGCCTTGGCCATGATGGCAGCGGTCCGCGGCTATAAAATGATACTCATCATGCCCGATAATCTGTCGGTCGAGCGGCGCGCCGCCATGGCGGCATACGGCGCCGAGTTCATACTGACGCCCGCCAGCCAGGGCGGCATGGAATACGCACGCGACCTCGCCAACAAGATGCAGGCCGAAGGCAAGGGCAAGGTTCTTGATCAATTCGCCAATGCCGACAATCCCAGGGCCCATCATGAAAGCACCGGTCCCGAGTTGTGGCAGCAGACTGAAGGGCGGATCAGCCATTTTGTCAGCGCCATGGGAACCACCGGTACCATCATGGGCGTGGCTGGCTATTTGCGATCGCAGAATCCGCAAATCCAGATCATAGGCGCACAGCCCGCCGAAGGCGCACAGATCCCGGGCATACGCAAATGGCCCGAGGCCTACCAGCCATCCATTTACCAGCCCAGCGAAGTCGATGCATTCGAAGCCATAGGCCAGGCCGAGGCCGAAGACATGGCAAGGCGTCTTGCCGCCGAAGAAGGGATTTTCGGCGGCATTTCTTCGGCCGGTGCTTTGGTAGCCGCAATGCGCGTAGCGGGCAGGGTGCGCAATTCAACCATCGTATTCATTGTGTGCGACCGTGGCGACCGGTATTTGTCCACGGGCGTATTCAACTGATACCTGCCGTCAGTTCGGGCCTCCGTATCCGACGCGGTCCGCCAGGGCTTGCGCCAGGTCGGCAACGGAGGTCGCGTAGAAATAGCTGCGGTTGTAATGCGTGATCGCGAAAAAATTCGGCGTGCCGGTACGGTATTCCGCCGTGTTGCGCGGTTCGTCCAGCAGGTCCACAACGCCCAGCTTGTGCTGCTTCCATGCGGATGCCGGAACATCGGGCGATGAGGCGTGGGCTGCCAGTGTTTCCGACTTTATCCGGTTGCCCACAACCGGCCTGGCCTTGGCGCCATGACTCTGCAAGGTCGCCCAGTCGATAGTGGGATAGAGTCCGCCCACCACCAGTTTTTGAGGGTTCTCGGGAAGGACCAGCGGTGCAAAAACCGGAAGTCCGGGTTGCCAGCCATGCAGCCTCAAGAAACGCGCGACCGACACGATGGCGTCATCAACACTGTAAAGCAGGTCGATGCGCCCATCCTTGTCCCCGTCCGCGGCATAGCGCATCAGGCTTCCCGGCATGAATTGCGGCAAGCCCATTGCTCCCGCAAACGAACCTTCCACCGTGCGCGCATCCAGTTTTTCCTGGTGATCCAGTTGTATGAGATCCGCCAATTGATCGCGGAACAGCTGGCTGCGTTCGGGCCGGCTGCTGTCCGGATAGCGAAAGCCCAGCGTCGCGAGCGCGTCGAGGACGCGGAAGTTTCCGGTGTTACGGCCATAAACGGTTTCCACGCCGATGATGGCCACGATGATGGACGGGGGCACGCCGTATTCCCGCGCCGTTCTGTCGAGCGTCGATTTGTGTTCCGACCAGAATTCCACGCCTCGATCGATGCGCACCGGCTCGACAAAACGATTGCGGTAGGTGACCCAGCTACGGCGTATGCGGGTTTTGCCCGGTTTCATCAGTCGGGATGCTGTGGCGTTGTACTGGGCTGTTTTCAATATGTCTACGACGTGCGTCAAAGGCACGCCGCGCACCTGGGACACCTCTTGGGCGTAGGCGAGGATATCGGGCGTGAGTTCTCCATCCGGCCCCAGAAAGCCGCTGTCATTGGCTACGGAGGAACCTGCCTGGATCGGCACACTGGAAAGTGCGGTGTCGGTGCCCGGCTGGTCTGGCATCTTCGCAAGCATTACGGACTTGGTTGTTGCGGAGGACGGTGGTTGCGCCGTGGTTTGCGTGGAGCCACAGCCGGCCATCAGCATGAAAATAGAAGTAGCTTGCAAAATACGAGCAGGTTTGAACATAATCTTCCTTATGGAGACTCTATATATTACTCATCCCGCGTGCCGCTTGCATGAAATGGGAAACTGGCATCCCGAATGCCCGCAAAGGCTCGATGCCATCAACGATCAGTTGCTGGCCAGCGGGGTGATGTCCTTGCTGACCGAAGAGCAGGCTCCAGCCGCGCGCGATGCCGACATACTGCGCGTTCACACACCTGAATACCTCGCCTATTTGCGCGCCGGCGTACCCGCGCAGGGCTACCTGGCCATCGATCCCGATACCCTGATGAACCCACATACGCTAGAGGCAGCGGTGGTGGCTGCCGGCTCGGGCATCGCAGCGGTGGACGCCATCATGGAAAAAAGATCGCAGGCTGCGTTTTGTTCGGTGCGGCCGCCGGGTCATCATGCTCGTCCCGGGCTTGCCATGGGTTTCTGTTTTTTCAACAATATTGCCATCGCCGCTGCATATGCGATGGATCGGTATGGGCTGAAAAAAATCGCCATCATCGACTTCGACGTGCATCATGGCAATGGCACCGAGGAAATGTTCACGGGCGACCCTCGCGTTTTGATGTGCAGCTTTTTCCAGTACCCATTTTTTCCGAATATTCGTCAGGACGATCCGGCGGAAAACATGATCAACATACCGGTGGAAGCCTACACCCAGGGTGCAGACCTTCGTCAACTGGTGAGCGATATCTGGATGCCCAGGCTCGAAGCGTTCAAGCCCGAGTTCATCTTTATCTCTGCCGGCTTCGACGGCCATCGCGAAGATGACATGGGGCAATTGGGCCTTGTTGAATCGGACTATGCCTGGATCACAGAGCAAGTGGTGCAACTGGCCAGGCAAACGGCGCAGGGCCGGGTCGTCAGCTTCCTGGAAGGAGGCTACAACCTGTCAGCCCTCGGGCGCAGCGCAGTAGCCCATATCAGGGCACTCGCAACGTTGTAGAATAAGAAAGTTTACGTGATTATTGTCTGGCGGGTCGGCCGGGGCCAACGAGCAATCAGCTCGACAGTCCGCTAGCCGCGCCGGGTGGCACCATTTTTTTTCAATTCTTGGAGAATGCTCGATGAAGGTATTGGTACCTGTCAAGCGTGTGGTTGATTACAACGTCAAAGTACGCGTGAAGTCCGATCAGAGCGGCGTGGATATTGCAAACGTCAAAATGTCGATGAACCCTTTTGACGAAATAGCCGTCGAAGAGGCCACGCGTCTTAAAGAAAAGGGCGTTGCAACCGAAGTGATCGCCGTTTCTTGCGGGGTCGCCCAATCCCAGGAAACCTTGCGTACCGCCATGGCTATCGGCGCCGATCGCGCTGCGCTGGTCCAGACAGACGTCGAATTGCAACCCCTGGCTGTCGCCAAGTTGCTCAAGTCGCTGGTCGACAAAGAACAACCTCAACTGGTCATATTGGGCAAGCAGGCCATCGACGACGACTCCAACCAGACCGGCCAGATGCTGGCCGCCTTGCTGGGCTGGCCACAAGCCACTTTCGCAAGCAAGGTCGAGGTGTCGGGCGATTCCGTATCGGTCACGCGTGAAGTCGATGGCGGCCTTGAAACCCTGTCGCTCAAGCTTCCTGCCATCATCACCACCGACTTGCGCCTGAACGAGCCCCGCTATGTCACCTTGCCCAATATCATGAAGGCAAAGAAGAAGACGCTCGAAGTGATCACGCCTGAAGAACTGGGCGTTGACGTTGCACCGCGGCTGAAGACACTGAAGGTGTCCGAGCCCCCCGCACGCTCGGCAGGAATTATGGTGCCCGATGTGGCTACGCTGGTCGACAAACTGAAGAATGAAGCTAAGGTGGTTTAAATGACGATTCTAGTAATTGCGGAACACGACAATACGCACCTGAAGGGTGCCACCCTGAACACCATCGCCGCAGCCTCCAAGCTCGATGGCGACATACACGTATTGGTCGCCGGCAACGGCGCCCAGGCAGTCGCCGACCAGGCTGCGAAAGCCGCTGGCGTTGGCAAAGTGCTGCTGGCCGACGGTCCTGCGCTGGCTGAAGGCCTGGCCGAAAACGTGGCTGCCCAAGTGCTTTCCATGGCCGAAGGCTATAGCCATATCCTCTTCCCCGCGACCGCCGCGGGCAAGAATGTGGCGCCGCGCGTAGCCGCCAAGCTCGACGTCGCCCAGATTTCCGACATTATTTCGGTTGAATCGGCCGATACGTTCACGCGTCCTATCTATGCCGGCAATGCCATTGCAACGGTGCAGTCAGCCGATGCCGTCAAGGTTATTACGGTCCGTACCACGGCATTCGACGGCGTAGCCGCTGAAGGCGGAAGCGCAACCGTGGAATCCGTAACGGTGGTGGCCGATTCAGGCTTGTCGTCGTTCGTGGGCCGTGAAGTCGCCGCCAGCGACCGGCCCGAACTGGCTGGGGCAACAGTGGTGGTGTCGGGTGGTCGTGGCCTGGGCAGCGCAGAGAACTTCAAGATCCTTGATCCGCTGGCCGACAAGCTGGGAGCCGCCCTGGGCGCTTCGCGCGCCGCTGTGGATGCGGGCTACGCGCCCAACGACTGGCAGGTTGGTCAAACCGGGAAGATCGTTGCGCCCCAGCTTTATGTCGCGGTAGGCATTTCCGGTGCTATCCAGCATTTGGCGGGCATGAAAGACTCCAAGGTCATCGTCGCCATAAACAAAGACGCCGAGGCGCCCATATTCGGCGTAGCCGACTACGGACTCGTGGCGGACTTGTTCCAGGCCGTGCCGGAGCTGGTCGAGGCGCTGTAGTCATACGGACTTGTCTGTAGCATGTGAAAACGGGTCTGTGGCGCAAGCCTCAGGCCCTGTTTTCTTTCGGCAATTCAATTGTGGAGAAAAAGTGAGCTACCGCGCCCCTACCCAAGATATCCAATTTGTATTGAAAGAACTGGCCGACCTCGACAGTGTGCTGGCGTTGCCGGGATTCGAAGAGGTGTCGACCGACCTAGTCGATGCGGTGCTGGACGAGAACGCCAGATTTGTAGAGCAGGCGATCGCACCGCTGAATCAGTCCGGTGATACTTCTCCGGCGAAATGGTCCGATGGATCCGTCAGCACGTCGCCGGGTTTCAAGCAGGCATTCGCCGAGTTCGCAGCGGGGGGCTGGCAAGGTTTGCAGCACGAACAGGAGTGGGGCGGGCAGGGCCTGCCCAAGCTGGTGGGGGCGCCGGTCAGCGAAAACATGAATGCGGCCAGCCTGGCATTTTCCTTGTGTCCCTTGCTTACCGATGGCGTCATCGAGGCATTGACGGCCGTGGGCACGCACGAGCAGCAATCGCGCTTCATCCCTCCCATGCTTGAGGGCCGCTGGACGGGGACAATGAATCTTACCGAGCCCCAGGCCGGATCGGACCTGGCCCAGATCGCCACCAAGGCGGTAAAGCAGGAAGATGGAAGCTACCGCTTGTCGGGCCAAAAGATATTCATCACTTACGGCGAGCACGATATGGCAGAGAATATCGTGCACCTGGTGCTGGCGCGTACTCCCGACGCCCCCAAAGGCGTCAAAGGCATTTCATTATTCATTGTGCCCAAGTTTCTGGTCAACGAAGGCGGCACGCTTGGGGCGCGTAATGACGTCTGGTGTGCATCGCTGGAACATAAACTGGGCATACACGGAAGCCCGACTGCAGTCCTGCTGTATGGCTCCGGCAAGGGCGACGTGGGCGAAGGCGCTGTCGGTTTCCTTGTCGGAGAAGAAAATCGCGGTCTTGAATACATGTTCATCATGATGAACGCAGCGCGATATGCGGTTGGCGTTCAGGGCATTGCCGTATCGGAACGGGCTTTGCAGCACGCAGTCGGCTATGCCAACGACCGGCTTCAAGGCCAGGCGCTGGAGGGTTCGGCCGGCCCGGTTGCGATTTCCAATCATCCCGATGTGCAGCGCATGCTGCTGACCATGCGTGCGCTGACAGAAGGCGGCCGGGCACTGGCGTACGTGGCCGCGGCAGCCTGCGACACATCGCGCCGTCATGCAGATCCGGCCGTCAAGGCGCACAACAAGGCGGTGTACGAGTATCTGGTTCCTGTCGTCAAAGGTTTTTCTACCGAGTCTTCCCTAGAGGTCGCCTCGCTGGGCGTGCAGGTTCATGGCGGTATGGGCTTCATCGAAGAGACGGGTGCCGCGCAGTATTATCGTGATGCCAGAATTCTGCCTATTTATGAAGGCACCACGGCAATCCAGGCGAATGATTTCGTGGGCCGAAAAATATTGCGTGATGGCGCCGCGGTCGCAAAGGCCTTGTCAGGCGAAATGCGCGCCGTGGTGGCCCAGCTGCAAAAGGCCGCCGCCCAAGGGGGGGCTGGCGCAGACGGCTTGGCTTTGATAGCCCGGCGCCTGGACGCGGCCGTAAATGCCTATGACAAGGCCACGGCATTTGTCCTGGACTATGCGCAACAGTCGGTACGGGCAGTTTTTCTGGGGAGCGTGCCCTACCTAATGATGGCGGGAACCGTCCATGCAGGTTGGCAATTGGCGCGTGCTGCCCTGGTGTGCAGTCAAAAAGCCGATGCGGGTCAGGATGCTCCGTTTTATACTCAAAAGCTTGCCACCAGTATTTTTTATGCTGCGCATATTCTTCCGCGGGCGGAATCGCTGTCGGTTTCCGTCATAGAAGGAGACGTGGCTAGTCGGTATGCCGGTGAGGCGGGCAGGGCATAAGCAAATTCTGAACGGTTATTTCCTTTAGCGTTTTTATGCTGCCACAATATATGGCATACCTTTCCCTTTTGTCCTACGACCAAGAGAGCCATCATGTCAACTTTGCGTTTGGGCGATACCGCCCCCGATTTCGAACAGGATTCTTCCATCGGCAAGATCCGTCTTCACGAGTATTTAGGTGACAGCTGGGGTGTGCTTTTTTCGCATCCCGCCGACTTTACGCCAGTATGCACAACAGAGCTCGGTTACACGGCTATAGTGTCGGGCGAGTTCGCCAAGCGCAACGTCAAGGTGCTTGCTGTCTCGGTGGACGATGCCGAATCACACAAGAAGTGGATTGAAGACATCAACGACACGCAGAATACCAAGGTGGATTTTCCCATCCTGGCCGATGCGGACCGCAAGGTGTCTTCCCTGTACGACATGATTCATCCGAACGCCAGCACTACGGCTACAGTACGTTCGGTATTCATCATCGATCCCGCCAAGAAAATCCGCCTGACGCTTACTTATCCGGCAAGCACCGGACGGAATTTCAACGAAATTCTGCGTGTGATCGATTCCCTGCAACTGACAGACAGTCACAGCGTCGCCACACCGGTGAACTGGCAAGATGGCGACGATGTCATCATCGTGCCCTCGCTGAAGGACGAAGCCGTGCTGAAAGAAAAATTTCCGAAAGGCTATACGGAAGTGCGTCCTTATCTGCGCGTTACACCGCAGCCCAACAAATAATTTTGTTGCGCATCACACCAACCCGCCGTCTGGCGGGTTTTTATTTTTCTGACGTTCCATTACGTTAGGACAATAACGAGAAAGAAGGACCGTGAAGGATATCTGGGGAAATTCGTAGGGTATTTGCCGCAAACGCAGAATTAACGCTTGCAAATACCACTGTTGTTTTATACAGTTCTATCTAACCGATGACTGTATGTTTGAACAGTATGTGCGGCGCGCTGTATATCGCCAATCAGCTTGATGCTTGCAGCGCCATCGCGCAGCCATTTTCTTCCGGAGACACTCATGCAAAATTATCAGCCAAAAAAACAGCCATCCAAATGGCCTTTCCAGTCACGTCCCAGCCGTAGCAAGTGCTCTTATCTCACGCGGGGCGCCATGGTGGCCGATGTCTGCCTGGTCGCGGCATGGGGCGCAACAATTCCGGGGCTTATGTGGCTTGGGGTCGCAAGCGGCTTTTAATATAAGGCTTTTGCCTGTACAATAACCGGCTTTGCTAACTCATCCTCTGCCTGGCTTTGCTACATACCAAGAATTAGCCCGCGTCATGATGAAATCAGGAGCTTTACCGTGAATTTAATAGAAATTCTTGAACAAGAAGAAATCGCGCGCCTTACCGGCGGCGAAGCCAAGCCCGCATTTGGCCCTGGCGATACCGT
>JAKFDW010000059.1:0-2510 GCA_036675955.1 Orrella sp. | reverse complement strand
ATTGCGGTTTGGCCGGCTCCGTTCTACCGTCGTGGCCTAACTAGGCGTTCAAGCCGACCGCCGGGGTCGGCCCAGTCTTAAATCATGCTTCCGCGGCCGGCGGCGGCTTAACTCAGGCGTTAGACCTTCTAATGAACCTTGCCGCTGAATTGATGGAAACCGCCGCGGCGGATACGGACGTCTTGCGCTCGCTCGACGCCAACGGAGACATATTCGCAGAGGCGCGGGATGTGGAATTCCTGCTCATCGCTCCCGACCAGGAGAAAGCCGCGCTGGTTGCAGGATTCATCAACGACTTCAGCTATGGCACCGCCACCGTCCAAGACGAGACATCTATCCTGGTGGTCGTCCATATGCCCGTCGAGCAACGGATAATCCTCTGCGTCTCGGGGTTTTACACCTGCGTGGCGAAGCTGTTCGGCGTCAACTACGATGGCTGGGGCTGCGTCGCGCAGGCGAAGGCCTAACTAATCATTCAAGCCGACGCCTTCGGCGCGGCTTAACTTAGGCGTTAGGCCCGCAATGAAATCTCTGGCACTGCTCATCCTGATTGCTGCTGCTCATGCCGGGTTTTTGTTCGGCTCCTACGGCACCGGAATGTTCGGCTTTGCCAGAGCCTTCCCGTATATGGTCGTCATCGCCCTTTGGATCGGCGCATCGTCGGCCTTGGCCGGCGTCGCTTACTTCAAGGTTGGCACTAGGCTTCCTTGGCTTTCGTCATCCGCCCGTGGCATATCGTTCGCACTCGCGGCGACACTCGTATCGCTTTATGCCGGCGTGTTTCTGGCATTTAATACGTTTGGTACGTGAGGCTCGCGGGGAGCGGGCCTAACTAATCATTCAAGCCGACGCCTTCGGCGCGGCTTAACTTAGGCGTTAGGCCTTGGAAAGCAACCCAACAATTTGGCTTCGTCCTCTCAGCATCGGACTGCTTCAGTCCATGGTGCTTGAACGGCTCGCGAAGGAACCGAACGCGGTCCTAGTGTTGCGCGGTGATCTTGCGGGTTTGCCGCTGCCGCCGGAGTTTGCCTGCCCACTCCCTGCGGAGAACGTACTTGTTCCGTCCAGGGCGCGGCATAAGGCGTTCAAGCTCAACCACCAATCATGGCGGCAACTGTGCAGTGCGCTGCAAGAATCTGATTGGCTGGCTGAGCGCCTATGCGAGATGGAGATTACAATCGACGGCAACTCCGCGTTTCTCGTCGGCGACTCGTTTCACCATGAGTGCGTTTCGCTCCGGCAAGCAGCGCCGAAGAATCTGTCGAAGAAGCTGGAAGAAGCCCACGCTGCGTCGATCTATCGCGTGGCCTAACTAATCATTCAAGCCGACGCCTTCGGCGCGGCTTAATTCAGGCGTTAGGCCAGTGACCAATCGCGAGCTCCACGAACTACTGGATGCGGTCGTCGATGAAGCGACGTTCCGAGCGTTCTCCGAAGCACTCCTCGAAGAGCGTCGTGGCTTCGAATTAGGAAATATCTCGATCGATGGGTTCTCGGGCCCGTGGGCGAACAACGACATCTATGGCTATCTGGAAGGCGCCATTGCTTGGGCTGACGACACGGAGTTCGGCGCCACTCTAGAACACCCTATTTCCAATCCATGGGCGAAGTTCGCTACATTTCTTTGGGCAGGCCGTAGCTACGAGTAATCCGCCTAACTAATCATTCAAGCCGACGCCTTCGGCGCGGCTTAACTCAGGCGTTAGGCCGCTCATATGACCAAGTTGGAGATTGGGTTGCTTTGCATCGCTGTCGGCCTGTTCTACGCAGGAGGACTGGTAGCGTTTCCTTCTCTTTTCCGGAACCCAGTCATGTGTCCGCGCTGGGGGCTGTTCGGACCACCTGCGAGCCTTCTAAGTGGCGTCGGTGGCGGCGTGGCCGGCATCGCGTTGGGGTTGGTGAATATCAACATCGCCAAGCCATTCGCTCCAATCTGGGTGCCTTGGGGCGCCCTGGCAATTTCGTTTGCCGTTGTTGTTGCTGGCGTGGGCCGCAAGCCGTTTTTCACTGGTACGCGGCCTAACTAATCATTCAAGCCGACGCCTTCGGCGCGGCTTAACTCAGGCGTTAGGCGTGCAAATGGCGACACGAAAGTTGCAATGGCAGGTGGCAGCCGTCGGGGTCTTTGCGGCTTCGTGCGCGGCCATCGGAATTGTCTTGAGTCAGGGCGAACCAATGGCGGGCGCGTTGGCCGGCTTGGTCTATGGTTCTGGCTTCGTAGCTACGGCTGCATTCTTCCTTTTTCACTACCTCTATTGGCAAGGAAAGCCGAACGTATCGGTAATCGACACGGCAACTCGCGGTATCGTTTGGTTCACTGGTCTTCTCATGTTGCTACTCTGGGTACGAGTTTCTGTTTCTATTATCTGGCGCTAGCTGCATCCCGCGCCTAACTAGTCATTCAAGCCGACGCCTTCGGCGCGGCTTAACTCAGGCGTTAGGCCTTTGAGCATTACACCGCGAACACTGTGCATTGTGGCCACTACTGCACTATTGCTGCCGGTCGGTCT
>JAKFDW010000058.1:0-7220 GCA_036675955.1 Orrella sp. | reverse complement strand
GCTCGGCGCGATGGACACCATGTACCAGCGCGGCAAGATCCAGGAAGAGTCGATGTACTACGAGCACAAGAAGCACGACGGCTCGCTGCCGCTGGTCGGCGTCAACACGTTCCTGCCGAAGGAACACGCCGGCGACATCGTCACCGAGATCGAACTGATCCGCAGTACCCCGGAAGAGAAGGGCCAGCAGATCGACAACGTGCGCACCTACCAGCAACTGCGCAACGACCTCGCCCTTGCCTCTAGCTCCTTCCCCCGTTCACGGGGGAAGGCTGGGATGGGGGCGCACGAAACCCCGGACGCCGACGCAGGGCAGGGCGCAGGCCTCACCTACCTCCAGAAAACCGCCCGCGACCGCCAGAACGTGTTCGCCGCGCTGATGGAGGCGGTCAAGACCCATAGCCTCGGGCAGATCAGCCATGCGCTGTATGACGTGGGTGGGGAATACCGGCGGAATATGTGAGTCGACCAACTAGCTACATCGCGAAGACGCCCGCTCATGCAGCTGTTTTCGTTTCTGGCCCGGTATATTCGCGTTCGCTAGTCATCTAGCGGCTCACGTTCTCGGCCGAACGAAACGCTTTCAGGGAAGGTTATGAAGACAATTAGTTTCGTGAACATGAAGGGTGGCGTCGGAAAAACGACATTGGCGTTGAACGTTGCTCACTGCCTATCAGCCACTCACGGTAAAAAGGTGGCGCTGATTGACATAGATCCGCAGTTCAATGCGACTCAGTGTATGTTCTCGGGCGCTGAGTATGTTGATTTGCTGAAAGCCAAGGCAGACACCGTTGTCAGTTTGTTTGACGACGAGCCTAAGCCGATCGCTAGTTCGGTCACCGGATCTTCTATAAAGGCGCTCAAAGAGATCAAGGATCTTACCCTGCAAGAAAAGCATGGGATAAGCATCTTGCCAGGCAATATCGACCTCTATCGCGTTGAAATGAGCCCCGGCGAAGGGCGTGAGTTTGCACTTAAGCGGTTTATTGAAGAGGCGTTAATCGACGAGTACGACTTTGTAATCATTGATACGCCGCCAACGCCATCTATTTGGATGTCTAGCGCCCTAATCGCTTCCCAGCACTATGTGATTCCCGTTAAGCCAGACCCCCTGTCTTTGATAGGTATCGATCTACTTAGGTCTATCATCGAACGGAAGAAGAAGAACTTTGGGTTGAGTCTTAGCTGCCTTGGCGTTGTTTTCACCTTGGTCGAGCGGCCAGATAGCGTGTCTTTCTCCGAGGGAAGGCAGAGTCTGCTTACTAATCCGTACTGGAAAGACTATTTGTACGATAGTTACTTGCCGAAACGAACCGGTTATTCAAAGACACAATTAGATCAGCCTTTTATATTGAAGCATGATGATTTTTACTTGCGTGAATCTCTGAAGGGCGTGGTTGAAGAAATGCTTACGGAGCTAGAAGATGTCTAAATCAGTGCGATTGGCGGGGAAAGCAGTAGAAGTCTCCCGACTTCAACGTGCGTCTATGGCAATTGAAAATTTAGCCTTTCTGCTAAAGGAGCTAAAGGCGGACCAGTTATTTGATGCTGCTGAAGCATTGGCATTGTTGTCGCGATCAACTTCTATAGCGGGTGTTGAACCTGGAAAAAGAGGCGGGGATCCGAACAAGCAGTATTTGATAGGCGTGCTTCCTCGGTTGCTTCAAGACAAAGAGTTGTTTCCACAGAATGATGACATCGTCGATTTTGCATTGGTGGCTCTTGGTTTGGAGATGAATCGCTCCGAAAAGCGATCTAGGTACGAGATCATTGGCAAGGTAATTTGCGAAACGGAGTTTTTGAAAGGAAAGGAGTTAAGCCAATTGGTCAGAGCGTTGGATCGAGCGGTTAGCGAAACGGGGTCGTTCGAAGAACTCAAGAGCCGCAAGCGATCGGCTAATTTTTCTTGGAACGAAACCATTCAACTTCTATCGCGTAGTTGACTATGTCTCGCCTAGCGGATGAGGATTTTTTGCGTCTTGTCGAGTTTGCGCGGTCGTATTCGCTAAAAGAGAAATTTGATGATGAGTTGTTTGTCGGTGCTCTGCGAAGAATTCATCGAAGGCATCTAGCGCTACTTACGTTGTGGGCGCAAATTGATTCTGTTGTCGTAAGTGGCGGGGTTCTAGCTTTCGGAACTGGTATCCCAGTTACGCCGGCAGTCATCGATCATGTGAAGGGCGCGGTCTCAGACGCGAGCGAGTCCTTTTTCTGCGCAATGCATGGATCTTACAAAGCCGCACACGCGCTACTCCGTAGCTGCGTCGAAAACTACATCCGTGCGTTTGGATCGATTGCTGATCCTGCCGTTGCCGAACTCACGAGTGTCTATCAGTTGTTCGACGCCGCAAGCTCTCAGCCATTCTTCGCCTCGGCGCCAGGCGATTCATGCTTTATCGAGGTCAAGGCGGGCTACGGGAGTCTCTGTGCTTATGTGCACTCCGGGGTTCCAGCGCATCCGGTGCCCGTGCATGCGCTCGATTATTTTCCGAAGTACGACAGCGGTGCTCTTCAGCAGTGGTTTTCGTTGTACGACAAAGTGATCAAGGCGATGCTCATATCTATAGTCGAGACTGAGCCAAGCTTGTTCATTGATATGCACTACCGAAGCCAAGATGCGCTAGCGGAAATGCTACCTAAAGAAACCTTGCGTTCAATTCATGGCGGGCACTGAAAGTGACCTAAATTGGGTTCGGTTGCTTTCGCACGCTAGCCCGCGTAGGGCGCAATAACCGAAGGGCATTGCGCCGCATGGGATTCCGAAGCGATCGGCATCCGGCGCATTACGCCTGCGGCTAATGCGCCCTACGGTTGATGCGCTAGTCGTCGTAGGCGAGTCCGCTGGGCTCGACGTTGTCGGCCCAGGTCGCGTAGGGCGCAGTAACCGAAGGGCAGCGTCGCATGGGGTTCCGACGCGGTTGTCATCCGGCGCATTACGCCAGCGGCTAACGCCCTGCGTGCGACTGAAAGCTTCGGGGGTGCGGGAGTTGTCCGGTCGTCTACGGGGGAAGGTCTACATGAAGCTTTTGATCGCGCTCGCAGTGTTGCTCTTAATGAGCGATCCAGCATCCGCACAAATCCACGTCTCCAAACCGATACCTCGGAGTCGGGTGGTTGTCCCTGCCAAGGCGTCGACACTCAAGCCGCTCGACTGCAAGGCAATGGCAGCGAACTATCGGGAGCCGTGGATGCAACAGATCTGCGAGAAGAGTAGCTACGACTTTGGGACGCTCTACGCAAAGACGTATGGCATGCCGCGTCCGTCGAAAGAGGTGGTCGCGTTGCCTGCGCACGGCTCTGCCGCAGCGAAAACTTACGGCATCGCCTGCATGGGGCAACTGGCCATGCGCCGATTGAAGAATGGCTGGGAGCAATTGCGTGATAGCGAAGGCAATTACCTGCGGTGCCGGGACCTTTAGCCCGCGTAGGGCGCAATAACCGAAGGGCATTGCGCCGCATGGGATTCGGAAGCGATCGACATCCGGCGCATTACGCCTGCGGCTAATGCGCCCTACGGGTGACGCGTTCTAATCGTCGTGGGCAAGGGTGCTGGGTTCGAAACTACAGGCCCAATCGGCGAGATACATGCCGCGTTCCACTAGGCGATGGAACGTCGAATACGGTCAATCGCTTACCCGCGTGACCGGCCCGAGTAGCCCGCGTAGGGCGCAATAACCGAAGGGCATTGCGCCGTATGGGGTTCCGAAGCGATCGACATCCGGCGCATTACGCCTGTGGCTAATGCGCCCTACGGGTGACGCGTTCTAATCGTCGTGGGCGAGGGTGCTGAGTTCGACACTACCGGCCCAATCGGCGAGATACACGCCGCGTTCCACTAGGCGATGGAACGTCGAATACGGCCAATCGCTTACCCGCGTGACCGGCCCGCGTAGGGCGCAATCCCCCAAGGGGACTTCCTTCGGGGCGTAACCGAAGGGCATGGCGCCGCATGGGATTCCGAAGCGATCGACATCCGGCGCATTACGCCTGCGGCTAATGCGCCCTACGGGTGACGCGTTCTAATCGTCGAGGGCGAGGGTGCTGGGTTCGACACTGCCGGCCCAATCGGCGGGATACACGCCGCGTTCCACCAATCGATGGAACGTCGAATACGGCCAGTCGCTTACCCGCGTGACCAACCCGTGCTTGAGGGGGTTGATGTGGACGTAGTCCATGTGCGCCTGAAAGTCGGCTTCGTCGCGGATCAAATGCTCCCAATACCGACGCTGCCATATGCCGCGCTCGCCGCGGCGTTGCCGCGTGGCCGAACGGTGTTCTGTTTTCGGCAAGCCCTTCGAGAATCCCATCTTGATGAGCCGCCAGCGGACGGCGAAGTCGGCATCGTCTTCGGGAAGCTCGATCACGCAATGCAGGTGGTCGGGCAACACCACCCACCCGTGGATGCGGAAGGGGTGGCGGCGGCGGACGTCGGCCACCACGGCGCGCAGCAGGGTGATCTCGCGGGTCAGCAGGTCGTTGCCGCGGCGTTGCAGCAGGTTGACGGTGAAGAAGTAGGTGCCGCCGGGATGCCAGGCGCGTCGGTAGTCGGTCATTGGTGCCTTCCTTGGCGTGTGTTCGGCGGAACCCTTTGGATAGGGTCGGCAGGCGTTCTTTCGGCGCAATGCCCTTCGGTTATTGCGCCCTACGATACCGGCTGACACACTCGCTCCCGCTCCGATCGCGCCGTTAATGCGATCAACCCACGCCACACGGACTGCGGCGGAGCAAGGACGCATTCGGCTCTGCCGGTGCACTCACATGGAAAACATTGGAGGTTGTCGTGTCAGTCAATCGCATCACTCTTGTCATTACCCCGGAACAGCGCCAGGCCGCAGCGGCGGCCCTGGCGCAGGTCAAGTCGGCGTTGCCGGCGCTGGCCATGTTGCAACCGGGCGAGCTGCGCGAGCTGCACAGCTTTGGCGCCAAGAACGAGGTCTTCGGCCGCGGCGTCGTGCGCGCGCTGCAGGCGCATCCGCAGATCGTGCCGGGGACCATGGACGTGCCCGGCGCGCAGATGGATCTGGACGCACTGGACGCGCTGCGCCCGTTGCTGGAGGCCGTGCGGCTGCTGCACGCGCAGTTGGAGGACACCGCCGCGCTGCTCGGCCACGACGTCATGGACTTCGCCTACGACGGCTACCAACTGCTCAAGCTGACCGGTGGTTCGGACAGCTCGCTGGACGAAATGCGCCGCAACCTGGGCTCGCAGTTTGCCCGCAGTAAGCGCCGCGCCACGTCGTCACCCGCACCGGTCCCGACGCCCACGCCGACCCCGGTGCCGATGCCGCTCCCGGCGGGCTGAGCCTCCCTGCCGTACCCAACAAGCCGCCTTCGGGCGGCTTTCTTTTTGCCGGCGCGTGTCCCAGCGGCGCACGCGGTCGGGCAGGGCGCGGACGGGGTCGGCGACCCCGTCGATGCAGTCCGCGACCCCGCGTTCGGGGTCGGCGACCGCATCGCAGGCAGTCCTCGACCCCGCGTCCGGGGTCAGCGACCCCATCGCATGCAGTCCGCGACCCCACGCTTGGGGTCAGTGACCCCATCGATGCAGTCAGCGATCCCACGTTCGGGGTCAGCAACCCCTTGGCATGCAGTCCGCTACCCCTGGCTTGGGGTCGGTGCCCCGTCTTCGACGGACCGCCAGTCTTGATCGATCGCGAACGCTCCGCGTGCTAACCCGCTCTTCCCTACGCCAAGCCACTCCGGAGCCCGCCAAGGAAACCACCTCTGCCTTGAATCACTTGGTCCATCGTTGGGCTTGTCGCGTAGAAGTTGGTCGCGTAGAAGTTGGATGTGCGGAACTCCGCACGTCTAAAGGAATAGAGAGATGCCAAAGAAGGACATTCATGTCGTGCCCCATAAGGATGGCTGGGCGGTTCAGAAGGAAGGCGGCCAAAGGGCTAGTTCGGTGCATGATCGGAAATCCGATGCACAGGAGCAGGCACGGGATCAGGGGCGACGTGACAAAGTCGAAGTCGTCATCCACGGACAGGACGGAAGGATTCAGAACAGCAACAGCTATGGGAACGATCCCAACCCGCCGAAGGATAGAAAGCCCTGAGGTTGGACGGAGCGCTCTCGCAGTGCGTTGACGAGCGGCGGCGTTCTTCGATCTCTACAAAAGACGGGCCCGTCATCTGGCGGGGCCTTTCTCTTTTCGGCCCTGAGCGGACCTCGGTGCTTAGGCTGTATGGCAGCCGAAAACCGGTCAGAGTGCACTTTCACGCTGACGGACCTCATCCACGAGCTGCCCGACCTTACGCATCAACCCACGGGACCTTGCGTGGTCGCACGCGCCAGTGGCTGCCGGGTTAGTCTTCCGTCCTTCCGAAAAGAGGGTTGAAGGAATGAGAGCCACCGTCGTCGGTCTCTTGACGCCGCATCTGCTGCGCGTCGTCGACCTCGCCAATGAAGCCGAGAAGGGCGTCAACGTGGATTGGCATCTGCGCGATGCCGTGGCCAAGACGATGGGCGAGCTGGGCGACCAGTACAACGCGCCGGCGTTGATGGAGGCGTTTGTCGATGGGCTGGCGAGCGCTGCAGGCAACGCCCCGAAAACCCGTGTGGCGTACGTGCGCGTCCTGCAGGCCGCGGCTGACGCAGCGCGCCGTCTCAGGCGCGATTGAAGGCCGACGCGGCGATGAAGGCAGGAAACAGGGGTCAGAGTGCACTTTCAGGGGGAAGGGTCAGATTCAGCACCCGCGCAGGGCGGGTTCAACCCGGCCGCAACATGTAACCAACAGCAGTACCAACAGGGGGAACACGATGAAGCGATACAACTTTCTATTCGGCATGACCTTGGCATCGTGCCTCGCTGCTGGCACGGCGGCTGCGGCGGGCGCGGAGGGGGCGGCGGTGGTCGACAGCGTCGAGTCCGACGGCGCGATCCTGTGGAGGACCAACGCGGTCCCGTCCGAGCTGATCGGGCGTTACCTGTACGAGAAGCAGGGCGAGCCGATCATCGAGCTCAACGCCGATGGCACCGGCACCTTCCAGGCGCATGGCGTGCCGGCCATGCCCATCAAGTACTGGATGCTGTCCGACGAGAAGGGCGAGCTGGTCAAGGCCAGCGGCGGCACCAAGTACCGCTACACCGTGGTGCTGCAGTACGGCGCGGGCGGCGGTGGCAACTATCCGGAAGGCAGCTACGGCACCTGGTACTGGACGATGGACACTGCGGACAACTGCGCCAACATCCTGGGCGAGCGCTTCAAGTGCGGATA
>JAKFDW010000057.1:0-22408 GCA_036675955.1 Orrella sp. | reverse complement strand
GCCGACGCGCCATAGCGCAAAACAGGGTTAAGTTGCTTGTTCATACTGGTATTATGACTCGAAAGGGGCAAGCCCTGCCCGAACAATGCTCCGGAATGTAAAGGTTTGAGCGCTGCGACCATGACTACTCATCCAATTACCGAGAAGTCTTTGCCGACCGACCCCGCCGATGCGGAGGCGTCGCCGACTCCATCCGAGCCCTTGGAAGAACCGCGCCTGGAAAGTGCCAGCACGCCGGCAAAAGGCTTAGTCAACGCCAGGAAAATCGCCGTCTTTGCCTTGCAGCGTGCGGCCGAGAAAAAACTTACGCAAGTTGCCGCAAGCCTGACTTTCACAACGGTACTGAGTATCGTTCCCCTGCTGGCCGTCGTGCTCGCCCTCTTTACCGCGTTCCCATTGTTCGCGGAATTCCGGGTGGCGCTGGAAAGTTTTTTGACCAGCAGCCTGATGCCGCCGTCGGTGTCCGAGAATGTCATGCTGTACCTGAATCAGTTTGCCGCCAAGGCGTCGGGGCTTACCGCTGCGGGAACGCTTTTCCTGATTGTTACGTCGGTGATGCTTTTCATGACCATCGACGAAGCATTCAATGATATTTGGCAGGTGGAACGCCAGCGGCCGCTGCGCCAGCGCATGCTGGTTTATTGGGCGATCATTTCGCTGGGTCCCATCCTGGCCGGTGCCAGCCTGTGGGCTACGTCCATACTGGCAAGGGAGTCCTTGGGCCATGTGGAAGAACTCCCGGCCATCATCGGCTTCGCACTTTCCTTTATTCCTTTGATTGTCACCGGACTGGGCTTCACCGCTCTTTTTGTCGGCGTCCCGAATCGGCGCGTGTTGTGGCGTGACGCATTGGCCGGCGGCATGGGGACTGCCATCGTGCTCGAGATCATGCGCGCGGGCTTTGCCTACTACCTCACCCAATTTCCGTCATACACCGTTGTGTATGGCGCTTTTGCCACCTTGCCGATTTTCCTGCTGTGGCTTTACCTTTCCTGGCTTGCGGTCCTGCTGGGCGCCACCGTGGCCGCCACCCTGCCCGCGCTGAAGCAGCGACGCTGGGAACTCCAACACTACCCGGGGGCTATCTTCGTCGATGCCTTGCGCGTATTGCGGGTCCTCTGGCAGGCGCAAGGCGCCCAGCCGCCCGGGCGCAGCACGCGCTTTCTCTGCGCCCATCTGCAATTGCATCAGGACGAACTCAGTTCGGTGCTGAGGGCGTTGAAACGACTGGGTTATGTGGTCGATACCGACAGCAACGACACCGACCAGTGGGTGTTGGCCTGCGACCAGCGCGAAGCGACCATCGGCCCCCTCATTGACGCACTGCTCATCGACCGCGACCAGCCTGGGCTAGTCGTGGAAAATTTACTTCTGGATGCGCTTTCACTGTCTTTGACACATACAGACCAAAGGCTGGAAGACTTGTTCGAGGGCCATATAGCACTACCCGAAAGCACATATATGGTGCAAAATAGATCTACCGTGGCGCACGGGGAAATTCAGGAGCAGAACCATGTTGAAAGTCAGTGAAATCTTACGTGTGAAGGGTGACACCTTATATACCGCCACGCCAGAAATGCCCATACTGCAAGCGCTCGAAACGATGAGCGAACAAGACATCGGCTCGCTGGTCATCATGGAACGCGGCCAATTGGCTGGCATGCTCACCTTCCGCGAAATCATCCGCCATTTGCACGACAACCACGGCAATACCGGTACGCATACGGTGCGCAGCATCATGGACGATGCGCCGGTAAGTGTCTCGCCCAACACCAGCGCCGACGAGGTCCAGCGCCTGATGCTCGAAAAGCATGCCCGCTATATGCCCGTCATGGACGGCCCCACCCTCATGGGCGTCATTTCCTTCTACGACATGGCGCAAGCCATTGTTGCGGCACAGGCCTTTGAAAACAATATGCTCAAAGCCTATATCCGCGACTGGCCATCCGACTCGGAAGCAGCCAGCTCGTAAGCAAGAAAGGTTGAAAGCCCCCTTACCCCAAAGCGCCTGGGTCTCGCAAACGCCACAGCCGCAAACCTATATGTATTTCCAGGGCCCGCGTCGAATCGCGCCATGCTCCCAATAGCGCGTCCAGCGTATCCAGGCGCTGGCGGAATGTATTGATGTGGATTCCCATAGTCCTGGCCGCGTTGCGGGCGTTATAGCCATGATCCAGGTAGGCGAGCAGGGTGCGTCCCAGTTCGGCCTTCCGGGCATCGCCTGCCCGATACAGCGGAGAAAGCACCGACTGCAAATACACATCAATTTCTGCCGGGTCCATCTTGCCGAACAAGAAAGAATACATGCTCATTTCGCGTTCATGGAAAATCGCGCCGCGCCGTTCCAGCACATTCAGGAACCGCAGGCAGTTGCTGGCGGACCGGAAGGAAAGCGGGAGCCGGGACGGATCGAAGACCGGCTCTGAAACAACACCGGTGTAGGCCAGGCGCCGTTCGGTGAAGTAACGCAGCAGCATGTCCTGCAGTGCGCCGATCGACGCTTGATTGGTGACGAAGACCAGTGCGTCGCCCACCTCGTCGAACAGGCCGGGGAATTCCTTCAGCACTGAGCGCAACTGCTGCACGATGTAAGCCGCCCTGCCGGCCGGCACCTGGATGACCAGGACACATACGGGCTGGGCCAAGTCCAGCCCATACACCGATGTCTGTAGCGCCAGGGCATCCAGATTGCTTTGCGGATGCAGGATCAGCCGGCGCAACGCCACCGGGTTGTCCGACCACAGCGTGGACTCGCGCCGCTCCTTGAGCAGCAACACGATGCTCGTTACCAGCGAGCTGCGTTCGAAAATCCGAACCGCCACGTCGTTGAGCGCCGACTGCGTATGAATGATGAGCCCGCCAAGCAGACCGGCTCCGCCCGTAACCGCCGACACCCGGCACTCATGATCATTCCCGCTGAACGCAATGACCGATCGGCCCAGGCGCCTGCTTTCGTCCAGGGCAACATGAATCTGGTCCTCAAGGCTATGCCGGCGACCGGGATCAACGATTTCCGGCTGACGCTGCGTGTATCCCGGTGCGGTGGACCTGCACACTTCCTGCTCCCCCTCGTCGCACACCACCACATGGCCGTCCAGGCGGTTTGCCACCATATGGCAGATATCGCGCAGTTCTCCCCCGCGCGCGACCAGAGAAGTCAATTGCTCGTGCGCTTCGGCGGCCGCACGAGTATCGGCCGTCTGTTTGACCAGCAGGTCGTTGGCGGCGCTGGCCTGCTGCAAGGCATATTGGGCCTGCTCGAAAAGTCGTGCGTTGCCGATGGCGACGGAGGCATGGGCGGCCAGCGTGGACAGTATCGACATTTCCCATGCGACATAAGATCGGACGTAGCGGTCGCCAACGAACAGCACGCCGATGACCTGATCCCCGGCCAACAAGGGGACACCCAGGATGGACTGGATATTTTCATCAACCATCGCCGAATCAATGAGACGGTTGTGTCTGAAACGGCTGTCCGTTCCATAGTCGGAGGAAGCGTACGGCGCCCGGTTGCGGGCGACGAAACCGCAGACGCCTATATCGATTCCCACACGAACCTGCTTGAATTTCGCGGAGAAGGCGCCATCGGTGGCGCGCACATAGAAATCGCCCTGCTGATCGTCGTAGATGGACAGGTAGCCCACATCGCAGCCCACCAGCTTGCGTGCGCGCTGCACAATGGCCTGCAAGACCCGATCCAGGTCCGTCAGGGCGGTGAGATCCTGCGCGGTTTCAATCACGGCCAGCAGGCCGCGCTCCCGCAACTGATGCTGCTCGAAGCGCTCGCGTATGGTGATGCCCATTTCGATGCTACGGATCAAGTCATCTTTGGCCGCGCTTGCGGGCAAGGATCTGATCTGTTCGCGCAAACCGGCGAGTTCCTGGCGGTCCTCCCCCTGGTGCAGCATGCGCAGAATACGGAAATGGAAATCCTTGGAATCTAGCACCACGCAGCCTCGCACATATAAGTATCAATTTTATGTGCACTTTTACCATATGTTTTAGGCAAGGCCCTACCTATACTGGGCGCAGACCTCGACATCAACCTCTTAAACAAGAACGCTACCGCCATGAGTCTGGATTCCCGTCTTCCCAACTTTCGCGCCCTTGATCCCATTGAGCGCCTGGAACACATTGCCGAAAAGGCGCAACTTAGCAGCGAGGAACGCCAGCTCCTCGCCCAGGCCGGCGGACTTCCGCTGGAAACCGCGGACGGCATGATCGAAAACGTGGTGGCCAAATTCGAACTGCCCTACGCCATCGCCGGCTACTTCCAGGTCAACGGCAAAGACGTGCTGGTGCCCATGGCCGTGGAAGAGCCATCCGTGGTGGCCGCCGCCTCTTACATGGCCAAGCTGGTACGTGAAAACGGCGGCTTCCAGACCTCCAGCACCGGGCCCATAATGCGCGCCCAGGTCCAGTTGATGGACGTCTCCGATCCCTATGGGGCAAGGCTCGCCATCCTTCAACATCGCCAGGAAATAATCGATATCGCCAATAGCCGCGACCGCGTTCTTGTCGGCCTGGGCGGCGGCTGCCGGGACATCGAAGTACATGTATTTCCCGATACGGCCCGCGGAGCCATGGTTATCACGCACCTGATCGTCGATGTGTGCGATGCCATGGGGGCCAACACCGTGAACACCATGGCCGAGGCCGTCGCGGGACGCATCGAACAAATTACCGGCGGCAAGGTGCGCCTGCGCATTCTTTCGAATCTTGCCGACTTGCGCCTGGCCCGCGCCCGCGTGCAGCTGTCTGCGCAGACACTGAACAGCAAGGATTACAGCGGACAGGAAGTGATTGACGGCATCGTCGACGCCTACACCTTCGCCGCCGTGGATCCCTATCGTGCAGCGACCCATAACAAAGGCATCATGAACGGCATCGACCCCATCATAGTCGCCACCGGCAATGACTGGCGCGCCGTGGAAGCCGGCGCGCATGCCTATGCCTGCCGCCAGGGCCGTTATACCTCCCTGAGCACCTGGGAAATCGCCCGCAATGGCGACCTCGTAGGAACGCTCGAAATGCCCATGCCGGTCGGACTGGTCGGCGGCGCCACCAAAACGCATCCGCTAGCCCGCCTTTCCTTGAAGATCATGGCCGTCACGACCGCCCAGGAACTCGCCGAGATTGCCGTGGCAGTCGGCCTGGCCCAGAATATGGCGGCCCTGCGCGCATTGTCCACTGAAGGCATCCAGCGCGGACACATGGCCTTGCACGCGCGCAATATCGCAATTGCCGCAGGTTTCAAGGGCGCCGACGTGGACTGGGTAGTGCGGGAAATGATCGCCCGCAAAGACGTGCGCGTCGACTTGGCAATTCAATTACTGCAACAGCACCACGCCGCAAAGAACTGACCGGGGCGAGTCCCGCAGAAAGCTGGAACCGAACACCTTAAAAAAAACTGGAGACAAACCATGAATAAACCGCTATTTCATTTGAACGCTTTCACGCTGATGCTTGCATCGGTCTTAGGCACGAATGTACACGCCCAGACCGCCCAGGATGTCGTTCGCATCGGCTTCATTACCGATATGTCGGGCCCTTATGCCGATACGGACGGACCCGGCGGCGTCGAGGCAATCAAGATGGCTGTGCAGGATGCAGGCGGGCAAGTGCTGGGCAAGAAAATCGAAATCCTGTCCGCGGACCACCAGAACAAGCCCGAGATTGCTTCGGCGCGGGCGCGGGAATGGATAGACCAGCAGGGGTTGAAACTACTGATAGGCGGTGTGAATTCGGCGGCCGGCCTCGCCATGAACACCATTGTTGCCGAAAAGAAAATTCCCTACATCAATATCGGCGCCGCCACGGCGCGCCTGACCAACGAAGATTGCACCCCTTATACCGTGCACTACGAATACGACACCGTTGCGCTGGCCAAGGGCACGGGCTCGGCGGTCATCAAGCAAGGCGGCAAATCATGGTACTTCCTGGTGGCCGATTACGCCTTCGGCCACTCGCTGGAAGCCGACACCAGCGCCGTCGTCAAGGCCAACGGCGGCACAGTGGTCGGATCGGTCCGGCACCCGCCCACCTCCTCGGACATGTCCTCGTACATACTGCAGGCCACAGCCTCCAAGGCACAGGTCCTGGGCCTGGCCAACGCAGGCTCGGACACCATCAATTCCATCAAGGCGGCCAACGACTTCGGCTTGACCGACGACATGAAGCTGGTCGGCCTGCTTATGACCATCAACGACATTCATGGCCTGGGATTGCCGGTGGCGCAAAAGTTGATGATGACCGACAGCTGGTACTGGGACAGGGACGAAGCATCGCGTGCATTTGCCCAACGTTTCTACAAGACCATGAATAAGATGCCCAGCACGCACCAGGTTGCCGCCTACTCCGCCACGCGCACCTACCTGAAAGCCGTGGAAGCCGCCAAAACCACCGACTCCGACGAAGTCATGAAGGCGCTGAAGGAAATGAAGATAGACGATGTATATACCAAAGGCCACATAAGGGCCGACGGACGCTACATACACGACATGTATCTGATGCAAGTGAAGACACCCGCGGAATCGACCAAGCCCTGGGACTATATGAAGATCATAGCCACCATCCCGGGCGATGAGGCGTTCACGAAACCGGCCGATTCCAAGTGTTCCCTGCTTAAGCCTTAGGCTCAGGCTTCTTCGCTGGTCCGCAATACAAGATCGGACCACGCCCTTTCGATAAGCCTGGGGTCATTCACGTTCAACTGCGTATGATCGGACAGGGTGCGGCGCCAATACCGCGCGCCGGCCCTGCCGCTCATCCAGCCCAGCATGGAACGCACGATCAGGCGCAAGGGAACACCTTTCTCGATTTCGCCGCCGGCGTACTGCACCATGGCCTGTACGATTTGCGCAGGCTCGGGTATGACTAATCCCGGATACATCGAGCGCGTGATGTCCGACAACACGCCCGGGTTGTGCCAGGCAGCGCGCCCCAGCATGACGCCATCGAACTGCTTCATCAACGTTGCCGCCTGGCCTGTTTCGGTAATGCCCCCATTCAGCACCACCGTGCTGTCCGGAAAATCGGCTTTCAGGCGAGCAGCCATGTCGTAGCGCAGCGGCGGTTTTTCCCGATTGTCTTTGGGCGACAGGCCCTTGAGCACGGCATTGCGCGCGTGCACAATAAAAACACGGCAACCGGTGTCGTGGATCTTGCCGACAAAGTCGCGGACAAAATCATAGGAATCATCGTAGTCCAGCCCCAGGCGGTGCTTGACCGTGACGGGAATGGACACGGCGTCCTGCATGGCTTTCATGCCGTCGGCGACCAGGTCGGGCTCGGCCATCAGGCAGGCGCCGAACGCTCCCTTCTGAACCCGCTCCGACGGACAGCCGCAATTAAGGTTTATTTCGTTGTAGCCCCATTGCTCGCCCAGGCGGGCCGATTCGGCCAAGGCCTCCGGTTCACTACCCCCCAGCTGCAAGGCGACCGGTTCCTCAGCCGGGTCGAAATCGAGATGCCGCGCCACCTTGCCGTGCAGCAGCGCCCCGGTTGTGATCATTTCAGTGTAAAGACGGGCGCGCGGCGCCAACAGGCGATGGAAATAACGGCAGTGCCGGTCGGTCACATCTATCATGGGCGCGACACAGAGCCGCCAGTCGGGAGCAGGGAAAGCAGACAGTTCAGTCGTCACGGGGAAATGGCTTTAATCACAAAAATCAACAATAAACCGTATTTTCCGTCATTTTTGTGTTTTAAGCTCGTCACAAGAAAGCATGTGGCGCCGACCAGCTTGCGGATAGAAAAGGCGAGGCCCCGCACGCGGGGCTAACCTGGACTAAAATCACTGGCCCGGCTTTGCCGGCTTTTATTCATTCCGGTTCACCCAAAGCAGAGTTTGCAGCCCATGGCCGTTTTTACCCCTGTCAGCGACGACGATGTGCGTGCGCTCCTAGCCCATTACACCCTGGGCGAACTCGTTTCCTTGCGTGGCATCACCGCCGGTATAGAAAATACCAATTATTTTCTGAACACGACCGGGGGCGAGTATGTGCTTACCCTGTTCGAGGTACTTACCCACGAACAACTGCCTTTTTATATTGAGCTGATGCATCACCTGGCGCAGCGCCATATTCCTGTGCCCGAACCTCAGACGCTGCGCGACGGCACGCGCCTGACCACACTGCACGGCAAGCCCTGCGCCATCGTCACGCGCCTGTCCGGCGGCTACGAGCCGGCGCCAAGCGCCGCGCACTGCGCGCTGGCCGGCACGACGCTGGCGCAAGCGCATCTGGCCGCCCAGGATTTCGGCATCAGGCAGCCCAATTTGCGCGGGCTTTCGTGGTGGCAGGAAACCTCGCCAAAAGTGCTGCCTTTCCTGACCGGCGAACAGGCGTCCCTGCTGCAGCAAACGCTTGAAGAACAAACCCGGTTCGCCGCCACAGACGTCTACCGCGCCCTGCCTTCGGGCCCTGCCCATTGCGACCTGTTTCGCGACAACGTGCTCTTCGATGGCACCTTCGAGCTGCCGCGCATGGGCGGCTTCATCGACTTCTATTTTGCGGGATGCGACACATGGCTATTCGACGTCGCCGTCAGCGTGAACGACTGGTGCATCGAACGCCATACAGGGGCCTGGGACAACAGTAAGCTGGCCGCATGGCTGGGCGCCTATGCAGCGGAAAGGCCCTTCACCGCGGAGGAGAAAGCAGCATGGCCCACCCTGTTGCAGGCGGCCGCCTTGCGCTTCTGGGTCTCGCGTCTGTACGATTTCTATTTGCCGCGGCCCGCGCAAACGCTAAAGCCGCACGATCCCCGGCATTTCGAGCGCATCCTGCTCGAACGCCGTGCTACCGATACGCTGCCGCTGCCTTAGGCGCTGAAAGACTATCATCGATCTATCGCGCATCCGTGCGCGCTCAAAACCGGCGCCACGCGTCTTCAGGAAGTCCAAGTCATTATGCAAGCTGCCACCCTTCCCATCACGTCCGGCTGGTCCTGGATACAGGATGGACTCAAGCTCTTCAAGCGCCAGCCGATGGCGATGTTTTTCTGGAGCCTGATGACCGGATTTTTCATCACGGTCAGCTACATGATTCCCCTGCTCGGGCAATTGGCGCTGATCGCCAGCACCCCTTTGCTTACCTTCATCACCCTGAGCGCCTGCCGCAACATTGCGGCCGGACGGCCCATGCTGCTGCCGATGTGGCTGGAACCGCTGAGCGACAAGGAAACCCGCAAAAGCCTGCTCGGCCTGGGCTTTGCCTACATGGTGTGCTGCCTGGCCGGCGGATTCATTGCCACCCTGCCCTTTCTCGACGGCATGATGAGCGCCATCGATGCCGAGGGCGCCATCAACGAACAGGCCCTGTTGCTTGCCATGCGCGGCCCGTTCATCACCTTTGCCCTGATATACGTGGTGATTTCGGCGCTATTCTGGCACGCCCCCGCCCTGATAGGCTGGCACCGCATCAAGATGACGCAGGCGCTGTTTTTCTCCATGGTGGCCTGCTGGCGCAATAAATGGCCATTCCTGGCATATGGGATGAGCTGGGCCGCCATTTTCTTTGCCGTGCAGATGGTGGGCTCGACCATGGCCTCGCTGGGCATACCGGCGGGCATGGTGCAGATTCTGCTGACGCCGGTCAACATCGTTGTGGCAGCCGTCTTGTATTGCAGCTTTTACCCTGCCTATATCAGCGTGTTCGGCGTCAATTATCCGGCCGAGGGCCATGACGATGCCGATGGCGACAAGGATGCAGACAACGTTCTATAGCGCTGGAATACGCCGGATATGCCAGACAATACCCCGCCGGCAGCTCGACGGAAGATGCAGCGCGCAGGCAGCATGCCACCCGGCCAGGCGCCAGGTCGCTGATCTGCTTCAAGGGCTTACCGTATGCATCCAGGAACACCACGTCAATTGCGTAAGTCATTCCAAAGGTGTGAATGGCCCGGCATGGCGACAGGTGCAAGCCGGTATGCCAGGGCAGAACGGGCCAGGCATGCAGGCCGCGAAGTCGGCTCCAAAAGCCCGTGGCCTTGTGTAGGGTGAGCGCGGACACCGCATCATCTGCCATATCGTTCATCATAATGTCGGCCTATTCGCAGAGGCATCATTCGCCCATTTCCACCGGGTCGAAAGCCCGACGCTCACTGCACTTGAGAGTCGATTGTTGAGCTACAAATTCGCAGCATGAAAAGGAACACGCCGATCTCGCGCATGGCTTTGGCCTGCGGGCGCTTGGGGACCATGTTCAACAAGCCGGCCATGCAAGCGCATCAGAATTCCGTTCCCATGATCTTGATGACGATGGGAAAGCCGATAACCAGGAAAGTACACGGGAAAATGCATAGCACCATGGGAAAAAGCATTTTCACGGGCGCCTCGAGGGCCAGCTTTTCAGCCCGCAGGAAACGTTCGGCGCGCCGCTGTTCCGACTGCGATCGCAGCAAAGGCCCCAGGCTCATACCGAGCTGATCGGCCTGCGACAAGGCTGTCACAAGACTGCGAACCGCCACAAGCCCTGTTCGCCCTGCCAGGTCGTCCAGCGCTTGCAGTCGTGGCATGCCTGCGCGCATATCGGCCAGAGCGTGCCGCAATTCGCCACGCAGGGGACCTTCAGGACCATGATGGGCGGCCTGTTGCAAAGCGCCCTGAAGATTCAGCCCTGCTTCGACGCACAAAGTAGTCATATCGAGCAGAAAAGGAAATTCACGCAGCATCACGGCTTGACGGCGCAGCCCCATGTCGCGCAACCATAATCTCGGCCACCACATCAGAGCCAGCCCAATTGCCGTGGCGAGCAACACACTGTGCAGCATCGATATATTGAAGAAAACAGATAAGCCCCCCGATCCAACCAGTACAGTGAGGAAGAAAACAAGGCATTGAAGAGCGACCACATATTCGGGCTTCCACGAGAAAGCCAGGCCGGCGACCTGAATGCGTCGCCTGAGCAACTCGCGAGTCGGCCACGAAATGAACGGCCCGCATAGCCGGGAAACGGCGAGTATCCATGGCCAGGCCAACCTGAAGACCGCACCATGTGACGCACTGCCTATATCGGTTTCTTGAGCGATCACAGGACGTGTAAAAACCCAGACCACCAGACACAGTGACAGACCCGCGGCGACACAGCTGATCCAGAAGAACATGGGTCATACCTGAATATTGACGATGCGCCGGATGAAGAATATTCCGAGCAGCTCAAGGACCGCGATAACGGCCAATACGATCCAGCCCATGGGTGTGTGCCATAGTGCCCGCATGGAATCCGGATCGAGCTGATTCAACACCACGCCCAGCGCAAGGGGGAGGCAGGCCATGACCCAGGCTTGCAGTCGCCCTTGCGACGTCAAGGCCTTTATGCGCCCAAGCAGATGCAAGCGGGCGCGCAAGGTCGAAGCGATGCGCTCCAGCGTTTCTGCCAGGCTGCCACCGCTTTGGGCTGCGATCTTCAATGACGAGACCACCAGCCCGGCGCCCTCGGTAGGCATGCGTTGATACAGGTGGGCCAGTGCCTGCTCAAACGAGACACCCATGCGTTGCTCACGCAGCATAAGGCCGAATTCCTGCGCGAGCGGCGCCGGCGATTGGGCGACAATGTGTCGCAGGGCCGATTGCACGCCCGATCCCGCGCGCAATGCGCCCGCAAGCGCCTGAAGCAGATCAGGCAACTGTTCGTCGAAATGTTGCAGACGCCGGCGTTTCAACTGTTTGATGCTGTACTGGGGAGCCACCAGAGCCAGCGTGCCCGCTCCTCCGGATATCCACAGCGATCCCGTCCCTATATAAACCAGGCCGATAAGCAAGGCACAAACCATTACATTGGCAAACCAAAGCTGGGCGGGATCCAGAAAGAGGAAGAACTCGCTCATACGCTGCGTTGCCTCCTTCTTGAACGCGGCGCGATAGCGAGCGTATGCCTGTCCGAGCGATTTTTGCAGGAACCAGCTCAATACCGCCACCAGCACGGTGACGGAAAATAGAAGAATGATTACCATGAGCGTCTTTCCTCCAGGTCGTCAAGCGGCCGGTTCCGACCCCGGAATATCGGATCGAATAAAGGAACACATCGTGTCGCAAGCAGGCGTGCGCTTGTCGAACCAGGCTATGGGCAGCCGCGCCACCCCTGTTTCGTCCTGGAAACATTCAGGGATGGCGCCACAGCCGGAAAACACTGCCGGCGGGCCGGCCTCATAGCGGAAAAGTTCTTGAGTCTGGATTCTGCCGCTCTCCATGCCGGTCACTTCGACTATGGACGTAATAAGCCGTCTTCCAGTACTCAGCCTGGCTTGCTGTACGATGAAGTTGATGCTGGTTGCTATGTGTTCCCGTACGGCCGCCAAGGGAATATCCATGCCGGCCATCAGGATCATGGTCTCCAGCCGAGCCAGCGCATCGCGCGGGCTATTGGCATGAAGAGTGGTAAGAGACCCTTCGTGCCCTGTATTCATCGCGGCCAGCATATCGAAGGATTCGCCGCCGCGGCACTCGCCGATGACGATGCGGTCGGGCCGCATGCGCAAGGCATTGCGGACCAGGTCGCGGATATTGATTTCGCCCCGGCCCTCCAGGTTTGCCGGCCGCGCCTCGAGGGCCACCAGGTGCTGGTGATTCAATCGCAGTTCAGCCGCGTCTTCAATGGTGACTATGCGCTCGCCGGCAGGAATACAGTTGGACAATATATTGAGCAGCGTAGTCTTGCCCGAACCCGTCCCGCCAGACACTATGATGTTTTTCCGATGCTGGACACAAGCCGACAAAAAATCGCGCATGGATTCATCCAGTGCCCCAACCCGCAGGAGATCCTCCATCCCGGGCCGGCCGCGCGGAAATTTGCGTATCGTGATGCTGGCTCCCCGCAAGGCTACCGGCGGAATTACGGCATTGACGCGCGACCCGTCCCGCAGCCGAGCATCCACCATGGGAGAGCTTTCATCGATCCGGCGCCCCAGCGGGGAAACAATACGCTCGATAACCCCCAGCACAGCCTGTTCGCTGCTGAAGGCCGCGGAATGGCGGACCAGCCGGCCTCCCGACTCAATATAGATTTCATCATGGCGATTTACCATGATCTCTGTAACGACATGATCCGCCAGCAATGGTTCCAGAGGGCCCAGCCCGACCGCTTCATCCACCACTTCGGTCAGCAGTGCTTTCCGATTCATCGAAGCAGGCAGTTCTGTATCGTGCGCAATGATCTCGCGCATGGCCGTCGTCGCTTCACTGCGCAAGGCATCATCGCTCATGGTGGCGATATCGCGGCGTCGCAGATCCAGCGCCTCTAAGAGCGCCCCATGCAGGCGTCGGCGATGGCGAAGAACGGTATCCAGCCCCGGTTCCGTCGTGGCATGGGCCAAGGCCATGGCGTCCGCCAACGGCTTACCGATCACGGCCGCTTGCATCAGTCCAGGCCCCTGATCATCAGCGATTTCCGGCGCATCCGTGGCACGAGGATCGGACTGCGGATTATTTTCCATAGCCGGATTTGCCAAGCAGTCGGCCATATGCCCACATAAACGGATGAGACAGGGACCGATCACGATTTCATCATCGGCGACAAGGGGGCCGTACTGTGTTACGCGCTGCCCGTTGACCAGCGTCCCGCTCAACGCGCCGAAGTCCTCAAGAAACAGGCCGCCCTCGCGACGCTCTATGCGCGCGTGGCGCTTCGCGACCCGCCATGCTTTAAGCCGCAAGCCACAGCCAGGCCCTCTGCCAATATCCAGCGGCAGCGCGGTTTTTAGCATGTCCACCGTACCGTCTTCAAAACACAATTCCATTTCAAGCATTGTTTACTCCCGAAAATCGTATTGATTCACGCCCTCGCGGGTGTGTTTTTCCGCGATAAGGACTTCGGATGATGGATTTACCACGGATGATGAATCTGCCAATGACGATGGGCCGCCCTCTCCCCACTGCGAGCCCTCACCCGTCCATGGGTCCCAGCCAGGCGCCGAACGAACCGGCAAAGGGCTGGGCAAGATACTGACAGGACGCACCGGTACATTGATGAGCTGCTCGGCGGGAAAGGCTGAGTCGAGTATTTCCTGGCCTTTGTGAACACGGCGCATCAGATCGGGATGGTCAGGCGCCACGACGACTGGAGTGACGAATATGGCGAGTTCGGTCTCGTTACGCTGATAACGGGTCGATTTGAACAAACGGCCCAGAATTGGAACATCACCAAGCCCAGGCATTTTGTCGACATTGCGGGATTCGTCCCGCGACAGAAACCCCGCCAGCACCAGGGTCTGGCCTGAACGCACATTGAATTCAGTGGCTGCCCGCCTGGTCTTTAGCGATGGCCCATTGGGCACGGAAATGGAAGCATCCACCGAGCTGACCTCGACTTCGATGCGCGAACGTACCGCGCCGTTACGTTCAATTTGAGGCGTAATCCTGAGCGACACCCCGTAAGGCTTGAATGCCGTGTTCGTGTTTCCGTTGTTGTCTACGGTCGAATACGGTACCTCGCCTCCGGCCAGGAACTCGGCGGTTGCTCCGCTACGCGCAAGCAGCTGTGGCTGGGCCAGTACGACAGCCTCGCCGGTTTGCGCCATGGCATTGATGCGCGCCGACAACAATGCATTGATACCGAAATACCCGGCGGCGACCGTCGCTGGAAATGGCATCGGCACCACGGGCAATCCGGGGCGGTCTGTCAAGCGTTTGGAACCGCCATCCCATGAAAGCCCGGCATTGATGCCGCCATCGGCCGCCGTATTCCAACGTACGCCAAGCTCTCGCAACTGCACGCGAGGCACTTCGACAACCTGGACATCGAGCAGAACCATGCGATCCCAACCCACCGGGCTGGTGAAATCCAGCAGCTGCGGATAGCGTTTCCCAAGCTCGGCGATCCGCTCACGATCGCTATCGGATAAGTCGTCACCTTCTACCATCAACTTATCGCCGAGGTTCGAGATCTTCGCGTTGGGGATGCGCTCCAGGGCGCTGCGGAGTTCATTCTGTATCTGGCGCGCCCCTTCAGGAGCCACCTCCACCTGATACCGATGGCGCTGCCCATTGGAAGACCAGATCTGCAAGGCACTGGATCCCTCGTGCCTGGCGAAAACAATGACCTCTTTCTCTTCGGTGGTTACAGCGTTCAGGACATGACCGTCTCCAACGGCGATGCGCGCGACGTCTGGAATGCCCAGCACCTTGACCTCACCGACCTGCAGGCTCAAGAGCGTATCCTGGCGGGCGGCCAAACCGGTTGGCACCGTGATAAGCAACACGGCAACAACACCACGGCACAGATTGCTCATCATTGCCGACATCCTATTCCGCTGACACGTCGGGCTGCATCACGGGGACGGCCGCCAGATCATAAATACGCGATGTGTCGTTGGATTCCGAGACGGACTGCATCCAGGCACTGACCAGTTCGGGCGCATAGGGCAAATCAAACAGTCCACTGCTCTGTCGAGGCGAAGGCGACCCGGGTGTAAGCCGAGGTACATTCGTGATGGCCTTGTTGCCATAGATAACCGGAATCTTCTTGTTGGCCGGCGGTGGTGTCGCCGTGTCTACTCCCAACAGACTCGCAAGGTCGCCGCGCACCGCCTTTTGGGTCGCCGCGCCATCGTTCGGATGACGCAGGACGGCGGTAATGGTGCCACTTTGCCTTGCCGCGACCAGCTTTACCGCGTCTTCAGGAGCGGCGTCGAGCGTGACCGTGGCGTACGCGCCCTGGCGCAGTTGCGTAGTGTCGTGCGCAAGCTGAGTGTTCGTACCCGTTGCCAATACCAGCACCCCTTGCAGCAATGGGGCGGTAATGCGGCGCCGCCGGTATTCGAATGACACATAGAGATCAATGAGGTCGCCAGGCTGCAGCAAGCCGGACACGGAATTGATCGCATCCACCGGCATCGTGATGGCCCTGCGGCCGCTTGCCAGGTGGGATGAAAAGGCAGTTTGCTGCTGCGCCATGGCATGGACAGGAAGAACGAGATCGCCTCCGCGCAAGGGCGAGCGCAACACGGTGCCGCTGAGCTCGCCATGGCGTTCTGGAGGAATGCTGTCGCTGGACGCCACAGATGCGGGAAATGACCGCAAAGCAAGGTGTTCAGGACCCAGGCGTGTGCCTACAGGCAGATCATGGGCAGCCACGACACGGTTCACCATAGGCACTCGGGCTTGATCCTCGAGCAGTTGAACCCGGCTTTGAATGTGCTGGCGTGCCGCCCAGGCTGCACACAGGCCTGCTATGAGGGCCAGCAACAGCATGGCCGTAGATCGGTTTACGACGGGCAGCCGCATGGTAGCTCCTTCTTACTATGATTTATTCGATGTAGTGAACAAACAAAGAGGTTCCATCCGCATTGACCTGCGGAAACAGCATGATGCGCGCGTTCTTGCGACGCCAGGAGCCGGATTCATATGCGGTAAATGTGGGGTCTTGCGCCCACCCTTCGCCACGCAATCGGCGGCCGACATAGGCGAAGATCTTATCGGGAGGAAGCGCTATGCTGTACACGTGCTGAATGACGGTATTCGAGTTTTCGGACGAGTGCAGGCTGAATCGTCTCGCGGCGCCAGCAGGCAGCCACTGAAACGAGCGGTCCGCGCCCGATGTGGTCGGGTTCGCGCCCTTGGCGTCGACATACAGCGCCGACACATAGCCGCGGGATCCATCTGGCGACGCTTCGATTTCAGCCAGCCAATGCCAGTCCGGCTCCAGCCCTGACAGTACGATTTTATTTTTGAACGTCAGCATACGCTGGAAGATATCGGTGTGGACAGCCAGTGCCTGGGCCGCTTCGATAGCAGGATCAGCGGAAGTAAAAGACTTTACGTAGGATGGCGTGCCGGATAATTGCATGACCTCGTATTGATCCCACTGGAATTGCTTTGCCGCCAGGGTCGCGAGGCGATCTTCCACCTTATGAGCAGCATGGGCTGGAAGCGCGGCGCAGGCCTGACTGGACAGCAGCGCAAGGCTCGCAAACATAAAGGCTTGCTGCATGCTGCTTGCCTGACGTAGCCAATGACTGAAGGCAGTTGTCGATTCTGTTCTTATGCGTCTGTTCATGTCCCTAGTTCCCAAGATGTGCATCGGGTACTCGACCGGCCCAGGGGCCCAGCCAATCGAAAATGGGCTCCGCACGGTTCCAGGCTGCGTCCACTTGCGACATGGCGGCCGCGACGCTCTGGCCGCGCGCGTATGAAGAGCCAGCGCTTTGGCCCCATGCAAGTGCGGAGTCCGCCACCACTTGTTGGGAGACGGCATCGCTGGACGCATGCCCGGAGCCGGTCAGAATGGCCGTATGGCGCCGCATTACAAGTTGCTGCCGGTCGAAGTAATTCAATCCGGTGAAAGAATCGGTTGCTGTAGCAGGCCCGGATCGAGCCAGGGGCGAGACGGCAATATTGCTGGCCAATATGCCGGTGTCTTCGATATGCCACTGCTCGCGCAAGATACCTGCATTATTTACAGGACCTCCCGCCTGGGCCTGATCGGCCAGCACAGTCTGGCGATCTGCCCGCAGCGTCACCTCTTCCAGACCTGGGCTCAAGAGCCGTTCGCCCCGCCGATCGGACCACTGATGGGCGCTGCCCGAAAAATAGTATCGACGCATATCAGCTTCGACTGGTGCATCGGGATCGCGGCTTAAGGCAAAGGCGGCATACCGGCTGGCATGTGTTGCCTGCAAGGCCATGTCCTGGAAACGTCCCAACCACGCAATGCCCACCCATATAGAAAGCAGCACGAGCAAGACCACCAAGCCTTCGACCAAAGCCTGCCCACGCTGGGGTGATCGGCCATGCGATCGGAAAGACCGCCGCAATGAACATTCCAGACCTGGCATTAAGGGAGTATTCATCGCGTAGCGCTCCGGTCGGGCAAGTCGACATGAGCGGCCAGGCGCGCCTGCCAATAAGGATGAAACAGGTTAGCGTGCTCGCGCCTGCCGTCCGGACGCGGATGGGGCCGGTCGAAGAAGGTCTCGGCAGCGCTCTGTGTCGTGATCGTAAGGCCCTGCGGACCAGGATGTCGCAGCGTTACACCGAATGACAAGGCCGCATCGCCACCTTGTTGGCTGATGTCGATGTATTCCGGCAGGCCGCCGCCCTGCCAGCGTTGCCGGTTCGCCGAGGCCCTGGAATTGGCCAGCGGGTTATCGCTGCCTGAAACGATGTCCCAATCGGTGGCCTCTTTAACCCAGCGCCAAAAGTCTTGGGCCGAGAAATCGGCGGGCGCTTCCTCGACGTGGGAATCTGTCATTACCGGCCGGGTCGCGCTGGGTATCCAGCCCCACCCCATGCTGTATTCGCGGTAGTAGCAGCCTATCCATTTATTTGACCGCAAGGCATGGTAGGACTGCGTGTCGATGGACTGCCAGCGCCCGGAACCGTCGAGCTCCGTGCGACCACGCCGACGCAGTTCATGCCTTAGCTGGGGGCATCGGACGTCGACGGACCACGGATTGGACGCGGTATGGTTACGCGGCGACAGAAAGCCATACATCTGCGCTATGTCTTCAACAAATGAACGTAGCTGCTGCCGGCCGGAATAGTGCTGCACGTATCCGGGCCAATTGTCGTGATCGATGGTTAGGTCAAAATCGCGGCCAACGGGAAAGTCGGGATAATTCCGGGCCAGTACAGCCTGCATGGCGGCTGCACGCGCTTGTGGCAAGCCGCTTGCAACACTGCTTTGTACGGTCGTGAGCACCGAACGCACGGTTTCGTCGTGATCGGCATAAGCCTGGGCCAGTTCACCCTGCGTACTGGCACGCGCATCGAAGCCGGCAGCCTTTTTTGCCGAGAGATAAGCAGCCCCATGGTCGGCACCGAACATCATTGAGATCAGGTGGGCCGGAGGATTTCCGCTGGACAATTGACGCGCTTCGGTTCCGCCCAGAGACGCCCACGAACCAAGTGTGACCAGATGCGCCATGGCGACCTGGTGCCCGATTTGAGCGCGGTTGATATAAGCCATGAAATTCATGCCACGCGCCTGCGTCAACGCGCCGCTATAGGCGGCTGCGTCGAGCGCATGCAACTGCCTGGCCTTGGCGGCCACCACCTGGCCCGTGGCGAAATACCTGATAAAAACCACGATGGCCGCACCTGCGAGCAGCATGCCCAGGACCAAGGCCTGGCCTTGCTGCCGGGCGCCCGGCACGGAGGACGCTTTGAGCCTCATTGGGCCGCCGAATTACCGGTAAATGACTTGAGGGTCTTGGCGGCGGTTTGAGCGGCAGCCGCTTCGGCGGCAGTCTGGGCCATTCGCGATTGTTCGGAGCCGTCTTCTCCGGCGAGTTCCTTGGCCATCGCAGCCGTTTGTGACCGCACAACCTGACCGAACAATTGGTACACGGCGATGGCGGCCACGGCGACGAGCGCGACCACAATAATGTATTCGGTCATGCCCTGGCCGCCTTGCCTGCGTTGTGGTTTTTGCACGGTGCTCTCCTGACAGATTTCCAGGATTGCAGTGTGAGCGCACACACGCTTGCCAACAATTCGGGAATGCCGAATTGGGCAAAAAAATGCTAGCCGGTCGGCATCAAACCCAGTGAGCCGTTTGACCGTGCATGGGCAACTCAGTTGCCGCGGGCGGCTCTAAGTCAGGGCTGCGCTGCGGTTGCGCGCGTGTCGTAATCCTTGCGTGCCTTGTCGATGGTGTCAGGATTTTGTTCGGCCCATATCCAGACGAGCGACGGTCTTATTATTCGTTATACGCCAACAGAAAAAACGCTAGGAGATCATGTGATGAATGAGCCCTCAAGGCCTATACAAAGCGGCATCGCCAGGCTGTTCAACGTAGAGCAACGGGAAGCGCAAGCTGTCATAGCCGGCTTGCTGATGTTCTTTCTGCTGTTCACAGCCTATTTCATGTTGCGCCCGGTGCGCGAGACCATGGGAATCGCAGGCGGCGTGAGTAATCTTCAATGGTTGTTCACCGGTACGTTTGTAGCGACTCTGATTACATTGCCCATTTTTGGTTGGCTGGCATCCAGACTGCCCCGACGAACACTGTTGCCCTGGGTGTATGCCGGATGTGCGATGGTATTGCTTACCTTTGCGGCAA
Source organism: Orrella sp. (assembly GCA_036675955.1). GTDB lineage: Bacteria > Pseudomonadota > Gammaproteobacteria > Burkholderiales > Burkholderiaceae_B > Pollutimonas. The sequence goes on along the minus strand of JAKFDW010000057.1, from coordinate 2,405 downwards.
GTTTCTGGACGGAGCCGGACAATGTCTGGCTGGCCCGAGCCTTCTACATCTGGCTTTCCGTCTTCAATCTGATCGCCATATCGTTGGCGTGGAGCGTGCTCGCCGATGTCTTCGTGGCCTCACAGGCCAAGCGCACGTTCGCGCTGATTGCCAGCGGCGCCAGCATAGGCGGGCTGGCCGGGCCGTTACTCGGAACCATCCTGGTCGGCCCAGTGGGGCACGCGGGCCTGCTGCTTATCTCCGCGTTTATGTTGCTGGCCAGCGCCGCCGCCGCTGCATGGCTGCATCGTTGGAGAGACGCTCATCCACAAGAGGAAGGCACCGATACAACGACTTCCCGGCGCAAGCCCCTGGGCGGCAATCCTTTTGCCGGCGCCACCGCGACGACGCGCTCTTCCTATCTATTGGGTATCACCTTGTTCGTATTGCTGCTTGCCAGCATCAATACCTTTCTGTACTTCGAGCAAGCCCGCCTGGTGGCCGAGTACTTCCCTGACCGCACAGAACAAACCCGGGTTTTCGGGATGATAGATACGGTCGTACAGGCCTTGTCGCTACTCATGCAGGTGCTGGTGACGGGACGACTGGCGAAACGGCTGGGCGTCGGCGTGTTGCTTGTGTCGGTGCCCATTGCCATGGCCGCAGGATTTCTTGCGCTGGCGGCTGCGCCAGTATTTACGGTGTTCGTCATCGTCATGGTCATACGCCGCGTGGGCGAGTATGCCCTGGTCAGGCCTGGCCGCGAGATGCTCTACACCGTGGTTCCAGCCGAAGAAAAATACAAAGCCAAAAACTTCATCGATACCGTTGTCTACCGGGGTGGCGATGCCATCAGCGGCTGGGTAAAGCGGGGGATCGATCTGGTCAGTGACAGCCCGGCGATTGCCATGATCATTGGCGCACTGCTGGCTGTCTGCTGGGGATTTTGCGGTTTTTTCCTCGGACGCCGCGAGCGGGCATTGGAAGCATCACAGAAGCGCTCGGCAAGCCCAACGGGCGTCATGATTACGCCCAACTGAAAGGAGATGGCAATGTCATATAAGGTCAAGGGACATCATCCCGGCAGGCTCGCGAAGGCCTGTTGTAATACTAGCCGTGCGCTCTATTAGCGGCTTCCTGCTGCGGTCAGCCAACTGTGGTAGCCCGGACTTCGCATGATAAACTTCGAACGCTTGAATAGATCAATTCAAACCTGACCGAGGACGACCTCGGTACGGCATCACGGCAATGGGACGGCCCTATACTTCTGGTGAAGTACATAATGGCTAACCCGCATGTCCCCGTCCGTGCACTTTCGCACCATATTCCCGACCTGCCCCGTTTCTCCAATGCTGGTGTCGCCCACGCAAAAGGGAGAGCAGGCCAATGAAACGCCCCGGACTGAAACAAATCATCCCGCCAATAACCTGGCTCAGGCTACTTAGCTCGTGGCTGGTGGTAGGGCTTTTCATGCTTTTCGGCGCGGACTGGCTTGGCGAGCCACTGAACGCAACGACAGCAGCGATCGCTTTCATCGTACTCTTTACTGCCATCCTGGCGACCTCATTTGGTGTCGTGCGTGAAGCCGACCACCTGGCGCATCAACTGGGCGAGCCCTATGGCACACTGATTCTTACGCTGTCGATCGTCTTGATCGAAGTGATCCTGATCGCATCCGTGCTGCTTGGTCCCGGACAGTTTCCGACCATCGGACGGGATTCCATTTTTGCGGTGATGATGATTATCCTGAATCTGGTGACAGGCATTTGCCTGATTGCCGGTTCGGCTCGTCATGGCGACCAGGAATTCAATGCGCAAGGTGCAGTCGCCTACCTCTCAATGATCGTCCTTCTCACCGGCGTCGCGCTGGTGCTGCCCAATTACTCAAGCATCGCAGGAGAATTCTCGGCAAAGCAGGCGGTTGGCATCTCGGTTCTGACAACGCTGCTGTACGGAGTTTTCTTGTGGATGCAGATGCGCAGTCATCGGCGGTACTTCGTCCAGCCACCGCAAGGATCGATGACGATCAATGGCATGGATCTTGCACCGATGGAGCAGGACTCCAGCACATCTGCACCAGGTCCGTACTCGGTGCGCGCCCTCGCGATTCGCTCCTGTGTACTGGTGGCCCTTATTCTTCCTATCGTTTTACTTGCTCACCACCTTGCTGTTGTCACGGACTTTGGCATTGCTGCCTCCGGCGCACCCGTCGCGGTGGGCGGGGTTCTCATCGCCATCATCGTATTTACGCCAGAATCGATCACGGCGATCAAAGCGGCCGTGAACAATGAAATGCAGCGGTCCATGAATCTCTGTCTGGGCGCCTTCGTGTCCACCGTGGGCCTGACCGTTCCGGCGGTTCTGGTCATTGGCTTGATCACCGGGAAGCAGGTGATCATGGGCATCGCCAATGCGGATATCGTGCT